>NZ_JANXSO010000069.1 GCF_025352645.1 Iodobacter sp. | reverse complement strand
ACTAGAAGCCGTAGAGCTAGGCGTTCCTGCGCCGGTGATTGCAGCGTCGCTATTCCAGCGCTACACCACCCAAGGTAAAGGCGATTACGTCGCTAAATTGCTATCAATGATGCGCAATGCCTTTGGCGGCCACCATGTAGCTAAGAAGTAAACGGCTTTAAGGCACTAAAAATAAACCCCGTCTTTTTTAAAAGGCGGGGTTTATTTTTTACAGATCCTTCAGCATAAAAATCTCGCAAGAGTGATGGCCGGTGTCGCCCATAGCCTCAGCAATTTGCCTAAAGCCCATTTTTTTATACAGGTTGAGCGCTGCCGGTAAGCTGGCCGTGGTTTCCAGATAGCACTGCTGATACCCCGCCTGCTTTGCAAAATCACAGGCAATATTAAGCAAACGTTGGCCAAAACCTAAACCTCGGCTACTGCTTAATAAATACATCTTTTGTAACTCGCATACTGATCCCACAGCGCCCGCTAGCGGAGCAATACCTGCACCACCAAGTAGCTCACCAGCATCCTTTTGAATTACCCAATAAGCAGCGCCTGCCTGCTGATAGCATGGATAAAGTTGATCCAAATGCGGGTCTGCCACGCCATAACCCTGAGCCGCGCTCAAGCCGTGCTCTGCCGATACTTGGCGAATCACCGCCGCTACACCTTGATTATCCGCCTCTAACATTCGGCGGATTTGATAGCCTTGCTGGGTACGGGCTTTGACTAAAGCTTGCCGATACAAAACTAAACCCGCCTCCAAAGCCTGCTGCTCGGCATGGCTTAGCTGCTGTAGAACCTGATTAATTTCGCCATCATATTGCCCATGCACCGCCTGTAATAGCTCTTTACCCATCAGGGTTAGCACGGCCTGCTTACTTCTTTTATCACTGAGATGCGCCTGCCACTCAATCAAACCCTGCTCTAGCATTTTTTGTAAAACTCGGCTGGCATTGGATTTATCAATGCGCAAGCGCTCGACCAATTGCAAACTTGTGAGGCTAGCGCTTTCCAGCTCAATCAAAATATGCGCCTCAACAGGGCTAAGCTCCACCTTGCCGCATTTCTTAGCAAACACACCCAGTTCACGCACGATATCCCGCGATACAGCTCTTAGCGTCCTTGAATTCATAGCAAGCTCAATATAGTTGTTTTTTACAACTATATTGAGGACTCAATCACTTGGCAAGCATTACTTAATGTTGCATTTTTTTACATCTCGCTTACCCCAATATATTTTAAAAGCATAACTGCGTAGATTCAAAGCCAAACCATCCACTCAAAGACTCGCCATGCCCAATCCAATTCGCACCGCCATTACGGCTTTATTTATTGCTGGATCGGCTTTAAGCCACGCTAATAGTTTGGTATTAGAAGCCGCAACAATGGATAGAGCGGCGGATCCATGCAGCAATTTTTATCAGTTTGCCAATGGTAAATGGCTGGCCGAACATCCCATTCCGGCAGACCGAGCAAGCTATGGAGCGTATGACGAGGTGGCTGAAAAAAATCTTGATGCGCTTAAAAAGATTATTGAGAAGGCTGCACAATCCACCAGCCCCAATCCTGTGGCGGATAAAGTAGGTGCATTTTATTTAAGCGGAATGGACGAGACGGCAATAGAGGCGGCTGGTGCTCAGCCTCTGGCTGAGCGGCTAAGCCAAATTGCGGCAATCAAAACAAGGCAAGATTTAATTCGCACCATCGCCCAATTGCATAGCGAGGGCATTAATCCCTTATTTGATTTTAATATCAATCAAGATGCAAAGAATTCTCTGCGCTATATTGTCGATTTATCGCAGGGCGGTTTGGGCCTGCCAGACCGAGATTATTATTTAAAAACGGATAGTAAAAATAAAACCATCCGCCAGCAATATAAAGCCCACTTGGTTCAGGTATTTGTCCTACTGGGGGATAAGCCTCAGCAGGCTGAAAAAAATGCTATTCGTATTCTTCGTTTAGAAACTGGCCTTGCCCATGCTTCAATGACGAAGGTAGAGCAGCGCGATCCTGAGGCGACTTATCATCTGCTCAGCGCAAAAGACTTGCAAAAACTCAGCCCCAACCTGGCATGGCCCGATTACTTTGAAGAATTAAGCATTGCTGTGCCGCATGATATAAATATTGCCCAGCCTAAATTCTTTAAACATATTAACCATATTATTAACACCGTATCTCTAGATGACTGGAAAGTTTATTTGCGCTGGCATCTAGTCCATAACCGAGCTAAATATCTTTCCTCAGCTTTTGTAAATGCAGATTTTAATTTTTATAGTAAAACCTTATCTGGGGCAAAAGAATTAAGGCCGCGCTGGAAGCGGGTATTAAAAAGTGTAGATCAAAATTTGGGTGAGGCATTAGGTGAGCTTTATGTCGCTGAATACTTCAGCCCAGCAGCCAAAGCCGAAGCTTTAGATATGGTCAGCAATATTAAATATGCTATGGCTGAGCAAATTAAAACGCTGGACTGGATGAGTTATGCCACCAAGCAGCAAGCTTTAAAAAAACTGGATAAAATCGCCGTTAAAATTGCTTATCCAGATACTTGGCGAGATTACAGCACTTTGCAAATCAGTAAAGAATCTTATGTGAGCAATATTAAACACGGCCATGAATTTGAATTCAAACGCCAGCTTGCCAAACTAGGCAAAGAAATTGATAGAAATGAATGGGGAATGACGCCTTCTACCGTCAATGCTTATTACAACCCAAGCATGAATGAGATTGTGTTCCCTGCGGGCATTTTGCAAGCGCCGCTGTTTCATATAGGCGCAGATACCGCTAGCAATTATGGTAATACCGGTGCCACCATCGGCCATGAATTAACCCATGCATTTGATGATGAAGGCAGCCAATTTGATGGCGATGGTAATTTAAAAAGCTGGTGGACTAACGATGATAAAAAGAACTTTGCAATTAAAGTGAGTAAGATTGCTAAGCAATTCGATGAATTTAATCCCATCGATGAATTACATATCAATGGCAAACTCACCGCTGGCGAAAATATCGCCGATTTAGGCGGTTTAAAAATTGCCTTTATCGCATTACAGAAATCGCTGGCGAGCAAACCACAGCCGGAAAAAATAGATGGATTAACGCAGGAGCAACGCTTCTTTATTGCTAATGCACAAAGCTTTAGAAACAATGTTCGCAATGAAGCCTTGCGTATGCAAATACTGACCGATCCGCATTCACCAGATAAATACCGTGTACTTGCCCCCACCGCCAATATGCCAGAATTTGCAACCGCATTTTCTTGCGATAAAGCGGCATTAAGAAGCGAAGATAAACGGGTGAATATTTGGTGATGATGCGCTAAAAAAACGTCTGTAGGCACAGAGAAAAAGGCAGAACACAAAGAAGCCATTCAATCGGTTTTCTCTGTGTTCTCTGCGCCTTAAGATTTTTTAAGTTCTTACATCTTTATTCTTTCTCTGCCCTAGCCGCTGCCGCGCGCAGTTTATCTTTTTTGCTCATCCTCACCCCCTTAACTCCACCGGGATTCGGCACAGCAAGCGCGCTAGTTTGCTGGGGCTCAAAGCTTGCGATCACTTCTCTGGTAAGACGGATATGCGTGCGGCTTTCAATCAGGCGGAAATGCGCTTCGGTGGCCGCAGTAACAAAGCTAATCGCGCAGCCACTTGCACCATTGCGACCAGTGCGGCCAATGCGGTGAGTGTAATCAATGGGGGATCTTGGCAGATCGTAATTCACCACAAACGGCAGACCATCAATATCGATACCCCGGCCAGCCAGATCGGTCGCCACCACCACTTGCAAGCTGCCCGACTTAAACTCGGCCAACACTTGATTACGCCGCCCTTGGCTAAATTCGCCATGAAAAGGCGCGGCATTAATGCCCTTGGCGTAAAGCTGATTAGCAAGCTGCTCAGCTCCCTGCTTGCTAGCCACAAACACCAGCACCCGTTGCCCACCATTGTCTTGAATCAGCTGAGCCAGTAGCGCTGTGCGAGCATGGGCATCGACGCTGATCGCGCGCTGCAAGATATCCGGCTGGTTGATCTCGGTGTTTTCAATCGTCACGTGGCTAGGCTGATGCAAAATCCCCTCGGCCAGCGCGGTTACTTCGTCAGGAAAAGTCGCCGAGAAAAACAGACTCTGACGCTTGGCAGGTAACAGCGCCAAGATGCGGTTAATTTCGGCAGCAAAGCCCATATCCAGTAAGCGATCTGCCTCATCCAGCACCAGAGTATTAAAGAACTCGAGCCGAACCGAGTTCTTATCGATTAAATCCAGTAAGCGCCCAGGCGTTGCCACCAGCACATCGGCCCCTCCACGCAGCTGCATCATTTGCGGATTAATCGCCACACCGCCAAATACCGTTGCCAGCTTGATAGGCCGAGTCATTTTACCTAAAGCCGCCAGCAAGCCTTTGATCTCGTCCCCCACCTGCACCGCCAGCTCACGCGTTGGCACCAAAATCAGCACCTTGCTACTGCCCGTCGTCATAAGATGCAGCAGCGGCAAAACGTAAGCAGCCGTTTTACCCGAGCCCGTGGCCGCCTGCGCCAAAACATCCTCGCCCCATAGCACAGCAGGAATCACCGCCGCCTGCACAGGCGTTGGAGTGATATAGGATTTTTTGCTAGCAGCAAGTAAAACGGCGGGTGATAGCCCCAGAGTGGCAAAGGACATGATGGGCCTTAGATAATATAAGGGCCGAAGTATAAGCGAGATGGCGGGAGCTGTCCCTGTGGATAGGACAGGATGCAATGTAGGGTGGGCACGCCTTTGTGCCCACGCGCATGAGTACATAGAAGAAAACGAGCCTCGGGCCTCATACTTAAGCATTTATGTTGGAAGGTGAATCCCCAGCCTTAATCCGCCAAGCCGTAATAGTAAATTGGGGTGTAAAACCCAACTTTTCTGCAACTTTAATACTTGCAGAATGATGATGAGCCACTCGATATCTGGGAATCAAGCCACGGCTAAGAATTAGCTCGCAAAGACGGGATACCACCATCGTCGCTAGTTGCCCTTGTCTTGCAAGTGGGCTCACCAAAACCGTAATGTCCGCGATTAAGGGGGACAATTTTAATGGCACATAACGGGCAATGGCCTGTATCGCGCCATCCGCCACAAGAGCAATGGCCTCGTCGTCCTCTTCCAAATCTAAAATATCGCGGTCTTCTGCCGTTTGCTGGCGTAAAAAATCAGGTAGCAACCCTTTAAATAGCGGCGAGTTAGAATTTAGGTGTTGAATACTATTATTTATGCGCTTCAACGAATTAATCTGCTCAAGGTGATAGTCAATATCACGATATTGCTCTACAAACCCCGCAGCTAGGATTGCGGCATCAATCAGTGTGCGATTTTCATTTAAATCGATTGAAGCAAGCAATGGCCGTATTTTCTCTGGCAGCGCAAGCACCTGTTTGCCATTTGCTAAGTGAGTAAAATGAAAAATCGACTGCTCATCTGATTTAGATAAATAATGCCCGAGATGGCTAATTACATGTTGAGAGCAAAGCATTTCTGCATTTGTTAGCCCTAAGGCCGACTGCCAAAATGCAAAACTATGATTTTTTAAATCAGCGTTTGGGGATTGGCGATCTATTGGCATTAGAAAAATTCAGTAAATTAATCAACAATATTCTTCATCTTAAGCCATGTATTCCATGATTCATCTTCCAATTCATAGGCACCGCGCGACTCCTTCCATACAATGCCACGCTCTCGTAAGGCATCCAAAGCAGTTTGAATAGATCCCGTTGATAGCCCTTGAGCGACCGCACCATATTCAGCCATTGAGCTGGCACTGAATGGGCTAAATTGGCCATGTTGAACCGACATCACCCGAATAATCGCCTGCTGTAATGCCGAAAGAGATGTGTATTCATTTTCAATTTCAGCCCAAATTCGACTTTGCAATAAAGTGCCGCCCGCTTGAATTTTTTGATTCAAGTCAGGAGCAGACTGCATCTCCAAAGCAACATCACTGATAATGCTGCGTAAAAATTCAGGTCGATAGCCCACTAATTGAAAGGTATCCCAAACGGCATTTGGATCTAGCTGATTGTCCGAGGCCAAACTTTTATTAATATGCGCGGTATAGCCATCGGTGAACTCACGATTCAACATCGGAAAATCCATCACACTTGAACCAAAAAATGGCATTTTGCTGCTCATCACCAAATGAGCCAATTTATCGCGATTTGATCCGGTAAAAACCAGCATGAGCTTGGGCGCATCATTACTGTTGTTCATTCCATCTCGAGCTGCTTTTAAGGCAAACATGCTGGCTTCACCTTCTTTACTAATTAAGGCGTGCTGAGCTTCATCAACAATTAAAAGAATTGGTTTTTTAGTGAGCTGCTGTAATAGCTGCAATCCTTGAAATAGTGTCATCCCTTCAGGCAAGCCAATGGCCTGAAAATCAAAAGAAAACCCAGCAACACTAAATTTACTGAGGCCGGTTGATTTAGCAGCCTTGGCCACGGCTCCTGACTCCTGATAGATTGTCTCTTTCACAACATCGGCGATCAGCTCTGCAGGGTCCCGAGATCGGTCAGACCATAAATCAATGTAAACAGCCAGCCAACCTCGCTGTTTTGCCTCTGGCAGTAAATCTTCTCGTAAAAAAGTAGTTTTTCCAACCCGACGCTTTGCTGTTAGAAATAAGCCGGATCTTTTGTCTACCAAGCTATCCCCTTGGAGCGCATCACAATACATCTCTGCCACTTTTGGGCGTCTATAGCTGTAGATCTTCATCGCTATTACCTTTAATTATCAATATTTCATAAATTATGATTTTTTGATAATTGTAGATAATTGAGCGCTCCACCACAAGCCAAAGCTGATGAAATCAAAAGAAAAGTAAATCAAGCTAACCCCTTTAGACTCACCGCAAAACAATACGCCGCCATCCCAATATGGGTATGGCGGCGTATTGTTATGGGTCGCGGGCGTTGCCCACCCGCATTCCATCAAACTGTAATTTCTTCCACGCGGTGGCAAGCCACTAAGCGGCCTTCGATTGGGCGTAGTTTGGGTACTTCTGTACGGCAATGGTCGGTAGCAAAGGGGCAACGGGTGTTGAAAGCGCAGCCTGTTGGCGGGTTGAGCGGTGAAGGCAGCTCACCCAGTAATTTCACTTTAGAGCCGCGGTCTTCAGCGCGGATCGCTGGCGTTGCCGACATCAGCGCTCGGGTGTAGGGATGTAGTGGCCGATCAAACAGCACATCCTTAGGGCCATGCTCTACGCCTACACCAAAGTACATTACTAGCACATCGTCAGCCACGTGTTCAACCACCGATAGGTTGTGGCTAATAAACACGTAAGCAATACCCAGCTCGTCTTGTAGATCCATAAACAGATTTAAAATCTGCGCCTGAATCGATACATCCAGCGCCGAAGTTGGCTCATCGGCCACCACCACGCTAGGGGTAAGCATCATGGCGCGGGCCACGGCAATACGCTGACGCTGGCCGCCAGAAAACATATGCGGATAGCGGTGATAATGCTCTGGGCGCAGGCCCACGCGGGTCATCATGGCGCGAACTTTTTCTTCACGCTCAGCGGCGCTCAGCGAGGTATTCAGCAGCAGTGGCTCGGCCAGCATGGTGCCAATTTGCTTACGCGGGTTTAAAGAAGCATATGGGTTTTGAAACACCATCTGCACTTTAGGGCGCAGGATTTTTAAATCAGCGGCCGAAGCCGCCACGGTATCCACGCCAGCAATTTGCAACTGCCCAGAGGTCAGCTCTTCAATCAAAGTAAGCTGACGCGCTAGGGTAGATTTACCACAGCCCGATTCACCCACCACCGCCAGTGTTTTTTTAGGCTGCAGACTAAAGCTCACGCTATTGAGTGCTTTCACCGTGGCAGCAGGCTTCATAAAGCCGCGCGATACATGGTAGTGACGCGATAATTCACTGGCGACTAGGATAGGTTGGATTGCGTCGCTCATGCTTGTGGTCTCCCCGCTTCGTCCAGTGGTGTAATGCAGCGCACGGTGCCTGCGCCCGCTATCGTGATATCTGGACGTTTGGTTTTACAGGATTCTTGTACATAGGGGCAGCGTGGCGAAAGCAAACATCCCACTGGCCTATCGTATTGCCCCGGCACTACGCCTGGCAACGTCGCCAAACGATGTGCGCCCTTGCTGTGCTCTGGAATGGAGCTGAGCAAAGCTTGTGTGTATGGGTGGCGGGGGTAATCAAAGATCGCCGGCACGGGGCTGGTTTCTGCCACTTGGCCTGCATACATCACCACCACGCGCTGCGCTACTTCGGCAATCACTGCCAAATCGTGAGTGATAAGGATCAGTGCCATGTCGTGCTGCTTTTGCAGATTAACCAGCAGCTCCATAATCTGTGCTTGCACGGTTACATCTAGCGCCGTGGTTGGCTCATCGGCGATCAGTAAGCGCGGCTTACAGGCAATCGCCATAGCGATCATCACCCGCTGGCTCATCCCGCCGGATAATTGATGCGGATAAGCATCAAGCCGAGATTTAGCGTCTGGGATCTCTACCATTTCTAACAGCTCCAGCGCACGCTTGCGCGCCGTAGCACCCTTCAAGCCTTCATGCTGACGCAAGGTTTCCATCAACTGATAGCCAACGGTATAGGCAGGGTTGAGGCTAGATAAAGCGTCCTGAAAAATCATGGCGATATCTTTGCCGATGATTTTGCGCTTATCGTTGGCCTTCATATTCAGCAGGTCTTTGCCTTCAAAAGACAATTCATCCGCCGTTACTCGGCCCGGTGCATCGATCAAGCCCATCAAGGCCAGCATGGTGACGCTTTTACCCGAGCCTGACTCGCCCACAATCCCGACGATCTCGCCACGATTAATCGAGAAATCAACGCTTTCTACCGCCCGAAAAGGCTTATCAACCGAGCCAAACGCAACGGAGAGGTTTTTTATATCTAATAAACTCATTATTTTCTCCAAGCCTTTAAAAAGGTCTGTCTTGAGTAGGGTGGGCAAGGCGTTTTATCTTGCCCACGCGGTATGGCGCACCTTGCGCCGCGTGGGTAGAAAATCCTGCCCACCCTACAATGCAGCCTTAAGCCAGCTTTTTCAGTTTTGGGTCTAGCGCGTCGCGCAGGCCATCGCCCATTAGATTAAGCGCCAGCACGGTGATTAAGATCGTTACCCCTGGCATAGTCACTACCCACCAAGCGCGCTCGATATAATCACGGGCAGAGGCCAGCATCGTGCCCCACTCAGGCAAAGGCGGTTGTGCGCCAAGGCCCAAGAAGCCCAAGGCAGCGGCATCCAGAATAGCGGCAGAAAAGCCCAGCGTTGCTTGCACAATCAGCGGTGCCATACAGTTGGGCAGCACGGTGTTAAACATCAGGCGCAACTTGCTCGCACCCGATAGGCGAGATGCGATCACATAATCTTTTGATAACTCGCCCATGGCAGAAGCCCGCGCCAGCCTTACATAAGATGGCAAGCTCACCACGGAAATCGCCAAAATCGTATTCAGCAGCCCCGGCCCTAGCACGGCCACAATTGCCACGGCTAAGAGTAATGAAGGCAGTGCCATCATTACATCCATCGCGCGCATGATGGAGGTGCCAATAAAGTTAGGGTAAAAAGCGGCAATCATCCCCAACACAATCCCCGGCAATAGCGACATCGTTACCGAGATCAAGCCAATTAATAAGCTCAGCCTTGCACCGTGCAGCAGGCGGCTAAGAATATCTCGGCCTACTTCATCGGTTCCTAAAAAAAACTGCCAAGAGCCACCGGTTTGCCATGCAGGAGGCGTTAAAAAGAACTCACGATACTGCTCGCTAGGCGCGTGTGGCGCGAGCCAAGGAGCAAGTAAAGCGGCCACAACCAACAGCATAAAAAAGATAAATGAAACCAAAGCACCACGATTGGCGCTAAAGCTTTGCCAAAATTCTTTGAGTGGTGATGGATAGCTATAAAGGGGCTCAGCTGCGGCCAAAGACTTAATGTTCGACATACTTACCTCGCATGGCGAATACGTGGATTGATAATGCCGTACAGCACATCAACCACTAGGTTAACAATAATAATCAGCGTAGCGATCAATAAAATACCGCCCTGCACCACCGGATAATCACGACGCGAAATCGAATCTATCAGCCATTTACCAATACCCGGCCAAGAGAAAATACTCTCAGTCAGTACGGCACCAGCCAGCATGGTGCCAACTTGTAAACCAATCACCGTGACCACGGGCATCAGCGCATTTCTTAATGCGTGCACCAGTACGATCCGCGTTTTGGAAAGACCCTTGGCCCGGGCTGTACGGATATATTCTTCGCGTAGCACTTCTAGCATGGACGAGCGCGTCATGCGTGCAATCACCGCCATTGGGATGGTACCCAATACGATGGTTGGCAAGATCAGATGCATCACAGCAGATTTAAACGCACCTTCTTCACCTGAAATCAGCGTGTCAATCAGCATCAAGCCAGTCACGCGCGGGATATCAAATTCCAAATCTAAACGGCCCGAAACCGGTGTCCAGCCTAGCTGCACCGAGAACAGCATAATCAGCAGCAAGCCCCACCAGAAAATCGGCATTGAATAGCCTGTTAAGGCCGTACCCATTACGGCATGGTCGATCGCGGTGCCGCGACGCGTTGCTGCCACAATCCCTGCGGCAAGCCCCGTTACCGTAGCAAACAACATGGCACACATTGAAAGCTCAAATGTGGCAGGAAACAGCGCCCAAAAATCCCTAATCACAGGCTCATGCGTCACCAAAGAAAAACCTAGATCACCATGCAATACTTTCAGCAGATATTGCCAGTACTGCACATATAAAGGCTGATCTAAACCAAGCCGAATCAGGGCTTGGCGATAAAATTCTGGGTCTAAACGACGCTCACCCACCATCACCAAAACCGGATCGCCCGGAATCATGTGAATCAGCGCAAACGCTAAAACGGTGATGCCCAAAAAAGTGGGGATCGTGACGCTTAAGCGGCGAAAAATAAAACTAAACATGGATATTTCTCCATACGGCGCACGGCAGTTTTAGCTGCGAAAAACATAAAAAACTTTAGCTACGTAAACACACCTTCAGCACAAAAACAGCAACTGCAAAGGCCAATGACATCAACATACACAAAAGCACTACGCAAAAACGGCCGCCCGAATCGCAGCGGCCGTTCTATGGAAGATCAAATAGTTATTTCAGACTCACGCCAGAGAAAGAAGTCAGACCAAATGGGCTGATTTTGAACCCTTGCACTTCTTTACGCAGTGGCACGTAAACGGTGGAGTGTGCAACGGTTGTCCAAGGCAGCTCACGCTTAAAGACTTCCTGCGCTTTTTCGTACAGCTTGGTGCGTTCAGCTTGATTAGTAATAGTGCGCGCTTTTACGACCATCTCGTCAAACTCTTTATTGCACCACTTAGCGTAGTTATTGCCTTCTACCGAAGCGCAAGCCAAGTTCACACCTAGCCAGTTATCAGGATCGCCATTGTCACCAGTCCAACCTACCAAGATTGCATCGTGCTCACCCGCCTTGCCGCGCTTCAGGTACTCGCCCCACTCGTAAGTGGTGATCTTGCCTTTCACGCCCACTTTAGCCCAATCCGCTTGGATCATTTCAGCCATCAGTTTGGCATTTGGGTTGTAAGGGCGCTGTACTGGCATGGCCCATAACGTGATCTCAGTGCCTTCTGCAATGCCCGCTTTTTTCAGCAGCGCCTTCGCTTTAACCGGATCATAAGCCGCATCTTTTAGCTTTTTATTGTAAGACCACTGAGTAGGTGGCATTGGGTTAGTGGCAGACTGGCCCGCACCTTGGTAAACCGCTTCGATAATGGCTTTCTTATTAATAGCCATATCCAGCGCTTGGCGAACTTCTAATTTATCCAGTGGTTTGTGCTGAACGTTGTAAGCCAAATAGCCAAGATTGAAACCGGCTTGTGAAGGCACGGATAAACTTTTGTTTTCTTGCATGGCTTTCAGATCAGCTGGCTTTGGATAAACCATGACATGGCATTCACCCTTTTGCAGCTTTTGGTAACGCACAGAAGCATCTGGGGTAATCGCAAAAATCAACTTATCCAGTTTTACTTCGCCTTTTTTCCAGTATTCTGGATTGGCATCAAAGCGAATATTGCTGTCTTTTTGATAGCTTTTGAAAATAAATGGGCCAGTACCGATAGGCATGGTATTTAGCTGCGCCGTTTTGCCGCTCTTCAGCAGGCTATCTGCGTATTCAGCCGAGTAAACAGAGGCAAAAGACATCGCGATATTTTGCAAGAAGGCCGCATCCACTGCTTTCAGTTTTAAACGGATGGTATAAGCGTCTACTTTTTCGATACCCACAATATTGGTATCAAGGCTCATATCAGATACATATGGGAAATCTGAAGGTGCGGCCTTGTTAAACGGTAGATTTTTATCCGTCATGCGCTGAAAAGTAAACGCCACATCATCGGCGTTAAAGTCACGAGTCGGCTTAAAGAAAGGCGTGGTGTGGAATTTCACGCCTTTTCTCAGATTAAAAGTGTAAGTCAGCCCATCAGCCGATACTTCCCACTTTTCTGCTAAACCTGGCTCAATTTGGGTAGAACCTTGTTTAAATTGCACCAAGCGATTGAAAACAGGCTCAGCAGAGGCATCAAAATCCGTGCCAGAGGTATAACGCACCGGATCAAAACCGGCTGGGCTACCTTCAGAACAAAAAATCAAAGTTTTGCCGGCGGCCATTGCAGCCCCCGCATTCAAAGCACACGCCGTAGCGAGAATATATCCGAGCTGTTTCAATCGCATTTGTGATTCTCCCACCTTACTACGTTAATAGAGAAAACTCTTTCCGAGTCTAAAAGTGCTGCCTTGCAGTAAACCTCACGTTAAGGAGTACTCCTACTAGAGATATCCCCAACGTCTTTAGCTATGATTTTTTGTGGAATTGGTATTAGGCCTTTTCACTACATGACCTGCACTCCAAAAAAACCGATATAAATCAAATAGAAAGAAGCAAGCAGGATTCAAAAAATCACAATTAAATTTCTAAGCAAGCATAAGCTCAGAGTAATTAATTATTTAGCATAAAAAAATATAATTTCATCGATCAGCGCATTTATGTAGCGATTCGTCAGAAGCTCTGTAAGAAAGCTCTCGGCAATAAAAACCACAATGATGAGAAATAGCTACGCGCCGTTACATTGCTGTAAGCAAACTTACAAACAATCAAATTAAATACTAAAATTAATTATTCTATTTTTACAACAACTTCAAAACATAAAAAACGACCCCGCAGGGTCGTTTTTAACCACAAGCAGTGAAACCAGCTCTTTGCCGTATTAAATCTTACTGATGTAAGAGCTGCGCTTACGCCGTTGCATGGCCAAACCTAATAGACCCAAACCAATCAAGGCGTAGGTTTCTGGCTCTGGTACGGGGGTAATCGTTGCCACGGCCTTACCATCGGCACGAAGCAAGCTGTTAAATGACGTTGCGCTGCCCGGGGTAAATTCTGCCATTACTGCAACACCCGATGGATCCGCACTTAACAAAGAGCTGTAGTTTTTATCTAGCAAAGAAAAAGCAAAGCTAGTGCCTGAACCAATTACCGAATTGCTTTCTGCAAATTCAACATTGAACTGTAGTTTTTTGCCAAAGATAACGCCCTGAGTAAATTGATTAGACTGCAAATTATCCAGCTTTAAAGTAGAGCTAAGCTGCCCAAGCACGTTAAACGTGTTGCTGTTATCGACCAGCCCAAAGCTGCTGCCACGGAACTGGCTAACGAGCGCACGAACCAAAGGTGAATCACTTAGGCCATTTAAACCCAAGGCTACAAAACCGCCCTGCCCTTCCAAAGCGCGAGTATCCACATCCACTTGATACATCGCCGCCGAAGCCATGTTGCTGCAAACCAAGGCAAGGCCAGCCAATGCTAGTTTAAGGGTATGTTTCATTATTTAAAGTCCTTATTAGCCAGAATTTGTGCAGTGAAACGAATCGCAACACGTGCCGGATTGTTAAATTTAAGCGGTAAAACCAGCGCCGTACCGGCAGTAATATTGGCAAGCAGTACGCCATCTTCAGCGCCATTTGCCAGCGTTACCCCTGCAGGTAAATCTTTGATTTGCACACGGACTGGGCCACTTACAACGCTTTGCGCGGCCAAGCTAAGGCTGCCATTAAATGTTTTGCTGCCCGCGTTATAAACCAAGCCTGATTTTTGCTGACTAAAGCGCGCAGTGATATCAAACCATGCTTGTGGCAGGGTTAGCTTTGCTACTTCTGGCTCGTGATCCGATGCTTGATCTGCAAACTCAGAATTCACATGCACCACATCGTATTGAGCACGGCTGGCTAAGGCTGGCGACACCAAAATATGATCCAGCACTTGGCTATTGCCTTCATAAACGTAGGTATAGCGCTCGTTTTCTGGCAGCGTTTCAACTAGATCCACTAAGCCCACCGCCTTTAAGCGCTGTACTGAGGTAGAGAACTGGTAATCATTGATATCCCCCAGCACCACCACATTGGCATTGCGATCCAAGGCGTTAATCCGGCTAACAAAATCAGCCACGATTTGTGCTTGTTTATTGCGCTGCACTTCTGAGCTGCGATTAGCCGGTTGGAAGCGGCCACTCAAAGGCTGATCTCCCCCTTTAGAATTAAAGTGGTTAGCAATCACAAACAGCTTGTTGCCATTAAAAGAAAACTCGCCGGTAAGCGGTTTACGGCTGGCATTAAAAGCTGGGTCTGTTGGAGCAATACGGCCAGGGCTAGCAGTCAGGCAGGCTTGTTCTGGGCAAGCCACCACGTCGATGCCCTGAGTGGCAGAGCCACCCGCACGATCAATAAAGCTCACTCTTGCTGGATTAAACAAGAAAACTTGGCGGATATTGCCGCCTGGCTCGCCACCGTCTTGGCCATCTACGGGGTTGATTTGGCGATATTGATAAGCTGGACCGCCTGCCGTTTTAATCGCCGTGATGAGCTTGGCCAAGGTTTGAGCTGGGTCAACCGAGCCATCGCTCGTCGCGCCGTTATTGTCTTGGATTTCCATCAAGCCAAGAATGTCGGGCGATTGCAGGTTTTGTACGATTTGCACCGCTAGGCGAGCAAACTTAGCCCCGCCTTCATTGGCATCGAGGTTTTCTACGTTAAACGAGGCAATCGCTAGTTCATCGCTAGTCTGTTTAACCGTGGTTTCTGGCTGCAGATTGCTACTCACAGGAGCGGCTAATTCGCTAAGCTGTAAGTTATAGTTAGCAAAGCTATAATCCACCACGCCCACCGCTTGCGGGAACCAATCCCCCACATTAACAGCAGGTGCCTTGATTGCACCTGCGGCTAATTTAATGCGCTCTGGGTTAAAATCGGCTTCAGTCACCACTACCCCACCACGTGGTGAGCGCGGGCCTGCGGCTCTGCCGTGATCTGCAACGACAAACACTTCGCCAAATTTATTGCTCGGGCCAACCACTACCGCGCCATTAATTTGCACGCGCATGCCTTCTAGGCTTTCATAAAAATCGAGGCCATTGGCTAAATCAAGCGTAGTGGCTTGCTCAATATCAGCCACATTACCTTGCCATAGCCGCTGATTTGGCACATTGCTAGCCAAGATAACGGGCGCAGGCAGTGCATTGCCGCTAGACAATTTGCTAGCGCCGCCACTGGCTAATTTGATTTGCGTGGTGGTTAAATTATTGGTACCACCCGTGCCGCCTGGGCGGAACTCGCTGACTGTGCCAGAAACCAATACCGAATCGCCCACCACCACCGTTGGCGCACTGCCAACAAACACAAAAATCCCTTCAGACGTTAAAGGATCGTTATCTGGCAGCGGGTCTTGCAGATAAAAGCCATTGCTTGCCAATAGGGTTACAACCCCTGGCACATTGCTCACCATGGTATTTTCTAAAGGCGAGCGATGCGCATGGCCTTGAATATCATGGATGCGTTGGCTGCTTGGTGTTGGAGTGGGTGTTGGAGATACACCACCGCAAGTATGCAGCAGGGTTGCACCATTACGCGGTGCAGGAGTGGTCACTATAAAGTCAGCGCTATTGTCGTTGCTATCTGTGCAGCCTGCGTTTTTGCGTAGGGCAGCCGTACTATTACTTAATAGCGCAATTGGGTTAGTTTCTGCATTGTTTGCAGAACCAAAACCTACGTAATCCAAAACATTAGCGTTGCCGCTGCACTGCGCACCGCAAGCCAAAAGCAAATTATTTTTAACAAGAGCCACTTTGCCACTGCTTGCGCTTAACAGCAGGGTGCCTATCGCTTCTGGAGAGGGTAGATTTACACTGCCACCTGTGCCGGTAGACTGCTGAACTAAGTAATACTGCCCAGCAAGCAAGACCCCATTGATCGCTGTTTTTTGCCAGCTGCTGCCCGTTGCCGAAGCGTATTGCACGCTCCAGCCAGTAAGATCTGCAGGCTGGTCACCCGCATTAAATAACTCAATAAAATCACTTTTAAATATCGCCCCGCTATTACCGCCGCCGCCGTAAACCTGGCTAATCACCACTTTTGCTGCCGCATGTGCGGGAGCATTTATTCCCCAAGCCATTAAACACAGTGCCATCAACGTTTTTAGCTTGCAGCCTTCTACCGCCTTCTTATTCATTGCAACCCCTGCTTTTATGGTTAGTCAGGATTCCCGACGTGAGCACAAACCATATAGACAAAGCATGAAAACAACAAGTCAGTTGCGTGACAGATTTAATGCAGTAGAAATTACTAATATTATTTAACTGATGTTACGTACAAAGACTATTCAATCCACGAAAAACACTAAATACATGAAGAAAATGGATCAAAAATGGGAGATCTTCCTCTGCTTTTCATTATAACGCGTAGATTTTTTACCTAATAAGTATTTGATTTTAAATGTAATTATTTAAATAAATAAAAAATAAAGGGCAATGCGGCCAACTGTTCGTGCTTTTAGTGGACTGCGTACTTTTTGATCTTGCTGCGTAATACCCCTTATTAAGCAAGCCGCACAGCGCCCCTACACCAAGGACAAACCAAAAGCCTGCTCAAACCGTGCCGCAATCTCCTCACGGCTAAAAACATGGTTTTGCCCGCCCTTATAGCCAATTTTAAGTGTGCCTAATAATGAGGCCAAGCGCCCAGTCCTTGGCCAGTCCCACCCTTGGCTGATGCCAAATAACAGCCCAGCACGATAAGCATCACCACAGCCGGTTGGGTCTAGCACCTCATTGGCCACAACCACGGGAATATCATGGCAAATTCCGCCTTCATAAATTTTAGAGCCATCTTCACCTAGCGTAACAATCAGCACTTTTGCGGTGTTTTTAAGCTCATCCATGCTCTGGCCAGTGGTGTTCAGCACCATTTCTAGCTCGTAGTCATTCACCGTCACATAGCTAGCCAAAGTAATCATCCGCAATAGCTCCGCCGCATTAAACATTGGCAGGCCTTGGCCGGGGTCAAAGATAAAGGGGATATTAGCGCTAGCAAGCTGCTCACAATGCTCTTGCATGCCTTGCTTGCCATCAGGGGAAATAATCGCCAGTTCAATCGCTACTTGGATATCCGCCACACGGTTTAGATGCGAAAAACTCATGGCACCGGGGTGAAAAGCATTGATCTGGTTGTCGTCTAAATCAGTGGTTAAAAAGCATTGCCCAGTAAACGTGTCTGCAACTTCTAAAATGCTATCACGACGAATACCCAATCTATCTAGGCGATTGGCATAGGGAGCAAAATCGCAGCCTGCGGTTGCCATAATTTGCGGGTCCCCACCCAGCATTTTAAGGTTATAAGCGATATTACCCGCACAACCACCAAATTCCCGACGCATTTCCGGCACCATAAACGACACCGAAAGCATATGAATTTTTTCTGGCAAGATATGATTTTTAAACCGATCTGGAAAAACCATAATCGTGTCATAAGCCATAGAACCACAGATCAAAACAGACATTGTGTTCATACCTCGCAAGGGTTAATTGAGTAAGTATAGGTTGCAAACTAAGTTTAAATAAGTAAATCAGCAATGAGGCAAAATCATATTACCCAGCAACATACCCACAATATAAAAGCCTTACTCCATCGTTTTATCATTGCTTAATAAAAAAAGATATACACAAATATCGGTCAATCATCATATGCCAATATGACAGCCATCTATACCTAGTTTATTAGAAATGTAAGTCACATTTTTACAACAACACTTCACACTTTTACACAATATTTAAAATCACATAGATAACACAATACTTATGTTGCCAAGCCGCACCGCCAAAAAAAATGGAGCATATCTAGATGAAGAAAAAAATTATTACTAGCGCAATGGTTGTAACCAGTATTTTAAGCGCCTCACCCGTTTTTGCAGCTGAAAAAGTAAAACTAGAATTTTGGACCATGAATATGGCACCTAAATTTAATGATTACTTTAAAGGCCTTGCTACTCAATTTAATCAGCAAAATCCAAACCTAGATGCCATTTGGGTCGATATGAATTGGGATCAAATTCAGCCTAAGCTGATTGCTGCTATTGCAGCGGGTAACCCACCGGCCCTAGTCAATTTTAATGTACCGTGGGTGCATGATTTTGCCCGCCAAGGCAATATTTTTCCGCTGAATGAATACTTGGGGGCGGATAAAAATCTTTATCAAGACAATGCACTTAACGATGTTACTTATAAAGGAAAAATCTATGCCTTTCCTTGGTATAACTCTGTGGCTGTGATTGCCTACAATAAAGAAATATTTGATAAAGCGGGTATAAAAACCCCAGCTAAAAATTTTGATGAATTAATTAGCCAAGCCAAAACTATTACTGCAAAAACAAAATTACCCGCATTTACACCTAAATTATCGGCAGAAAGTGGTGGCAGTTTTATCAATTGGTTTTATTACGCGGGCTTGCCAGTGATTGAAAATGGCAAAGCAGTATTTAATTCCCCTCAGCACATTGCATTCTTGCAAAAATTTGTAGATTTATATAAAGCAGGCGCAATACCTAAAGATGTATTTAAAATTGAATTCGAGCAAGAAATTGCCGCGTATAACACGCAGCGCATTGCCATGATGACCACCGCACCGCAGGCGTTAAAACGCACTGAGCAAGATAGCAAAGCCGTTTATGGTAAAACCGAAATCGCCCCATTTCCGGTTTCTGGAGGCAAAATGGCCTTTGGTGGTTGGATGATGGATTACGTGATTCCTAAGGGCGCAAAATCACCAAGCGATGCGGCCAAACTGGGCAAGTTTATTACCAGCGATGCCGCTCAATTGGCTTTCTCCAAAGAAACCGGCACTACGTTCCCATCGACTAAAAAAGCGGCAGCAGACCAGTACTTTATGTCTGGAGCGAAGAGCAGTGATCCGGTAGAAAAAGCCCGCGCCGTGGCCGCCCAATCTATTGGCAACGCTAAAACACTGACTTTAGAACCAGGTATTCTGCCAGATGAAACCACCATGCAGCGCACCCTGCAAACTGAAATCCAATCGGCGATCACAGGGCGTAAATCTGCCAAAGCCGCACTAGATGCCGTGGTTAAAAACTGGAATGAGCGCTTAGCTAAACAAAAGTAGGCGCTTAAATCAGCCGGCCAGTGCATGAGGCTTACGCCCGGCTAATGCTTCTAAAATCGCCAATTCGTCATCGCTATGATTACGAAGTGGCGATTTTTCTATGCCGCCTTTCGCATCCAGCGTATGCGCTTTATGGTGGCTGGCTTTTACCCGAAAGCGCCGAGCTTCTTGGTGCATTGGGCTTAAATCGACTTCTCCATAGCAGAGGCAAAAGTAGGTGCTTTGCTCGCTGGCCTCGGCATACAGCCCCGTGCCGCGTATCCCTGCCGTTACCGTTGGCGTAATAATCTGCTTATTACCTTTAGCAAATACCGCAAGTAAAGCGCCGCTCAGTAAACGCAAGCTCCCCAGTACTAAGCCTTTTTTCTCTAATTGCAAAGAGCCATTGGCACGTAGCAAATAGACATCATTATCCAGCCTGACCACCAGCTTTGAATCTGCCCCCGTGCGTAAATGGTCTCCTAAGCTAATCGGGTCGCCCAGTTTTAAAGGCTGATCATTCCGCCACGCCTGCCCAAGGAGCTGCTTAACTTCACCCGATGCGCCAGCCGCCCATGTTGGCGCGGCCACCGTGGCAAGTAAGCTGCCCACCAACAATAAAAACTGCCTGCGCTGTAGACATTGATGCTTCATTGGCTCGCTCCCTAGATAGAGGTTTAACTGATTAGCCTCTTGCTCAATCTCATTATAAATATCGTAGGGCGGGTGAAACCCGCGTATTTATTCAGCATTGCTCGCGGGTTTCACCCGCCCTACAAATCCATCGACAAAGAGTTCATTAAGCAAGAGACATAATCAGGTAGGTTTAAGCATAGCTAAATATACTGACATTGATCACTGCATTTCCACTAAGAATACATCAGTCTGGCACTGGGATGATCTGCTCTGGCTGACCGATACGCTTATATAAACATGCACCAATGCCAAATCATCAACGGCAGCTGGCTCTTTTTCCCTAGCAGAAGCAAACTCAGTAGGAAAAAAAATTTCAGCATAAAAACATGGGGCTAATCAGATGAAAAAAAGCCCCCTTTGCTCACTTAAGTAGCAAAGGGGGCTATGACTCAATCCTATCAAGGGTAACGCTTTATCGCGTCAGCCAAGCGGATGATATGGCTTAGTTCAAAACACTAATACGCTCTGCTTTTGGCACAGCAAGCATTGGGTTTTTCTTCAGGTAGTTTTCCAAGGCATCCACATCTTGCGGGCCACCAAGCACGCTCTTACCGTTTACAAACTCCAGATAACCATCGCCACCCGTTGCCATAAAATTATTCACCGTCACGCGGTAGTTGGCTTTTGGATCGATAGCCACGCCATTGAGCTTAATGCTGGCAATATCTACCTTGCTGCCATCTGGCTTGCTCTTATCCCATACATAGCTAAAGCCTGCCGACACTTGCATGATTTTGGCCGCCCCAGCATTCCACTGCTGCTCGAGCACCTTATCGATTTGCTCGCCAGTCAGCGTCATCGTCACGAGGGTATTACCAAAGGGTTGTACGGTAAACAGCTGGCCGTAAGTCACCTTAGCAGCGGCATCTGGAGCCAGCTCGGCACGCACACCACCCGGGTTCATAAAGGAAATTTGCGAAGCGCCATTGCTCTTATCTGCTGTGGCATCAAGCTGAGCATCGGCAATCACTCGGCCTAGCGGCATTTCGCCCGCTGCCGTGGCTATTTTAGTCAGCGGGCCTGCAATGGTTCCTGCCACTCGATCTTTCAGTGGCGTAACCAATTTCAGGAATTTTTCGATCAACGAGGTTTGGGCCGCATCTTTTGGCACATCACGCGTCACCGCCAGATTATTGGCGCTCATCTTAATCACATTGCGGGTTTTAGGATCAATGGTCAGATCAATGTCCGTCACCATGCCACCATATTGATAGGCGCTGGTCACCAGCTTATCGTTGATTTTGCAGTTGTAGGGCTGATGAGTATGGCCAGAAACCACCACATCAATGGCTTTATCTAGCTTGTTTACGATATCGACGATGGGGCCAGAAATGCCATTGCATTCATTGTATTTTTTATCAACAGTCACCCCACCTTCGTGCAGCAAGACCACAATAGTTTCAACCCCCAGCTTTTGCAGCTCAGGCACCAGCTTATTGGCGGTTTCTACTTCGTCTTTAAAATCTAAACCCACCACACCAGACGGCGTAACAATACCCGGCGTGCCTTTTAAAGTCATGCCGATAAAGCCGATTTTTACGCCTTGAAATTCTTTGATTTGATAAGCAGGAAATAGCGTTTTACCGGTTTTGCTGTCTTGCACATTAGCAGCCAAAAACTTAAATTTTGCACCGTCAAACTTACCATCGGCACAACCTACTTTATCTGCGTGGCAGCCGCCATTTTGCATACGCAGTAATTCTTCACGGCCATCATCAAACTCGTGATTACCTACCGCATTAAAATCCAAACCCAAAGCATTCATGGATTCAATCGTTGGCTCGTCATGATAAAGCGCAGAAATCATCGGGCTAGCACCAATCAAATCGCCAGCTGAAACCACGACATTATTTGGATTTTTAGCTTTAAGGTTTTTAACCCAGGTCGCCAGATATTCAGCACCACCTACCGGCACCTTGGTGGTTTTACTTGGGTCACTGGCATCGGGAACGGTTAGGGTGATCGCTCCTGCTTCGATATTGCCGTGAAAATCGTTAATGGCAATCAGCTTAACCTCAACAGGAGCAGCTACGGCTTCGGGAGTCGCCAAATCAGAGTCATTACACGCAGTAAGTGCCAGCGCGATGCTGGCCATAAGCAAGCCATTACATAAATTCATGGGGATACCCTTAGGCAGGCAGCAAAAAATTAGTAAGAATAATGAAATTTAATGGCAAGTTTATAACAAATAGATGACTACGCCATTACATTTCATGCTTTCCCCATGTGTTTTACTGTGCTGACACCAACAGCGCCATTTGTGCCTCAGATAAATAGCACCATTCACCCTCAGGTAAACTCATCTCAGCCAGTTTTAAGCCGCCAATTTCTGAGCGACGTAAACCAGCGCAATGATTGCCTGCTGCGGCCAGCATGCGTTTTACTTGGTGATATTTGCCCTGCTCCAGCACGATTTCTAGTTCATTCTCACCTAGCTTTTTGCAATGCACGGCAGCCAAAGGCGCTGGCTCATCGTTAAGCTGCACACCGGCGATTAACAGCGCGACCAATTCATCGCTCACCGGCTCGGCAGTGATGGCGACATACACCTTGGGCACATGGCGCTTAGGGGAGGATTGTGCGTGGATAAACGAGCCATCGTCCGACATCAGCAACAGGCCGGTGGTATCGTGATCTAAACGGCCGACGGGCTGCACTTCGCGCCAATTAAACTGCTCAGGTAATAGCTTTAATACCCCTGGATGATGGCTAGGTTTACGTGAGCATTCATAATTGGCCGGTTTATTCAGCGCAATATAGACGTGCTCACGATAGGGCCAGCTTTCACCAAAAATGGTGAGCTCTAGCCCTGTAGTTTCAAAAGCGAGCTTAAAGTTGCTGACAATCTCACCATTTACGGCCACTTCACCGTCGGTAATCATCTCGCGACAACCCTTGCGCGTACCAAAGCCCTGCGATTGCAGGATGCGATCTAATGTTAATTTGCTCATGAGCGAATTTTACCGGATACACAGCGCCTAGGCGATAAGTAGTGAAGCATCCGTTTTCTTGTATCTTAGTCCAGCTAAAAAAGCGTCATCCCCGAGCGCCTTTGTCGGGGATCCAGCAGCTCGGCTGGGTTCCCGCCTACGCGGGAATGACGGCTGACTACTTTTTGGAAAACTGATTGCAAAGTACTTATTATCAAATTCTAGGCAATAAAAAACCGCACTTAAGCCCAAGGCCAAGCGCGGTTTTTTTATGGGTAAAGCTTACTTCACAAAGCCTGCTGCCATCGCAGTGCCTGCTGCTGCTTTACCTAGAACAGCATGTCCTGTAATCGATGGGTGTACGCCATCTGCAAATAGATAAGTCACATCGGCATCAAGCGCTACCAGATTTTTTCCTGTGCAAGTCAGGGCAGAAACTTTAGTTGGATCTGTGGTGGGTGGCAAGGCAGTGATTGATGGCGTGGTGTCGTTATTACACGCCATATTGCTGGTGTTAACCAAACCAAAGCTTACTGGGCTAACAATCGCTTTAGCCACAAGGCCTGCGGTATCTACAATCACGACTTGTTTCGCGGCGATTTCGGTGGCTAATGCTGCAGCAACCGCTTTGTTATATTCAACAGAAAGCGTTGTTGCTAAGCCTTTTAAAGGCGTTGGTGCAAACTGAGGGGTAACGCCTAGATCTGGCATATTGGCATAGACCACTTTGCTAGCACCCATAGCAACCAAGGTTTTCACTTGTGTGACCATTGAGGTCACATTTTTGCCAATCTCGGTTGGCGCTGTTGTAGGGCTGATTTTGCCTGCAGCCACCCCTGCTAAGAAAGCAAAGAAATCATTTGGGCCGCCTTGAATCAATACCAATTGGCTGGCATTAAAGCTAGTACGTGCCGCTTTATACTTGGCAATTTGGCCCTTGATCGATAGCGCCGTTGCCGATTGGTAAGTTACGCCAGGAGCCACCGTTACAAGCCCATTGCTAATCGCTTGGCCCTTGGCATTTACAGTTAGCTCTGTATCAATTCTTGAGCCACCTTCTGCGTAGGCACTACCACCTA
This sequence comes from Iodobacter sp., assembly GCF_025352645.1. Taxonomy (GTDB): domain Bacteria; phylum Pseudomonadota; class Gammaproteobacteria; order Burkholderiales; family Chitinibacteraceae; genus Iodobacter. The sequence goes on along the minus strand of NZ_JANXSO010000069.1, from coordinate 33,280 downwards.
GCTCATAAATCTTGCCCATTAAACTTGGTGTACCCACTGGCGCACCAGTGACTGGATTTAACCCGCTGAAGTTGACTAAGCGATTTGGGGTTAAATTTAAACCATATTCTGCGGCAAAAAACTCAGTCCACACCGCGCCAGTAGGGGCAGTAGCAGGCTTAGTGGTAAAGCGTAAACCAACCGGAATATCATTGCTTAAATCAGCATCTGCTGTAGTCGGGTTATACGTGCCGATATCGCTCAGGCTATCGCCAAAAGAAACCACTTCTTTAATATTGCGAGTATCCGCTGGAGTATTGGCATCTCCACCACCGCCACACGCAGCGAGCAAGGAGGTCAGTAGCAAAACAGCAAAGGGGCGGCTTGCCCGTGGCAGCGAAGAATTCATGTAAATCTCCCGTCTTGTTTTGATTAGCACAAGCCAAAGCCCGATGCTCTATGTAGTAAACCATCTTGATGCTACGAATCAAACGTGTGTTTGACAAGCCAAAACAGCTTAGGACTATCCCTAGGTAAGAGCTAACGTTGCCTATTGACCGACTAACGGTAAGGTTATGTAAAAAATTAGTAATGCAGGCAAATAGTCATGTAATTGCAGTATATCCACCTACATCTGCCCCTACACATCCAAGATTCAGCGCAAATTAGTTAGTTTTCATAAGGAATGACCTAGCAGGATAACTTGCGTATCCTGACAAATAGCCACAGAAACTACGGTGGCTTAGCTGCTGATCAGCGGATGACTTAGCGTGTACTGATGTATTTAAGCGACACACTGCTAGCAGCGCTTTCTTAAAGTAGCCTCAGATTAAAAAAAAACTACTTTTTATGCGGATTTAAATCGACATACGCTCGCTAGCGAGCTTAGCCTCAGGCCAACAAGTAGATCACCTCATTCCACAGCATCACCTGTGCCCAAATCCATGACTGAATTAATCGCATTATTTGTTGTATCGCTCATTGCCAACATCCTTTCCGCACTTGCGGGTGGCGGTGCGGGCCTATTGCAGCTACCTATTTTGCTATTTCTAGGCTTGGCTTTCCCAGTGGCGCTGGCTACGCATAAAGTGGCCAGCGTAGCGCTAGGCTTAGGCGCTACGGTCAAGCATCTCAAAGCGGGCACGCTCAACTGGCGCTTTTCGCTGATTATTCTGGCAAGTGGCTTACCTGGCGTATTTATTGGCACCATGTTGGTATTACAGATTCCTGAACGCTGGACATTACTTATCCTCGCTCTGCTTACTAGTGGCTTGGGTATTTACTCGCTACTCTCCCCCTCACTTGGGCAAGAAGCGCAAAGCCGTCACCGCAGCGGCTTAGCGCTTTGGCAAGGTGCGGCGGGCTTATTTTTAATCGGCATACTCAATGGCTCATTTACCTCGGGTACGGGGCTATTTGTTACGCTGTGGCTGGTGCATTGGTTTGGGATAGATTACAAACGCGCCGTGGCTTACACCATGGTGTTGGTGGGTTTATTTTGGAATGGCGCAGGCGCTATTTCACTGGCAATGCAAGCGGGGCTCTACTGGCCTTGGGTTCCTATTTTGCTAATCGCCTCCGCCCTAGGTGGGTATTTAGGGGCGCACTGGGGCTTAAAACAAGGCAATCAGATGATTAAACGCTGCTTTGAAAGCGTCACCATCCTGACGGGAATTTCTCTACTCATTAAAACAATAAAGGTATGGTGATGTGGCCTGTCAATTTTATTCCGCAATATATTCATACGGCGGCAAACATGGACGCGCTGTGCTTGGCGTTTATTGGCGATCAACTTTTAGTCTGCGCCGATGGCCAACTGCCCCTCGCCGAAACGCTACCTGCCAGCGCTGAAATCAGTGTGCAAATTGGCGAGTACTCAGGCAGAGCCTGTGTCTTATTGGCTTGGCCCCAAGAAACCCCATACTCCGATCAGCTACAGGCCATTGGCCTACGCAGTGCATGGGGCTTGCTCGACAACAGCAGCTATTGGATTGCAGCCCGCGCCCAGCAACTACTGACCTTTGATCGGCAGCACCGTTTTTGCGGCCGCTGCGGCACCGCCACCACCCGCATGCCAACAGAAACCGCACGCGAATGCCCAGCCTGCCTACACCGTAGCTATCCGCGAATTTCACCCGCCATGATGGTGCTGATTAAAAAGGGCAGAGAGCTACTACTAGCCCGTTCACCACACTTTAGGCCAGGCGTTTATAGCGCTTTAGCGGGCTTTGTAGAGGCTGGTGAATCCCTAGAAGAGTGTATTCACCGCGAAATTTATGAAGAGGTAGGGGTAAAAGTGGGTGAGCTACGCTGGTTTGGCAGCCAAAGCCATCCCTTTCCCCACTCTTTAATGCTGGCTTTTATTGCCGATTACAGCTCGGGCGAGATCACCCCCCAGCCAGATGAAATCGAAGATGCCCAATGGTTTAGTCCAGAAAACCTACCCGAGCTACCTAGCAACTCCAGCATTGCCTACCACCTAATACAAGCAGGGCTAGCAGAGATTTTGGCAGATGATCGGGCTAAGGCCCCCTAAACCATCGTTTCCCTTTCCCTAAATGGAAGCAAGATGTATACAACATCCCCCAGCAACAGCACCTTTCGTTTTGGTGTGATTTTGGCCGTTTTTGCCGCTACAGGCTTCTCTTGCAAAGCCATATTTGCCAAGCTGGCTTATCGGCACGGTGTGGACGCCATTACCATGGTCTGTTTACGCATGTTATTTGTGCTACTGATTTTGGCTAGTTTCAGCCTGTGGCGCAGCAAGGGGACATTGGCTAGGCGGGATTATCTGGCACTGATTGGCTTGGGCCTGCTGGGCTATTATTTATCAAGCGTGCTGGATTTTATTGGCTTAATGACGGTAAGTGCCAGCTTAGAGCGGCTGATACTTAGCCTGTATCCCACCCTTACCGTGTTGTTTTCAGTGATGCTTGGCGGTGCGGTGCTCACACGGCACATTAAGCAAGCCTTGCCAATTACTTACTTAGGCATCGCCTTAGTGGTGTACCCCGGCTTAAAAGACGCCAATGCCGATTGGGTCGGGATTGGCTTTATCCTTGCCAGCACCACCTGCTACGCCCTGTATATGAGCCTGAGCCCCAAGGTGATTGCCCGTGTAGGCGCGATGCGCTTTACCGAGCTGGGGCTCACCGTTTCTAGCATCGCCATTATTTGCCACTTTTTAATCACTCACCCCGTGCAAGCGCTGATTCAGCCCCTGCCGGTGTATGGCCTTGCCGCGGCCATGGCCGTGTTTGCTACGGTGCTACCGATCTATGCCACTGCAGCCGCGATGAGCCGGATTGGTGCCAGCCGCACTGCCATCATCGGCAGCCTTGGCCCCATGCTGTCTATTTTATTAAGCATCGGTATTTTGGACGAACGCCTCAGCTCGATTCAATGGCTGGGCGCGGCTATTGTGATGCTGGGGGTGTGGATTGTAGGAAAAAAGTCATAAAAGCTGAATCAATCTAAGTAGGCTTAGTCTCAGCCTCTATTGGCCAAGTTAATCAATGAAGCAAACACTGGCAGCACGGCTATATATGGAAAGCGTATGAAACTCTGGAACTCACTAACAGCGCTATTTAAACCTACGGTACTGAGCTGCGACCCAAGCTTACTTGATGCACTAGCAGAGATTGCAAACCCACGGATTAAGCTTGCCAGCCGCTATCAAGTACGATTACAAAATGCCTGTGCCATTGCAGTTTCTTGGAGTGGCCGCATCGTGGCGCAGCTGCCTGTGCCGATTGAGTTATCTAGCAATAGTTGGAACACCGAGCCCCATGCCCACGCTGCATTTGGCACCAGCGAAAGTGTGCAAGAAACCATTAGCCATTCGGCAGAAGCCCAAACTTGGTTTGCCCAAAACCCGCTGGCCGATCACGCCTATGCCGTACTGGTAATGCAAAGCCAGCTGCAACAACGCTATGGCATGGAGGTATTTGGCGATAGCGTAAGGCAAGATGTGGCGCAACAAGTACTGGTATGCCGTGGCCAGCAGATTAGCCAAGTAGCAGGCAGCATTGATGCGCTGCATGGAATGTTGAAACAACGCTTACTGAAGCTAGTCGCCAGCCACGCCGCTTGGCATATTGAAGCAAGAGAACAATTTAAACGCCAACTAGCCGCCGAGCTAGAGCAAGTAAGAATCAGCTGGCGCTATTGCAAACCAAGCGAAGCACGCTATGCCGCGCTGACCCAGCAACTTGATCAGCTCTCCACAGAATTCAACGCCTGCCGCAGTGCCTTAGAGCCAGAAGCTATGTTGGCGCTGCTAGAAACCTCGCTCACCGATGCCAATAGCCATATCCGGCTCGAAACTCAGCGCTTAAATCTCAATAAAATGGGCGTAGTGGTCAGTAGCGACGCCGATGCCGCCGAAATCGCCCTCAGCCATGTATTAGCCGAACGCGGACAGTGGCTGGATAGAACCATCGTACCGGTCAAAATTGTGCGCAGCGATATCATCCCACCAAAAGACTTTAGCCAGCGGCTAGATGAGGTGTTGTTTTAATTTGTCAGCCCCAAGCCAAGCTCTTGTAGGGTGGGCGCAGCCCACGCGGGATGTATCAGCCTTTATCAACGTGGGCTGTGCAACATCAATTCCTTAAGATAAAACTAAGCCTAGCCCCTACAACTCGTCCTCAACGCTATAACGCTCACCACCTTGAGGCGATGAGGCCAAGCGCTTCACTAGCGCGGCGGCCACCTGCTGAGGCTGGCGCAACAGGCCTTGTTGTTTGCGGGCAATAAACCGCCCCACATCGGGGAATTCGGCGGTGCTGCGTGAGCGAATTTCGGCCTGCATCTCAGTATCCATCACGCCTGGATCAAAATTAATGCAGGTGACCGGATAGGCCGCAAGGCTTTGCTCGGCGGCCAGCGACCGAATAAAGTGCTCTAAGCCCGCCTTGCTAGCGCAATATAAAGACCAACTGCCATAGCCACGCAGTGCTGCACCGGATGAAATTTGCACCAGCGTTTTAGGCACAGGCATATCGCCAAAATGGCGGATAAACGCCGCAATAATGCGGATTGCCGAGTTGAAATTAACATTCAAATTAAGGGCAATCGCCTCATCGCTGATGGCTGAAACAGGTGCGAGCGGGCTAAGCATACCGGCGTTATTAACCAGTAGCACTTCTTCCCAAGGCTGGCTGGCAAGCTGGCTAAATGCTTGATCGGCCACACTGGCCGCATCGGCCGCAGCTAAATCCAGACGAATATGCCAGTTGCTGCTGCCGCTGCGCGAAAACTCACAAACATGCCAGCCCAAGCCTTGATACACATCCACCAAAGCCTCGCCTAAGCCTTGCGATCCACCGGTAATGCAAAGAAGCTTCATTTATGGGTGCCTATTGATGAGCTAAAACAAGGTAACCATCGTATTTCTTAGCGATTAACTCACCAACTCATGCGGGTAAATTCGCAGCAGCACAATTCTTGGTCCATTCATCTTTTTAACCACGGCATCAAAGTGCTCAAAACGAATACGCTGGCCTTCCGTGGGTAAATCACCGAGCTGCTGCATAATCAAGCCGCCCACTGAATCCGCCTCGGTTTCCTCAATATCAATCCCCAATGCACGCTCTAGGGTAAAGATATTCAAGCTACCCTTACCAATTAAAGAGCCATCGTCGAGCTTGGACCATTCATTTTGTGGCTGGCGGAATTCATCGCCAATCTCACCCACCAAAGCACCCAGCAAATTATCCAGCGTAATAAAGCCCAGCGGCTGGCCGTCCTTATAGGCCACCACAGCAAAATGCGGCGTGCCGTGCTGAAAGCGTTTAAACAGCTCAGATACCGACATACGCGGAGATACGGTAAGCACAGGGCGGGCTAATTTATCTAAATGAGTAGGCAACTCGCCTTTACGCATCGCAAAAAACACATCTTTTAAGTGCAATACCGATTGTACCTGCCCCGCCTCATTCAACAGGGGATAGCGGCTGTAGCGGTGTTTTACCAATAAATCTAAATGCGTTTCAATATCTGCACTCGCCTGCAAAGCCACCGCCTCATTAAAAGGATGCATTAAATCTGCGACTTCTAAATCACGGAAATCCAATGCCTGCGCCAAGACACGCCAATCATCTTCGCTATACTGCTCATCAGATTGCGAGGTACGTAAAATGAGCTTCAGCTCTTCAGCGGAATAATGGCTATCGTGATCATCCGCAATATCTAGACCCAGCTTACGCAGCACCCAGTTGGCACTGTGGTTCAGCATCCAGATTGCCGGATACATCAGCCAATAAAAACAATACAGCGGGATGGCAGTCCAAATACTGACCTTATCTGGCATACGAATCGCCATGGATTTGGGAGCAAGCTCGCCCACCACGATATGCAAATAAGAAATAATAAAAAATGCGAAGGCAAACGAGATGGAGTGAATCAAGGCCTCATTCACAATCCCCACCGAAGCCAATAAGGGCTGCAATAGGCTGACAAATGCAGGCTCGCCAATCCAACCAAGTCCAAGGGATGCGAGGGTAATACCAAGCTGACAAGCAGAAAGATAAGCATCAAGATTACTATGCACCTTGACTAAAATCTGCCCGCGCCAGCCCATTGTTTTAGCGATGGCATGCACCCGAGTTGAGCGTAATTTAACTAAGCCAAACTCTGCCGCCACAAAAAAACCATTGAGAAGAACCAACAGCAACGCAACTACAATCAATAAAATACTACTGCCCATATCAGGAGCTTCAAGAAGCTCCTATCCTTTTGTTTGTTTAAGTAGCCTTCATTATGCAGGATCAAAGCGTTTTTTAACGAGATCACTTTAAAAAATAAACACATAAACGGCAAAATGCGGCAGATGATGGTTAGAAAACCAAAAAAACTGACAAAAATCGACTTAAATCTCAATCTATTACACTTTATTGCATGGCAAACTGCACTGCGCAAGCCGCCACAACTTAAGCAAATACTTCTGCTAAATCCACGCTAGATGAGCGGCCTAAATCAGCATAATGGCCCGCCAGCCATTTTTTCCCCGCTTCACGCCCCATTTCTTTTAAAGTGGCAAAAAACTTTAGATTAACCGCTAATTTTGACTCCGCATTAAACTGCCCCATTTCTGCTTCAATCAAATGAAAATGGGTACGCGCAATATGCCGATCTAATTTTGACCAAACAAATAAGGGCCGGCGCGCTTTAAGCCGTGTAAACATCTGCATTTCTCGTAAAAATCCAGATTGAAACGTAATATCTAAAATTCTGCTTTGAATTTCTCTGGCCGAATCCGGTGTAGGGTTTAAATTAAGCGGCTGCAATAGCACCAGCAAAATATCGCAAGCATCGCAGTAATCAAATAAAGGAAAGATTGCCGGATTAGCCGAATATGCTCCATCCCAATAAGGCTCGTTATCAATCGTTACACTGCGATATAGAGTGGGCAAGCACGCCGAAGCTAAAACCACCTCCGCCGTCATTTCTGGATTAGTAAAAATCCTTAATTTTCCTGAATTAGCATGAGTCGTGGCAATAAATAATTTAACTGGGCTATGCTTTTGCAATGCCTCAAAATCAATTTGCTGACAGACCAAATCACGCAACGGGTTTAAATCAAAAGGATTCATTTGGCTGGGGGATAAATAACGCGTCCAATGCTGCATTATTTTACTCACCGACGTACTGTCGCCCGATCCCATATCAGCAGGCATGCTACTAGCAAGCGCTAGCCAAAATTTCTCTAACGCCAGTCTAGCCCCTGCTGGCCCACCATCCATCAAGCCCTGTGCCAGCACAATCGCATTCATTGCTCCTGCGCTCGTGCCGCTGACGCCTTCAAACTGCAAGCGGCCATCTTCTAGCAAGGCATCCAACACACCCCAAGTAAATGCCCCATGCGCGCCACCGCCTTGCAAAGCAAGATTAATCGTTCGCAAATTCTTAGTCATGGTCAGCCCTCACAAGAATGCACAAGAATAAACAAGCAGCCTAACGGAGCATTGTTAAAACCTGATGCTGCAATGCAGCATAGCAGCTATTGGCGAAGCACAAAGGGTAGAAAGTCGCTTACAATCAAAGGCATTACTTCAGATAAGGCCAGCAATGAGCGCCGCCATCGTATTAATAGAAGACGAACCCGCCATCGCCGATACGCTACGCTTTGCGCTAGAACGCGAGGGTTTTGCTGTCAGCAGCTATTTGCTGGCAAGGGATGGCGAAGCAGCCATCAAGGCGCAGCGGCCCGATTTGCTCATTCTAGATATCGGCCTGCCCGACGATAGCGGGCTAGAAGTACTCAAACGCCTGCGCCGCCACAGCGATCTACCGGTACTACTGCTTACCGCCAGAAGCGAGGAATTCGACCGAATTTTAGGGTTGGAACTCGGCGCGGATGATTATGTGCTCAAGCCCTTTAGCCCGCGTGAAGTTGCCGCCCGGGTAAAAGCCATTTTAAAACGCAGCAGCCCCAAAGTTGATGCCAGCTATAGCCACCCCGCCATCAGCAGCAGCCTATTTCAGCACGAAGCGCAGGCTCGCCGTATGCAATACGCGGGCCATTATTTAACTCTCACCCCCTCGGAATATCGCCTACTGATTACCTTGCTAGCCCACCCCGGCCAAGTATTCAGCCGCGCCCAATTGCTGGATGCGCTTGGGGAAGCCGCCGAAGATAGCTTTGAGCGCACCATAGACAGCCATATCAAAAGCCTGCGTGCCAAATTACGCCTAGTACGGCCAGACCTAGACCCCATCGCCACCCACCGTGGCTTTGGCTATGCGCTGGAGCAGATTTAATGCGTTTTTCGCTGCGGATATTTTTAGGCTATTTTTTACTGGTTGGCCTGCTGGCGGCTTTTTTACTCAAACTGGTTGGCGATGAGATCAAACCCGCAGTGCGCCAATCCAGCGAAGAAGTACTGGTAGACACGGCTAATTTATTAGCTGAATTGGTGCAGCCCGATTTTGTGGCAGGACGGCTAGACGATGGCCGTTTTGCCAGAGCCATCAAACTATTTGCAGAAAGAAACCCGCAAGCCAAAGTATGGGGCGTAGCGAGGGATAAAACCTTTTTGCGCGTGTATATCACCGATGCCAAGGGCAAGGTGATACTCGATTCAACCGGCCAAGCTGTCGGCCAAGACTATAGCCAGTGGCGCGATGTTTACCTCACCCTGCGCGGCCAGTATGGCGCGCGCAGCTCGCCGATGGATCGCTACGATGAATCTACCACCGTGATGCACGTTGCCGCCCCCATTACCAAGGGCAAAGAAATTGTTGGCGTACTCACCGTGGCCCGCCCCAACTGGGCCATGCAGCCATTTATTGAACGCAGCGAAAATAAACTCTGGCGAGCCGGCCTGATTCTACTGGCCATCGGGCTATTTATTGGTGGGCTATTTTCATGGTGGCTAAGCCACGGCATCAGCAAACTCACCACCTTTGCACGAGCAGTGAGCGCGGGGCAAGCCGTGGCCGTGCCGCACTTTACCGCCAACCGAGAGCTCACCACGCTGGCCGCCGCACTGGGCAATATGCGCGAACGGCTAGAGGGCAAAGCCTATGTGGAAAACTATGTGCACGGGCTAACCCACGAGCTGAAATCGCCACTGGCGGGCATACGCGGCGCAGCTGAAATCCTATTTGAAGAAGGTTTAACGCTCAAAGCAAGTGATCACAGCCGTTTTACCGGCCATATCCGCCAGGAAACCGCGCGCATGCAGCAAATTGTTGACCGCCTGCTGCAATTAGCCACACTGGAAGCAAGGCACGGCCTTAAAGATACCGAGCCAGTAGATATCGCCAAGCTGCTAGACGAAGTGATCAATGCACTTAGCCCACAAGCCGGTACACGGCAAATACTGCACGCACCATGGCCCAGCACCATCATCCACGGCGAAGCCTTTTTACTCACCCAAGCCATCAGAAACCTGCTGCAAAACGCACTAGACTTCACCCCTGAGCAGGGCCAGATCCATATTGAGCTAACGATAGCAGTGCAAAGCTTGCAAATTGCTATCCACAACCAAGGCGAACCCATCCCCGATTACGCCCTCACCCGCCTATTCGAGCGCTTCTACTCCCTACCCCGCCCCGCCACCGGCCAAAAAAGCACCGGTCTGGGGCTGGCACTGACCCGCACCATGCTGGAATTGCATGGTGGAAGTGTGAGCTTGGCGAATCATGCGGAGGGAGGCGTGGTGGCAAGAGTTTGTTTGCCATTGGATTAGATCATCAATAAAAACTCACGGTTGAACCACTTCGATCCCAAAGGGCACGAAATTCCACGGAGCAATATAGTGATCATACTGTTTGGATTAAACATCCTAGTTAGTAGGTAGGGCTAGCGCCTTATCAGCCCAACCGCCCCTGCTTGAACCGATCAAGCCTCGTTTCTCTCTATGAAACTCCATGTTCTCTGTGCCCTCTGTGGTTCAAGATTTGGGTTTTTCTGCACAACGCCCCATCTCCACACAATCTCCACATTCCACTCATTCTCCCTCCACACCCGCCTTGCACAATGCACCCATCGCATACACAAGGGGAAGGTCATGAAACTTAAGTGGAAGTTTTTCACCAGCGTGCTGCTGCTGATAGGCATGTTATTTATTCTAAACTTGGTCAGGCATATGGTGTTTGAGCGGCAGCAGCGTGCGCAAGAAGTTCGCCAAGAGATCGCCCAATTCAGTGCTGGGGAACAAACCGTGAAAGGGCCTTTTCTGGTGCTGCCTTTAACTGAAACCATCAGCAAACTGACCGAGCAACAAACCCCACAGGGGAAAGTCAGCGCTTGGGAAGAAAGCAGCAGTCGCCGCAATATCATCCTGCGCCCCGAGCAATTTTCAGCCAATGGGCAATTAGCGGTAGAGAAACTTAAGCGTGGAATTTTTGAAGCGCCTATTTACCGCAGCGATCTAATCTTATCAGGGCGCTTTGCTCTGCCTGTGCTTAGCCATTACGAACAACAGCCCAGCTCCACGCGCGAGAAAATCAGCAGCCGCTGGGGCAAGCCCTATATCGTACTTAGCCTTTCTGATGTGCGCGGCATACAGAATATGGGCGGCACGCTGGCGGCTGATTCATTAAATTTTGAACCTGGCACCTTGCAAGAAGTCAGCACGCCAAGTGTGGTCGCCGAAGCCACTTCGGGGGAAGAGCGCACGGTAGCCGCCGCTCCTGCAGCAAGCAATAGCTTAGGCGGTGGAGTACACGCCATGGTCAGCTTGCCTGCCGGTGCGCAATCGCTGGATTTTAAACTGAATCTAAAGCTCAGCGGCACAACGCAGTTACTGATCGAGCCAATCGGCAAAGAAAGCCACGTCGCGCTGGCAGGCAACTGGCCCCACCCCAGCTTTAGCGGCAACTTTGCCCCAGTCGAGCGCAGCGTTACTGCTCAAGGCTTTAGCGCGCGCTGGCAAACCAGCCAGTTGGCTACCGGTGGCAACTGCGTTAAATCCGATTGCCCAAGTGCATCTCTGGGCTTACGCTTGGTTGACCCCGTTGATAGATACGCCCTTAACGAGCGCACCATCAAATATGCCGAGTTATTTGTACTAGTGATTTTTGGCGCGGTGTTTTTGATGTCGGTACTAAAACGAATCGAAATTCACCCAGTGCAATACGCCCTAGTTGGCGCGGCATTAGCACTGTTTTTTCTACTGACTCTATCGCTATCCGAGCATTTAGGCTTTGCCAAAGCCTATTGGGCTGCCGCCGCCGCATCCACTGCACTGCTCGGCTATTACGTAAGCTTTGTACTGGCAGCATGGCAGCGCGGCGCAGGTTTCGCCATCATTCTCACCGCCCTCTATGGCCTCTTGTACGGCATCTTGCAATCAGAAGATATGGCGCTATTAATGGGCAGCCTAACCCTATTTGGCCTGCTGAGCTGCGTGATGGTGCTAACCCGTAAAACAGACTGGCAAGCGCTTAATTTGCGAGCAGTAAGCGAGTAAACAGGGGGATAGCCGCGTGGGCACGAGTGCCCTCCCTAAGATCCACACATCGTAATTCCATAAAAAATGGCCCATTGCTTTATTGAAAAGCAATGGGCCATTCCAGCTATCTGTACGCTGGGCAAAATACTTTATCTTACCCACGCCGCAAAACTTAGCCCCCCGATGCCGCAGTGGCCACCATTCCAGTCTTAATCCCGTCCATTTTCCTTGCCAGCACTTTAGTGCCTGCGGCGATGCCGGAGGTGATTTCGGTAAGGCCGCTGCGCTCGTCACTGCTGCCTAGTTTTACTTTGCTTTGGGCAATTTTGCCGTTCTCTAGCCAATAGACGTAAGGATCGGTGCTGCCACCAAGCACTGCGCCGCTTGGGATGGTGAGTTTTGGCTGCGATACGCCAAGGGCCAGCTGGCCTTTGGCAAACATGCCGCCACGCAATGTGCCACCGGGGTTTTTAACCGCTAAAAACACGGTAATAGCACGGGAGTTTTTTTCTACTTCGGGATTGATGCGTTGTACCGTGCCGCTAAATGCCTTGCTACCAAAGCCATCCACCTGAAACGCAGCCTGCTGGCCAGCGGCCACATTGGCAATTTGATTGGCGGGCACGGCCACTTGTAGCTCCATAGCGGATACGTCGACGATATTAAATAACTCGGAGTTTTGATCGACTTTTTCACCAGGCTGAATAAAGCGCTTGCTGATCTGCCCAGCAATCGGCGCACGCAGCACCATATCATCCATGGCGTTTTTAGCCACCGCCACCTGCGCTTGAATCGCTTTTAACTTAGCTTGGCTAACAGTCAGGCTGCTAGAGCTACTATCAAAGGCATTGCCAGAAATAAAGCCCTGTTTTTGTAAGGCTTGGTTTTTGCCGTGGGTTTTTTCTGCCAGCGCCAGCTCGGCCTTCGCCATATCTAGATTGCTTTGCCGCTCGTTCAACTGGGCAATAATATTGCTAGCATCAAAGCGCGCCAGCACTTGGCCCGCTTTCACTTCTTCGCCTTCACGCACCAGCACGCTATCCACCTGAGCCGATACTTTAGAGCGCAAAGCCGCATGGTTTACCGCCTGCAAAGCACCACTAATCGAGATGGATTGATCCAAGGGGCGCAACGTAGCCACGGCTAAATCGGCGGCGGCAAATTCTAATTTACGCGGCGCTTCTTCTTTTTTTTCAGGCTTACCCTTGCCTTGGGTAAAAGCCACACCCCCCGCTGCCAATGCAATAAACAGCAGCGCTAGGCCAATCGTTTTTTTCTTAAACATAGTCATCGCATTTATTCCTGATTAATTCGTTGCCAGAGCCAATTTCAAAGCCTTGCGCGCCTTGCGCTTTACCGCCCAGCCATCTAAATAAGCGTACAAAATCGGGACTACAATCAGCGTCAACACGGTAGAAGAAATCACCCCGCCGATAATTGAACGGCCCATTGCAGCCTGTGTTTCTCCGCCTTCGCCTAGGCCAATCGCCATCGGCAACATGCCAAAAATCATCGCTGCGGTAGTCATTAAAATGGGGCGTAAACGCACTTGGCCAGCTTCTAGCAGCGCATCTTTGGCCGACTGCCCCGCCCGCTTGGCGCTATTGGCAAAATCAACCAGTAAAATCGCATTTTTAACCGCAAGACCCAGCAGCATCATAAAACCGATCATGGAGAATAAATTGATCGTGGTGCCGGTTAAAAACAGCGCCAGTAACGCCCCCGTTAGCGAGAACGGCAGTGAGGCCATAATCGCCAAAGGCTGTAGAAAGCTGCCAAATTGTGAGGCCAACACAAAGTAAATAAAGATCACCGCTAAGCCAATCGCACCAAGGAAAGCCGCAAAGGCTTCCTGCATCTCGGCCTGCTGGCCACCAGTACCAAAGTGATAGCCCGGTGGCAGCTCGGTTTTATCCAATAACGCTTGCACTTCATTGCTCACCGTGCCGCTTGGCCGGCCTTGCACGTTGGCATAGAGCGAAACACGGCGCTGCATATCTAGGCGCTTGAGCTGCTGTGAACTACTGCTGTTTTCTAGCGTTGCCACCTGGCGCAAAGACACTCTGAGTGGAGAGCCATCGCTATTGGTTTTAGAGCTAGTTAGGTAAAGATCGCCAAGATCGCTAGCGGTACGGCGATCACTTTCAGCCAGCTGCACCACCACATCGTAATTCTGCCCATCGCTGGCTAGCCAGTGGCTAATTGTTTCACCGGAGATGAGCGCGCGTAATGCACTGCCAATTTGCGCGTTATTTAGGCCTAAATCGCTAGCGGCCTCATTATCAATTTTAATCGCCAGCGTTGGAGTAAAGGCTTTTTCACTGCTTTCTAAATCCACCACGCTAGGAATTTTGGCAATTTTTTTCATTAAATCGCTGGTAATTTGCGTGAGCTGGCTAGGATCAGGGCCAAATACGGTGATAAAAATCGGCTTCCAACCGCCTACCGATAGCTCCACCCCAGCCACACGGCCAACCACCTTACGGATTTCTTTTTCGATATCGTCCTGCGAGCGGCGTTGTTTGCGATCAACCAGCTTCAGAGTGATTTCTGCCATATTCTTGCTGTTTTGTACCCCAACGGCCGATTGAATGGAGCGCACTTCTTTAAATGACTTTAAAGCCGTTTCAATCTGCTTCGTTTTGGCGTCGGTGTAATTCAGGCTGGAGCCAATCGGGGTGTTGAGTTGCAACCTAAGCACGCCGTTATCAACTTTAGGCTCAAACTCTGTACCAATAAATGGCAGCAAGAATAGGCTGGCAATAAAGGCCAACGTAGCACCGGCCAGCACGGTTTTTCTTTTAACTAAAGACCACGCTAGAAAGCGGCCATAAATATGGTGCAGTTTTTCGATCTGGCGCTCAAATGCCGCCATAAACCGGCCCAAACGCGGCCAATTTTTAAAGCGATCACCTTCTGGATCGTGCCAGATCGAAGACAACATCGGGTCTAAGGTAAAGCTAACAAACAAGGAAACCAGCACGGCAACGGTTACCGTAATACCAAACTGAAAGAAAAACTGCCCGATAATGCCGTGCATAAACGCGACAGGCACAAACACCGCCACAATAGCAAAGGTGGTGGCCATAACCGCTAGGCAAATTTCATCTGTGCCCTCATGTGCCGCGCGGATATGGTCTTTGCCCATGCCCAGATGGCGCACAATGTTTTCCCGCACCACAATCGCGTCATCGATCAATAAACCAATCGACAGGCTCAAGGCCATCAGCGTCAGCATATTTAAAGAAAAGCCAAAGGCATGCACGGCCACAAACGTCGCCACCACCGAGATTGGCAGGGTTAAGGCGGTAATCACCGTGCTGCGCCATGAGTGCAAAAACATAAACACAATCAGCGTGGTCAGTATCCCGCCTTCTAAGATGGTGGCTTTTGTGTCGCTTAAAGCGCGCTTAATATCGTCAGAATTGGCCTGAACCACGGTTAGCTCTGCGCCAGCAGGCAGGCTGGCTTTCATCTTTTCAACCGCAGATTTAACCCCTTCACCCAGCTCTACAATATTCGCCCCTTGAATTGGGAAAACATCCAAGCTGATCACGCTCTGCCCATCAAGGCGAGAAATCGAGGTATTTTCCTGCTCGCCATCAACCACATCGGCGACCTGCTCAAGGTAAATCGGTGTATTGGCTTGGCGGGCGATAATGATTTTGCCAAATTGCTTAGGGTCTTTAATCTTGCCCTCAAGCCGCACCAGCTGCTCGTTATTGCCATTTACAATACGCCCTGCGGGCACATCCTGATTGGCCTCGCGCACGGCGTTCATCACCTGATCTACGCCTAAACCGTAGCTATTAAGTGCATCGCGACGCAAGCGCAGCTGAATCTGCCGGTTCACCAAGCCATTACTATTAATGCTACCCACGCCTGGCGCTGTGCGTAAGCGCTTTACCACCATCTGCTCAGACAACATGCTCAGCTCGCGCAGGCTAAGCGTGCCGGAGCGTAAGGCCAGCTGCATCACTGGCTCGCTTTCACCACTGATATCAGACTTTAATACCAGCGGGTCTTTCGCTTCCTTAGGAAAATTGGGCTTAATCAGCGCTACTTTATCGCGGATTTCTTGCAGACCGCCGGCAGAGTTCGCATCCATACGAAACTCCACCTGCATAAAAGCCGAGCCCTCACGCGCCGTAGCCCAGATATGCTTGACGCCATTAACGGTATTGATTTGCTCTTCTAGCGGCTTGATTAAATCGTTTTCAATCGCCTCTGGGGATGCGCCAGGGTAGCTCAGCTGAATAAACACCTGCGGGCTAGCCACGGGCGGCATACGCTCTACCGGCAGCAAGCCGTAAGAGGCCAAGCCCAGCACCAGCAGTGCCAACATGACCATCGTCGCAAAAACCGGATGTTTAATACTAACCTTGGTTATCCACATGCAGGGGCTTCTTTCAAAAGAGGTTAAATTAGCACGCCAAGATAATGCCACAGCTTGACACGCCATCGGCATATTCTGCTTTATTTTGATGTCGTGAGGCTTATAAACTTTGTATTAATTTTGTATTTGATCAATGCACTGCGCCTGAAAACACGGCATGCTCAAAGCGCAGCTAAAAACAGACATCGCCGCGCTAAGGCATATCAAATGTAAAATCCCCTGTTCGGTACTTGAATCGAAACCTGCCTTGGGGTATACCAAGCCCTCGAATGTACGAGGTGAATATGCCTAGATTTTTCCTTGATATGCCACTGGCCACTGGCCTTGGCTTCAACTTGCCTGAAAATGTTGCGCGCCATGTACAGGTACTGCGCCTGCAACCAGATGACGCCATCACCCTGTTTAATGGCCAAGGTGGCGAATACGCTGGCCGCATCACCGAAATGGGTAAACGCCATGTTGCGGTAGAAGTGCTGGCATGGGACGAGCAAGATAGAGAATCCCCACTTAAACTCACCCTGCTGCAAGCGATCTCCGCCAGCGATCGCATGGATTACACCATCCAAAAAGCCAGTGAGCTGGGTGTAAGCTGCATCCAGCCGATTATTTCTGAATATTGCCAACAGCGCCTTAGTGGTGAGCGTGCCGAAAAACGCCTCGCCCACTGGCAGGCCATTGCCGTATCCGCCGCCGAGCAATGTGGCCGCACCCGTGTTCCTGCTATCTTGCCCATCATTAAGTTTGAGCAGGCCTTAGCGCAAAACGCGGCGCTAAAACTGCTGCTCTCCCCTATTGGCGCCATCCGGCAAAATGAATTACCCGTCACAGCCAGCAGTGCCGCCGTGCTGATTGGCCCCGAGGGTGGATTTTCTGCTGCGGAAGAAACACTGGCCATGGCCGCTGGCTACACCCCGCTGATCCTTGGCCCGAGAATTTTTCGCACCGAAACGGTTGCCCCCGTGATTGCTGCGCTGCTGCAAAGCAGATATGGGGATTTGTAAGCCTTAATCAGCGTTTACACTTAAGCAAGATCAATGTAACCAAATCCAAACTTCACTGACATGACGCTGCGACAAGGTGACAAACAAAGTAGCTGAAATGCAAAAAAATGCGCCTGAAATGCAAGCACCGTCGGTAGCTATGCTGTTCCATACTAAAGCGTATAATCCGCCCCTTTCTTGTAAAACCCAAACCAAGGTACGCCGATGTCAGCGATGAATAATCGAGCTCTTTATAAGCGCATCCTGAGCGAAATTCGCCCTTACTGGAAAATGGTCGCCATTTCCATTATTTGCCTCGCTGTTGCTGCAGCGGTGGATGTGGCCTTGGGTGGATTGCTACAACCCCTCGTTGATAAAAATCTCAAATCAAACGCAGCCGCAGAGGCCCTTGCCAGAAGCCAAGCGTGGATATTACCCGCGCAAATTCTAGGTTTAGCCATGCTGCGGCTGGTTTCAAACTTTGGCAATGACTACACCAGCGTCTGGATTTCATCACGGGTTATGCACAATTTGCGCAGCAGAATGTTCAGCCGCATGCTTACGCTGCCTGTTAAGTTTTATGATCAAAACTCGGTAGGTGTACTGCTATCACGGGTCACTTACGATGTTAACCAGATCATGGAAGCAGGCACTAAAGTGCTCACCGTCTTAGTTAAAGACTCGCTTTTACTCGTATTTCTTATTGTATATATGCTGTATCTCGACTGGCAGCTCACCTTACTCTGCCTGATATTGCTGCCTGGCGTAGCGATTAGCATTAGCGTGGTAGGTAAGCGCCAACGCAGGCTTTCGCGTGAAACGCAGGCCGCCATGGGGCAGATGACGCAAATCTTAGATGAGAGCTTATCGGGCCAGCGCATCATTAAGATCTTTGGTGGTTTTTCTTATGAGACAAATCGTTTCGGCAACACCAATAATCATGTGAGGCAGTTGAGCGTAAAGCAAGCCATCACATCCAGCACCAATTCTGGACTGATCATGTTTTTGATCGGTGTCACTTTGGCCGTGATTGTTTATTTTGCCAGCTTGCGAGCACAAAGTGGCGAGCTGACAGCGGGATCATTTGTAGCCTTTATGGTGCTAATGATGATGTTGCAACAACCCATCAAAAATCTGACCAAAATTAACGAAAGCCTGCATAAAGGCTTAGCCGCAGCTGAATCGGTATTTGCCATCTTAGACGAGCCTATCGAAGCCAATCAGGGCCAGCTACAAAGCCCACGGGTGCAGGGTGCGATTACGCTACAAGACATCCACTTTACCTATGGCGACGAGGGTAAGCCCGCACTAGATGGCATTTATTTAGACATTAAACCTGGCGAAACCATTGCCCTAGTCGGTAGCTCCGGCAGCGGCAAAACCACCTTAGCCAATCTGCTGCCACGCTTTTATGATGTCAGCAGCGGGCAAATCTTGATCGATGAGCAGCCATTAGCGGATTACCAGCTGGCTAATCTGCGTCAGCAAATTGCCCTTGTTTCGCAAGATGTGATTCTTTTTAATGACACGGTAACGGCGAATATTGCTTACGGTAATGAGATTGATTTGGAGCGGGTTCGTCAGGCGGCACAGGCAGCCCACGCACTAGAATTTATCGATGCCATGCCAGATGGCCTCAATACCCTATTAGGTGAGAACGGCATGCGTTTATCTGGCGGCCAACGCCAACGCCTTGCGATTGCCCGTGCTATTTATAAAGACGCACCGATTTTGATCTTGGATGAGGCCACCAGCGCACTAGATACCGAATCCGAGCGCAAGGTACAAGACGCGCTAGAAAACCTAATGCAAGGCCGTACCACCCTCGTGATTGCCCACCGCCTATCTACCATCGAAAACGCCAGCCGAATCGTGGTGATGCAGCAGGGCAAAATCGTTGAGAGCGGCAATCACCACGCGCTGATGGCTAAAAATGGCATGTATAGCCGTATGCATGCCGCGCAATTTGCCAACGGTTAACAGACGTGTAGGTAAAAAAAACGCTGAGAGGCAAGCCTCTCAGCGTATCAAATGTAATTGCGAATTACGCGGCACATGCACCGCGGAACGCAGAATGCCCTAGTGCATATGACACGTCAATTTATTTATTAGTATTTGCTAATGCTTGGTAAAAATACAGCTCATTTACTTAAAATAACGGCTTTGACTTCATGCAAACTGCGCTAAGAAAACTCGAAAGCAATCGAAACTCTCCCTAATTGCTATTTTTTCGGTAACATTCATTCTTTACTCGGGGGAAACCCATGATTCAAGTCGGCGTTGTAATGGGTAGCAATAGTGACTGGGAAGTCATGCAGCATGCCGCTAAGCAACTAAAAGCCTTTGGCGTGGCATTTGAATGCCGCGTTGTTTCTGCGCATCGCACCCCTGATCTCTTGTTTGAATACGCCGAAACTGCCGCTACCCGCGGCTTGCAATGCATTATTGCAGGCGCAGGCGGTGCAGCCCATCTGCCAGGCATGATTGCGGCTAAAACCACCATTCCGGTATTGGGCGTGCCCGTTCCTTCTAAATATCTACGCGGTGAAGACTCCTTGCTCTCCATCGTACAAATGCCTAAAGGCATTCCGGTTGCCACTTTTGCGATTGGTGAAGCGGGTGCTGCGAATGCCGCTCTTTTTGCTATCTCGCTACTTGCCAATGCCTTGCCTGAGCTAGCGGCTAAGCTGATTGCATTCCGGACCGAGCAAAAAGAAACCGTGCTGGCGATGGAACTACCCGAAGTCGAATGAAGTCTGCCAAAGAGCTGCTGACAGAGCTAGAAGAAAAAGGCTTTTTATTCAGCGTTTTTTACCGAGGAGCCTTCTGCTGGGGGCTGCCCTTTGGCCTGCTTTTTTCTTTGGCAATCAGCTTTTTTGAAAGAAAACCATATCTCATTGCCATGATGCAAATCCTACCAATAGCCCTTATTTTAGGCGCGGTCTTTGGCTGGGGCCTGTGGGGCGTTGCCCTATTGCAGGGCGTAAAACGACGTCAAGATAATGATTGATTTTGTAGGGGCACGGCATGCCGTGCCCTAATTAGCCGCCAATCTCTGCTGGAATTGGCACAAGAAAGGATTTAAAAATGGCCGTTAAGCCGATTCTCCCACCCGCCATGTTAGGCATCTTGGGTGGAGGCCAACTAGGCCGCATGTTTGCCATGGCAGCCAAAACCATGGGCTATAGCGTAACCGTGCTTGATCCCGATCCTGCCGCTCCAGCAGCCGAGATTGCTGATGTTCATCTGTGCAAGCCCTATACCGATCCAGAAGCACTGGCGGCGCTAGCCAAGCAATGCGCAGCGGTTACCACCGAGTTTGAAAACGTCAACGCCGATAGCATGCGCTGGCTAGCCACGCAGGGCGTAAAAGTAAGCCCTTCGGGTGATTCGGTCGCCATTGCCCAAGACCGCACTTGCGAGAAAAACTTTATCCGTGATGCGGGCCTTGCCACTGCGCCGTTTCTAGTGATTAAAAACTCCGGCGATCTAGAACAAGACCTTAGCCCCTACCTGCCAGGCATTTTAAAAACGGCCCGTAATGGCTACGACGGCAAGGGCCAAGTGCGGATCAAAAACCTAGAAGAAGCTCGCTACGCCTTATCAGAGCTGAAACATCAGCCTTGTGTGCTAGAAAAAATGCTACCACTTAAGGCCGAAGTATCGGTGATTGTGGCTCGCAGTGCCGCCAATGAAATCGCCTGTTTTCCGCCTGCAGAAAATATCCATACCGATGGTATTTTGGATATCTCGATTGTTCCGGCCCGCATCAGCCCAGAAATCACCGAGCGCGCCCGTGCTATGGCGATCACGCTTGCCGAAAAGCTCGATTATATCGGCGTGATTGCCGTCGAGTTTTTTGTGCTAGAAGACGATTCTCTGGTCATTAACGAAATGGCACCGCGCCCGCACAATAGTGGCCATTACACGCTAGACGCTACTTTTAGCAGCCAATTTGAGCAACAAGTACGCACCATGTGTGGCCTTTACCCAGGCAAGCCTGATTTGCACACACCAGTGGTCATGGTAAATCTGCTGGGCGATGTTTGGCATAGCGATGGCAGCGAGCCACAGTGGGAAATCATGCTCACCGCACCGAATACCAAGCTGCACCTCTACGGTAAAAAAGAAGCCCGTGCAGGCCGCAAAATGGGCCATTACAATGTGCTAGCCAGCAATGTAGATGCCGCTTTAGAGCAGGCTTTGGCGCTAAAAGAAACGCTGTAATTATTAAAACCCAAGTCTTGAAACACGGAGAACACGGAGTTCCACGGAGAAAACCATTTGAATGACATTCACCAAGAAAATAGCAATGTGTCGCTAAGTTTGCTTAGTCTTTATACATTGATTGTTTGCCTTAAATTTCCTCCGTGTTCTCCTTTACTCCGTGGTTCAAGATTTGGGTTTAAAAATCGATATCAGATCCAAATAAACCGGAGCAAGAGTGAAATGAATTTAATCAGTGATTTACAAGCGCGTGGCCTGATTGCCCAGCTTACCGATGGCGATGCGCTAGAAAAACGGCTGGCTGAGAAATCCATTACTCTCTATTGCGGCTTTGATCCGACGGCAGATAGCTTACATATCGGCAGCTTAGTGCCTATTTTGGTACTCAAACGCTTCCAAGAAGCAGGCCACAAGCCAATTGCCTTGGTGGGTGGAGCCACCGGCATGATTGGTGATCCAAGCTTTAAAGCCACCGAGCGCAAACTCAATACCCTCGATATTATCGATAGCTGGGTAGGCAAAATTCGCAAGCAAGTTGAGCCTTTCTTAAGCTTTGAAGGCAGCAATGCCGCCATTATGGCCAATAACCACGATTGGTTCGGCAAGATGGATGTGCTGACTTTCCTGCGCGATATTGGCAAGCATTTCTCAGTGAATGCCATGATCAAAAAAGAAGCGGTGCAACAGCGAATTAACCGCGACGACTCTGGTATCTCGTTTACCGAATTCACCTACAGCCTGCTGCAAGGCTACGATTTTGTAGAGCTAAATAAGCAATACGGCTGCGAGCTGCAAATTGGCGGCTCTGATCAGTGGGGTAATATCACCGCCGGTACCGACCTAACCCGCCGCATGAATCAGCAGCAAGTTTTTGGCTTGACCATGCCACTGGTAACCAAATCTGACGGCACTAAATTCGGTAAAACCGAAAGCGGCACCATCTGGCTAGATGCAAAAAAAACCTCGCCTTATAAGTTTTACCAATTCTGGCTGACCACTGCCGATGCGGATGTGTATAAATTCTTACGCTACTTTACCTTCCTAAAGAATAGCGAGATCGATGCCATTGAAGCGGCGGATATTGCCGCTGCGGGCAAGCCAGAAGGCCAGCGTATCTTAGCCGAGCAAGTGACCGCGTTAGTACACGGCGCAGATGCTGTAATTGCGGCACAACGCATCAGCCAAAGCTTGTTCTCAGAGGATCAAAACTCGCTGACTGAAGACGATTTTGAACAACTGGCGCTTGATGGCCTGCCACACGTTGAGATCAGTAAAGATCAGCCAGGCTTACTGGATGCACTGGTTGCAGGCGAATTAGCAACATCCAAAAGCCAAGCACGCGGCTTTATTGAAAGCGGCGCGGTGATTATCAATGGCGCAAAAATAAGCGACGTAGCTTATAGCCTAAGTGAGGCCGACCGCCGCTATGGCAGCTACACCCTGCTGCGCCGTGGTAAGAAAAATCATTGCTTGGTGATTTGGAAATAAAATAATCTGGGCAATAAAAAACCACGGTTATAGGCCGTGGTTTTTTATTACTACTCAAAATCAAAGCAATCTAGAGACTAATCGATCGGCTCTAAAACGCGACAATCTAGTTAATAGTTTTTTAACCGGCGGAGGGTAATCCAATAAGGTTTCCAGCTCGCGGTAATAATTAATACGCTTGGTGTTTTTAGCAATCATATCTTTTTCTGTTTGCAACTGCGCTTTTAGCTCGTGCTTTGGATCATGGATCAACAATCCATTTTCCAAGTCTAGGCTAAACGCGCGTGGGTTTAGATTATTACCCGTTAGCAAAATATAATCATCATCAATCCAAATACCCTTTAGATGATAACTATGCCCAGGATCATTCCAGAGCATTAAATTAAGCTGGCCACGATAAATATCTAATTGATGCAGCTTAGCAAAACGGCGTAAGTGCGTTTCGTACAAATAAGGCAATGCACCAATGGTTTTAAATGGCTCGTCTTCAGGAATATAAAAATCATTGGCTTTTTTCTCGCCAACAATAATATCCACCTTCACACCTCTTTGCAGCAGGCGATTAATTTCTTTAATCACCATTCTAGGTAAATTAAAGTAAGGCGTGCAGATTTGTACGTGCGTTTGTGCCGAGCCTAATAACTTAATAATCAGCCGATTTAATGGATTACGCTTACCAACCCCCACCACAGGGGTAATACCCAAGCCTGTCGCTTCGTCTTGCGCATGGTGTGTTGCGTAATGGGCTGATTTAAGCCGCTGGCGAAATTGACGAATCTCTGGGCTAATTTGTTTAGTGCTAGGAATCGTATCTAAATCTAAGCGATAAACAGCGCTGCTATTTAAGAATTCGCTCTGTAAGAAATTAACCATACTATCAGCTAAAGCCGCATTTTTAATAATATGGTAACGATCATATCGATAGCGATCGCCAACATGTAAATACACATTATTTAAACTGGCACCGCTATAAACCACGGTATCGTCAAAAATAAAGCCTTTTAAATGCAGCACACCAAATAGCTCGCGCGTTTGTGCAGGCACGCCATAAATAGGCACATTTAGCTCATGATTTAAGCGCTCTTTTTGATACCAAGCCGCATTACCCGCCTGCGCCCCAGCACCAATTAAGCCGCGCTGAGCGCGATGCCAATCTACAAAGACACGGATATCTAAATCGGGTTTACTAGCACGGGCAGCGTATAGCGCCGCTAAAATTTGCGCCCCTGCCTCGTCCTCTTGCAAATACAGCGCGGTAATATAAATACGCGTTTGTGCCTTACCAATTAAATCGAGTACCTTTTCGCGAAAGTCCCCGGTGTTTAGTAAGGTTTGGAAATGGGCTGGATCTTGTGCAAAACGCGGCAAAGACGCCAAATATGAGCGATTAGTTTCAAAAAGCATAAATGATCTGCAAACTGCAGAGTGACCTGTCTAGCATATTCAAGCCTACTATCTTAGCACTATGTTTTATAAGAAAGGAGATGTATTAATTGCCTAAGCGATCTTTTGAATAGGCTAAAAAGCACGGTTAGCGATGGGTAATTTTAAAAACATCACAGAGATAATTCAAAAAATTTTCATCCTCACACATCCCTTTACCCTCGGTATCACTCACTTTTGCCACAGGTTGCCCATTGCAAGACACTAACTTCATTACAATTTGCAGTGGCACTTGGCCGCAATCATTAGATAAATGGGTGCCAATGCCAAAGCCAGTACGGGTTCTGGGCGCAAAATGACGATAAAGTGCAATCGATTTTTCTAGCGTTAAGCCGTCGCTAAACACCAATTGTTTGGTGCCATAATCAATATTCATTTTAATATAATGGGCGATTATTTTCTCGCCCCACTCATAAGGATCGCCCGAATCATGGCGCAATCCATCAAAAAGTTTGCAGAAATACAGATCAAAATCACGTAAGAATGCATCGGTGCCCACCACATCGGTTAGGGCAATACCTAGGTCGCCACGGTATTCGCGCACCCAGTGCTCTAGTGCATTAGTTTGAAAATCACGCAGCCGCGATCCAAAGCACTGAAATGCTTGCATATATTCATGCGCCATCGTGCCAATAGGCGTCACACCATATTGCATAGCCAGCAATACATTACTAGTACCTCGAAAATAAGGAGCGGCCTGCTTTACTAATATACCGACCATTTCTGCATGCCACACCCTAGAAAAACGTCGCCGTGTGCCAAAATCAAAAAATACAAAGGGATTAGCGGGCATAGCTGGCTGTGATAAGGCATTTAATTCTTTTAATTTAGCTTGCAGACGCTCGCGGCCAATAGCAAGCGCTGGGGCTTGAGGTACTTGCCTAAAATACAACTCATTCACAATCGATAAGACATAAATTTCAAATAACATACAATACAACATTGGCCCAGTAACGCGGATATCTAAATCCTCACCCTGTGCTGTAATACTAATAAAACGCCGCTGTAATTGAAATAAACGTAAAAAATCAACAAAATCAGATTTAATAAATCTTAACTTAGCTAAATAGGCCAGCTCTGTTTCGCTAAAGCGCAAAGAGCAGAGGTGGTCTAACTGAGCTTCTAACTCGGTTTGCAATGCCGCCAAAGGCCGCTCAGGGGTATTGCGGCACTTAAATGCATAAGCCGCCTGCGTTTCAGGCTGATGGTGCAGTATTTCCTGCATCATGGTGAATTTATACAGGTCAGTATCTAATAATGATTCAATGACGGGCATAAAACCTGACATAAACTACTCCACTCAGCCGCAAAACGTTTTTAATTTAGCTATTAACCAATACATTATTATATTTAATGCTAATTAACGCTTTATATCATTGATGACTCACCCTCTGCACGGGCATTCTTACACCTGGCCAAATTAGAGCATTGGCATAACGCTATCTAAGCGGGCTGGATGGTTTAATCAATTGCATACATATCCGTGTCATATTAACCGTTTAGCTTGTCAGCACATTTATACTTAATTACTATATCTTTGCAAATATATGCATTTTATCCAGTTAAAAACTTACAAAAATTTTATAAGTAGCGACGAAAAAATTTTCTAAGCTGTCCCCAGCACAATGTTAGAAAACTTTTTCTGCTTACTTTATTACCAGCTTATAAACCCAAACACAACGAGTGGTGCAATGACCCAAACCAGCTTAATCTCTCCCCTAGCCCTTTTAGATCACGCTTGGGAATACTGGATAGACACCACTCAGCGCTCAACGCTATTTCTTGATGTGATGCGTGAGCGCAGCAATATTGCAATCGAGCATGCCCAGCAAGGCAAACCACCGCTACTGGCCTTTGATTACGAGCTCTTAATTGATGCTCGCAGCCTAAGCGTGCCTTGCAACTATATGCTACTGCGCGTATTGCCTTCTGCGGGGATCAACACCGACAGTAGCAAACGCCCTTATGTGATTATCGACCCACGCGCTGGCCACGGCGCGGGTATTGGTGGGTTTAAGGCGGATTCACAAGTTGGCGTGGCTTTACGTGCTGGGCATCCGGTTTATTTTGTTGGGTTTTACCCTGACCCCGTTCCTGGCCAACGCCTGCAAGACGTGATGCAAGCCGAAGCGCTGTTTATTGAAGAAGTAGCCAAACGCCACCCTAAGGCCAGCAAGCCTTGCGTGATTGGTAATTGCCAAGCGGGCTGGGCAGTGGCGGGTTTAGCCGCCTTAAGGCCAGAAATCATGGGGCCGATTGTACTTAATGGTGCGCCGCTTTCTTACTGGGCAGGCTCCGATGAACAAAACCCAATGCGCTACGCTGGCGGTGTAAATGGCGGCTCATGGACGGCAGCACTCAGTGCCGATTTAGGCGGTGGTGTGTTTGATGGTGCTCACTTAGTTAAAAACTTTGAAAATCTCAACCCCGCCAATACACACTGGGGCAAACCTTATCATCTGTATTCCAATATCGATACCGAAGCCCCGCGTTACTTAGAGTTTGAGCGCTGGTGGGGTGGGCATTTCCGCATGACGGGCGAAGAAATTGAAGCCATCGTTAATCAATTATTTATTGGCAATAAGCTCGCTAGCGGGCAGATCCAGACCGCCGATGGCGATAAGATCGATTTACATAAAATCACCTCCCCGATTATTGTCTTTGCTTCTTGGGGCGACGATATCACCCCGCCTGCGCAAGCTTTAAATTGGATTATCGACCTCTATGGGCATGAAAGCGCCATCGTGGAAGAAGGCCAGATCATTGTTTATTTGTTGCATAAAGACGTCGGTCATCTGGGGATTTTTGTAGGGGGCAAAGTGGCGCGCAAGCAGCATGCCGAGCTGGTTAATGTAATGGAAATGGTGGAATCCCTACCGCCAGGCTTATATGAGATGGTGATCGATGCCAAAACTGCAGATTTAGCCTATGCCGAGCTAGAGCAAGGCGATTACACCGTAAGCTTTGAGACACGCACCATTGAGCAGCTTCGTTTAGTTGACCCAGACACACGTAGCGATGAGGCGGTTTTTAGCACCGTTGCGCAGGTTTCTGAAATTAACGAAACGATTTATAAAAATACCCTACGCCCAGTTTTACAGGCGGTGATTACGCCTGAAATGGGCGCATGGTCACGCAAACTCAGCCCAAGCGCCATAAAAAACTACGCCTATTCGGACTTTAACCCTTTAATGGCGGGGATTGCCAATCAAGCCGAGCAAGTTCGCCAAGCACGGCAAGTGGTCAGTGAAGATAATTTTTTCCGTGGCTTAGAGCAGCAAGCCTCCGAAATGATCATGGCCTCACTCAATAGCTACCGTGATTTACGCAATGCTGCCAGCAGTAGCTATGTAAAAACACTTTATGGCGCTTGGGGTTTGGGTGCGATTTTCCCTCCTGCAGCGCCGCTTGAAGAAGCCGTGCGCAAACAAGCCGAACAGCGCTTAGATATTCTAAAAACAGAGGCCGAACCAGAGTTTGAAGCAGGTGGTTTTACTGAGGGCCTAGCACGACTGTTTATCTTGGCGATGCATCACAGCGGCGGCATAGAGCGCCGCTCATTCTTAATCGCCGATCAAACCCAACTGCCAGAAATAGACCCTATTGAGTGGCGCAAAGCCGTTGATACGCAAACGCTACTGATTAGCCTAGATGCTGAGCGGGCGATGGCAAGTTTGCCTCAGCTATTAAAAAATCTGGCGGAGCGTAAACGTGCGGTAGAGATCGTTACTAAAGTCACCATGCTCACGCCTGAGCTAGAAGACCCTAGCTCGCCACTGGCCATTAAAGCCAAAGAGCTATTAGGAATTAAAGCCAGCCGTGCTAAGCCTGCCGCTAAAGCACCTAAAACGGGGGATGCATGAGCGCAATCACCTTACAAAATCGCTGTTTTGATGAAATAGATATCGGTGATTACGCTGGGGTTCAGCACACCCTATCCATGCGTGATATCCAGCTTTTTGCCACCGTTGCTGGCGATTTTAACCCCACCCATTTAGAAGCCGCCTTTGCCAATCATGCAGGGTTTAGTGGAGCTACCGCACCGGGAATGTGGCTGGGTGCTCAGATTTCCGGCATTTTAGGCAGCCAACTCCCTGGCCCTGGCACGGTTTACTCTGGGCAAAATCTGCAATTTCATGCGGCAGCTATTTTGGGGGATACGCTAGAAATCAGCGTCACCGTGCGCGAAAAATACCCAGAAAGCCATCTGATTAGTTTTGATTGCCTATGCCGTAACCAGCACGGCCAAACCATTATGACCGGCATTGCCAAGGTGATTGCCCCTAGCGAAAAAATCACCTTAACCCGCCCCGATGCAGGCCTCGTCAGCGTGCAAACTCATCATGCTTTTGAAGCGCTGCTTGAGCGCTGCAATGATCTGCCCTGCTTTAGCGTAGCCATTGCACATCCATGCGATGAATCGTCGCTTAAAGCCGCCATTGCAGTGGCCTCACATCATTTAATGCAGCCAATTTTAGTTGGCCCAGCCGCTAAAATTCAGGCCGTGGCCGCGCAATATCAGTTAGATATCAGTGCATTTAGGCTAGAAGACACACCACATAGCCACGCCGCAGCCAGCCGTGCCGTAGAACTAGTTACCAGCGGTGAAGCCGCCATTTTAATGAAGGGCAGTTTACATACCGACGAGCTGATGAGCGCCGTGGTTAAAAGCAGCCTGCGCACCGAGCGGCGTATCAGCCATGTATTTATTATGGATGTGCCCACCTACCACAAGCCGCTACTGGTCACCGATGCGGCCATTAATATCTATCCCGAGCTGCTAGATAAAGCCGATATCTGCCAAAACGCCATCGACTTGGCGCATATTCTTGGCATTGCTCAACCCAAAGTGGCGATTTTATCGGCGGTTGAAACCATCAATCCCAAAATTCTATCCACCCTAGAAGCCGCCAGCCTATGCAAAATGGCTGACCGAGGCCAAATCACCGGCGGCATTCTGGATGGCCCATTAGCACTGGATAATGCCATTAGCTATGAATCGGCCCGCATCAAGCAGATTAACTCGCCCGTGGCGGGCGACGCCGATATCTTGTTAGTGCCTGATTTAGAAGCGGGCAATATTCTTGCCAAGCAGCTCACCTTTATGAGCAATGCTGATGCTGCAGGAATCGTGCTTGGTGCACGCGTGCCGATTGTACTCACCAGCCGTGCCGATAACGACAGGACCAAATTAGCTTCCTGCGCCATTGCCTGCTTAATCGCGCAAGCTAAGCTTTAGGGTGCCTCGAAAAAACCTATATTCCTAAATAAGACAAGCCGCGTATTAAAAAATAGACGCTGCATATGTTTGATATGTCAGAAGATTTTTTTTAATATGCAACGCAGTATTGTGAGATCAGATGGGTTTTTCGAGGCTCCCTTTAGTTAGGTCAACAGCGCTTGCCGCTTCATGGCAGCTAAAGCCCCACCTCTGATTATGTCTCTTGCTCAATGAACTCTGTGTAGATGGATTTCTTGAGTGCTGGGCTTGGTTTTGGAATATGTAGGGCGGGTGAAACCCCATGTGCGCTAACCAAATTGTTTTTTCATTAGCAAACAGAGAAAAACGCATTGACCACGCTCTTTGCACGGGGCTTTTTAAAGTCCCCTTGAAGCGCGCCGAAGCGAGGAACAAGCGGGCGGGGTTTCTTTGATGCCTGTTTGAGCGAAGCGAGTTCCGCAGCTGCCGCTCGATTGTCCGCAGAGAGGGGTTTCGCGCTGGTCGGGGCGGCCTTCTTTGGCTTCGTTTCTTGGCCGTTCAAGAAAGGAAGGCCCCCGCGGTGGCCAACCGCTCCAAAATCAACGTGCCGAAGGCACTAAAAAGGTCTTTTAGACTTTGCTTAGTGCACTTGGCGTGAAACCTGCCAATGCTATGTGTAAATCCGGCGGGTTTCACCCTCCCTACAAAAGCATAAACGCCTCACAACTCCTTCACCACCCACTTCAGCCCACTGTCTTCTGGATGAGTTTGAATCGTGAAGCCAAGGTGTTTCATAAAAGCCAGCATGGTTTTATTGCTGGTGAGCACTTCGCCCTCAATGATGGATAAACCCATATCACGGGCCGCAGTGAAGAGGGCTTCCATTAGGCGGTTGCCAAGGCCTTTGCCTTGCCATGCATCGTCGATCACCACGGCAAATTCGCAGCTGTCTTTATCGGGGTTGGCAGTATAACGGGCTACGCCGATAATTTGCTCGCCCTGGCCTGCCTGCACCGTGGCGGCAATGGCCATTTCCCGTGCGTAATCAAGATGAGTAAAGCGCGCCAGCAGGCTTTGCGGCAGGGATTTAAGCACGCTCATATAGCGGTTGTAGCGCGTCTCATCCGATAGGCGGCTGACAAACTGAATCAGCAACTCGGCGTCTTCTGGCCGAATCGGGCGCAAGATCATCGGCATGCCGGTTTTGAGCTGAGTGAGCTGCATCAGATGCGATGGATAGGGATGAATGGCCATATGCGCGTAGCGGCGGGCTTTGGGGCTCACCGCCGCCACAATAATACTGGCATCCACCGCAATCACGCCGTTTTCATCGCTGATCAGCGGGTTAATATCCAGCTGCTGAATCTGTGGTAATTCGCAGACCATTTCAGAAACGCGTAACAACACATTTTTAACTGCCTCGATATTCACTGCAGGCTGGTTTCTGAAAGGGGCGAGCATTTTTTTAATCCGCGTGCGGCGGATCAAATGGTCTGCCAGATAATCATTTAAGGGCGGCAGTGATACGGCAATATCGTTAAATACTTCTACCGCAATCCCACCCGCACCAAAGCTAATCACCGGGCCAAAGGCCGAATCGTTGACAACCCCCACCATCAGCTCACGGGCGTATTTTTTACCGTGCATAGGTTGCACCGTCAGACCGCGCACACGCTCAACGCCCAGCTTATCGTGGGCACGGCTGAGCATTTTATTAGCTTCACTGGCCACGCCAATCAGGCTGTTTAAATTGAGCACTACGCCATCAATATCGGTTTTGTGCATCACATCGATAGCATCTATTTTCAGCACCACCGGCAGGCCCATGCCCATGGCGGCATTCACCGCATCGTCGGCACTATTGGCACGCACCGTCATGGCGACGGGGATATGAAACGCCCTTAAAATCGCTTTTGATTCAATTTCATCCAGCAGACTACGGCCATCGGCCAACACTTTATCGATCACCATATGCGCCGTTTCCATATCCGGCGCTTCCCACTCGCCCAGCGGGGCAGGGGTTTGCAATAAAAGCTGCTGATTGTGCTGCCACGCTGCCAAGGAATAAAACACTTCTACGGCGTGCTCGGGCGCAGAAAAACTGGCGCATCCTGCCTTAACCAGCAGCTTGCGGCTGGCATCGACTTTTTTACCGCCTATCCACGCCATCAGCAGCGGTTTGTCGCTGGTTTTTTTCAGCGCAATCATCGCCTCCGCCGTGCGCAGATGATCTGTGCCTGCTTGCGGAGTAAACACCACCAACACGCCATCGATATTTGGGTCGGCCAGTACGGCTTCAACCACCAATTTAAATCGCTCGGGCGAGGCGTCCCCTAAGATATCCACCGGATTATTGCGGCTGGCTTGCGCGGGCAGATTTTTAGCCAGCCAAGCCACGGTGCTAGGGGCCAGCTCGGGTAACAACACGTGTAAATCACGCGCCCTATCCACCGCCATCATCCCCGCGCCTATGCCATTGGTGACCACGGCCAAGCGGCGGCCCTTGGTTTTGAACGTGCCATTCAATACTTTTGCAGCGGTAAACAGCTGATTAATCGAGCGTAGGCGCAGCACACCGGCGCGTTTGAGCGCGGCATCAAACACATCATCTCGGCCTATCAAGCGCTCGGAATGAGTGCGGCCATGCGCGGCAGAGACATCGTTATAACGGCCGACTTTTAGCGCCATCACCGGCTTAGAGCGCGCCGCAGCCCGCACTGCCGACATAAAGGTGCGCGCCTCTTGCAAATCTTCGATATACAGCAAAATGCTCTGAGTTTTAGGGTCTGCCACCAGATAATCCAGCACCTCGCCCACATCCACATCTGCCGCCGAGCCTAAAGACACCACAGAAGAAAAACCCACATCGTGCGATTCGGCCCAATCTAAAATCGCCGAGGTTATCGATGAGGATTGCGATACCAAGGCCATGCTGCCATTTTTAAGCTTGCCCTGATAATTGCCCGCCATAAATTTAGAGCTCACGCGGCAGAGGCCAAATACCGTTGGCCCCATTATCCGAATGCCGTAATGCCGTGCCCTCTCCATAATTTTATTCAGTAAAGTCTGGCTCTTTGTCCCCACAAAATCGCAAGACATAATCACCACAGCTTTAACGCCTTTTTTGCCACACTCCTCAATTAAATCGATCAAGGTTTTAGCTGGGGTCGCGATAATCACCAAATCCACCACCATCGGCACCTTGGCGAGTGATTTAAATGCCGCGATACCCTGCACCTGATCATGATGCAAATTAACGGGAAATAACTTCCCCGAATAGCCTGCATCGAGCAAATTAGCAAACACCGTGCGGCCCACTGCACCTGGCGTTTCAGATGCACCAATCACCGCCACCGAGCAGGGGTCAAACAAGGGAGAAAGATAGTGTGGTTTCATGGCTGACAAATCATAAAGGATTGCTGCGTAGTGTATACCGCCCAAGTGTTCATTGCTGTGTAAGGAGTGCTTATTATATATGGAGCAAAATACCTACAAGCAATGGTGCATGCCGCCGCCGCAAGCCTTATAATTGCCGCCGTTCTCAATTGAAACTATGGAATCATCCAATGGACATCAGCAAAATTGCCGCAGGCAAAGATTTACCAAACGATTTCAATGTCATTATCGAAATCCCTGCTAATGCACCCCCAATCAAATATGAATT
>NZ_JANXSO010000135.1 GCF_025352645.1 Iodobacter sp. | reverse complement strand
GAACTCAGGCAAAGACAAGCCTTTTTGCATCTGAATGCCATTGATGGGCATGATCCACCTCCGCAAAGAAGAACGTTCGTTCACTTTACGCCGCGCGAATGGCTAAATCAAGGGCTCCTGAGCAAGAGACATAATCAGGAAGATTTAAAAATCACCGCCTGCAAAGAAAGCCTCCATATTGTCGCTAAAGATGAAATCCTACTCACGGCAGGTGGCGGCTATATCCGGCTAAAAGGCGGCAATATTGATATCCATTGCCCTGGAACAGTCACGGTGAAAGGCGCGAATCATGATGTGAGCGGGCCTGCGCAAATGAATCCGCCTTTGCCGCAGTTTCCTGAGTCTATTTGCAAAGAATGTTTACTGCTAGCTCTTAAATCAGCTAGCCCATTTGTAGGATAAATATAATGATTATTGCTGATAAGATAAAAGACCAAGATACCTTATTTGAATTATTAAAAAATCCTGAAGCCGATTCATTTTGGTTTGTGCTGATTGATGCGGCCTTTGATGCTAAAAAAATAAGCAAATTAACGCAATCATTCTCTACCTCTCTTTATGAGCATTCTTCTCTTGAAGAATATGCAGAGTTATCGCCTATCCTCGTTCCAATGAGTCGTATTATTGAGTTTGGCATTTGGCCTAAATTGCTGGCTATTTGTAATAGCAGGCCCATGTTAAGCTTTATTAAAACTACAAAAAATATTGAAGAGCTAAAAAATCATTTTCAATATGTGCACCATGCGATATCAGGCCATAAAAAATGGATACTGCGCTTTGCAGATACCAGAACCATAGCGCTATTGTTTGCCAATTTAGATAAAAAGCAAAAAGAATTATTATTTAAGCCAATGCAGTCTTGGTTATGGCCAGATCGGGCTGGCAACTACTTAATGTATACAAACAATAAAACTGGGGAGATCTGGGAGAAAGGTGTAGCGGAAGAGCTGGAACTATCAGATCAGCAATTTGCAGATTTTATAGATCAATCCGCTCCAGATGTGTTACTTAGACAGTTATCAGAGCAGTTTCCTGATTTACTTGAAAAATATTCGCCAGAAAAGTCTTATCAATTGTCTAGTATCGCCATTAAAGAATCAAAGGAAATAGGCTTTGAAAACAATCAAAACAGCACGCTGAGCCTCGCTGTTTTATGGCTGATCTGTGGTGAAAATTTAGCTAAACAGCCGGAGTATTTGGAGCTAAAGCATAAAACATCAAATGGACAAACATTGCAACAAGCCTTGTCTGAGTTACCCAGTTATTTTTTTGAAAAAAGTATAAATAATTAATGTGTGGCAATAATGAAGATCATACTTAAGCTATTTATTAGCATAATGACAATCGCCATCCTTACCGCCTGCCCCAGCAAAGAAGAAGACAATACTGTTCTAGGTAGATTAACGGGTCTAAACCATACCAAAGTCGCTATTATTACTTTTTATGTCAATGATGCATGGGGGGGCAATATTCGAGCAATGAGGGGGGGGGGGGAAACAACTTGTTGCGTTGTTATGCCACGAGAATACCCCAAGGGTGGATTAAAAGTAAACGTGCGCTGGAATGCCACCGATACTTTGGAAGAGCATTGGTTTGAAAAAGAAGTTGTGGTGGATCCTTATCCCGATGGGGCAGGCAGAGTTTATGTTCATTTCTTGCCAAATGAAAATATAAGAGTCATTGTGAGTGATCTGCATCCTATGCACAAGCAATACCCCGGACCAGGCATGCCAGGAGAAGAAAAAGAATGAGTACACAAAGCATATCTAAAATCCCTGCTAATTCAGAGCTCAGTGCTGCTGAGCAATTAGCTAAATACAGAATTTTTAATATCATAAATTCATATTGCTTATAAATAAGTGCTGTAAATTTAAAAAAGTGAGGAAAATAAAAGATGAATAAGATATTTAAAATATTACTCAGCATTATATTACTCAGCATCCTCACTGCCTGCCCCAGTAAAGAAGAAGACAATACTGTTCCAGGTGGATTAACGGGGCTAAACCATACCAAAGTAGGTATTGTTGCATTTTATGTTAATGATACATGGGGTGGAGATCTTGATCCTATGGGGGGAGGCGGGAGTACAACGTGCTGCGTTGTTATGCCGCGTGAATACCCCAAGGGAGGGTTAAAAGTAAAAGTGCGGTGGAATGCCACCGATACTTTGGAAGAGCATTGGTTTGAAAAAGAAGTTGTGGTGGATCCTTATCCCCCTGGAGGTGGAAATATCTATGCTCATTTTTTACCCAATCAACAAGTAAAAGTTATAGTCAGCAATTTATATCCGGAAAACCCAAATTATCCGGGTCCTAAATTACCTGAATAAGGAGTTTGTATGAGTACGCAAAATTTACTTTTATTACCAGAAAGCAACAAGCTGAGCGCTCTTGAGCAATTAACTAAAGCCAGTAGTTGCTCAATATCTAGCAATCAGCTTGCTTGTCAAAAAACAGTTCATGTTGGTGTGTTTTTTGACGGGACAAATAATAATGATAAAAGAGACCGGCCAGAAAAAGGCCATTCTAATATTGCTAAATTATTTTCCAGCTACAAAGATGAAAAACAGAATGGATATTTTCGCCATTACATCCCAGGTGTAGGCACGCCATTTGAAGAGATTGGTGAATTACGCGAAAGTAGTGAAGGCAAGGCCTATGCAAAAGGAGGGGATTCTAGAATTGCATGGGCATTAATTCAAGTTTTAAACAGTGTTCGCCGTTCTTTTGATGGAAATCCATTATTGGATGCCGCCGAAGCCAAATCCGCAATCAAAGAAACTGCTCAACTCGCCACCGTGTGGGCACTTTCAAATGAAAAGCGACAGATTTGGTTTAAAAAACAGGTAAAAAAATTATCAGAGGTAATTAGCAATAAAAAACCAAAAATTATTCAACTCAATGTTTCGGTTTTTGGCTTTTCTCGCGGCGCGGCAGAGGCAAGGGCTTTTTGCCATTGGCTACTCGATTGCTGTGAAGGGAATGGCACGCTGATTGCGGGTGTGCCTGTAAAAATTCAATTTCTGGGTATTTTTGATACCGTGGCATCGGTCGGTTTAGCGCATTCTTTTCCGCTGCCCGTACAAGGTTTAATGGATTGGGCCGATGGCAGCATGGAAATACCCGCGCAAATACAGCGCTGTGTGCATTATGTGGCCGCCAATGAAATCCGCGCATCTTTTCCACTAAGCTGCGCCAGAAATGGCGCAAGCTATCCAGCTAATGTTTTGGAAATGGTTTATCCAGGCGCGCATTCTGATGTGGGCGGGGGCTATAGCCCTGGCGATCAGGGGCGTAGTAAAGGGGGAATTGAGCAGTTACTTGCTAATATCCCCTTATTAAATATGTATCGAGAAGCTTCAAAAGCTGGAGTGCCGCTTAAGCCATTAGCTACATTAAAGCCTGCAATTCAAGCCGACTTTAAAATAGATGAGGCATTACGGCTAGCCTATAATGCCTATGTAAAATACAGCAATGTAAAACCAGCCAAAGTGGAAACCATGCTAGATGAGCATATGCGCTATTACCGCCGCTATAAGGCAAAAGTGGCAAAAATAGAAAGTAAAATAATCGGCGCTGGCCCTCAGGATGCTCAAGATTTAGACGAGGCATCTAAATTATTTGAAAAAGAAGCGCTTAAAATTAAAACAGAGCGATTGAAATTTATTCCTGATTATGATTTAGAGCGATTAAAGCAAGACTATGCCGATGTAACGGCCACCATGCCTGATGAGATCATCAATTTTTTTGCAAAGTATGTACATGATTCGCACGCAGGGTTTTATCTGGCAGGGCCTGTTACTAAATATGATAAAGAAATGGAAAAAAAGCGCATAAAAGAAAAAGTAGATGCTTTAAAAAAAGCTTATTCATTTTATTCATCCAGCGGAAACTATCAAAGACAGCAAACCATTACAGAGGAAAGCTATATCCGTAGCAGAATCACCAGATGGGAAAAAAAAGTGCTTAATAGCAAGGGTGGCGATTTTCCTGTGATGACAGATGAAGATCAATGGGAGTTATTGCAAGGCATGGGTGTTGTAGTCCGCACCAGCACGGCTACCCGCCGCGAAGGAAGTGGCTATTTTAGGCGCCGCGCTATCTTTGATAAAAGCTAATTAAAATAACCATAACCATAACCATAAGCATAGCCATTTCTGTAAACAGTAAGGGCAAGCTATCTATCCCACCGTATTAGGCAGGAAGTGCTGATCGATTTTTTTCGAAAGCAATATGGACTCAAGGGTGGGATATAAAACACCCAAATGATGCTGATTACCCTGCCGTTTGCTGCACCCGCCCCATCAGCCGTGCTTATAGCGGCTATTTAACGTAAAATCCCTCTTTTGCTTTTTTGTAGCCCTTACATGACTGATTTAGCACGCGAAGTAGGCCGTCGCCGCACCTTCGCCATTATCTCCCACCCTGATGCGGGTAAAACGACGCTCACCGAAAAGCTGCTTTATTTCTCGGGAGCAATTCAAAACGCCGGTACGGTTAAAGGTAAAAAAGGCGG
>NZ_JANXSO010000134.1 GCF_025352645.1 Iodobacter sp. | reverse complement strand
GCCGATATATCAATTAACAGAAACAGTTGACAAGCGGTACGCTCTCAGTGATAATGCGCACCTCTTCGCAGCAATGCGAAAGAGATTCGGGGCGTAGCGCAGCCCGGTAGCGCATCTGCTTTGGGAGCAGAGGGTCGTGAGTTCGAATCCCACCGCCCCGACCAAATATTAAAACCTCAAGACTTCGGTCTTGGGGTTTTTTATTGCCTACTGTTTCTCTGCCCCGCACCACCTACTGGCCATTACTCCTACAATACCTAGGGCTTATCTTAATAGTCAGCAACACCAAGAAAGTAGTAATCTCTAATATATATTCGTCATTCTCCCGCTTGCTGTTATTTAAAGTGCTCATCAATCAGTAGCGGCCAGCCGACACATTCATGATTTATTCTCCCGCCTGGATTCCGTAATGCGCAGCAATTTACCAATTACCGAACACGAAGTTCCCGTTGACCCGCGCCGCCCTATTGTCAGCAAAACTGATTTAAAAGGCCAGATTAGCTACGCTAACTCATCCTTTAAGGAAGTGGCGGGCTTTAGCGATAAAGAAATTATTGGCGAGCCACACAATATTGTTCGTCATCCCTTTATGCCCAGCAGTGCCTACGCCGATATGTGGCAAACCTTAAAACAAGATTTACCTTGGCGAGGCATTGTTAAAAACCGCTGTAAAAATGGCGACCATTATTGGGTAGAGGCTTTTGTTACCCCCATAAAGGAGCGCGGCCAAAAAGTGGGTTATATGTCGGTGCGTAATACCCCCAGCCGCGCACAAATCTCTGCCGCCGAGGCCCTCTATACCAAGATCAATGCTGGCCAAGCCACCCTAGCCAAAACCAAATGGCCACAGCAGCGCTCTATGCTGCAGAGAATATGGTTGGTGCTGGCTGCGGTATTAATCCCAGCATTGGCATCACCTTTTTCCACCCCGCTCCTAGCCGTATCCGCGGTGGCTGCGGCTTGGGGCGGCTGGTATTTAACGCAATCCATCCAGCGCCCAATTCAAAATATTGAATACGCCTTCTCACAATTAAGTGAAGGCAATTTTCGTTTTGATGTAGATGCCAGCGCGCCTAAGGAATTCAGCCATTTGCTGGTTGCACTGGAATCAATGCGGATTAATTTACGCGCCATCATTGCCGACGTGGTACTGGCAGGCAACCGCGTGGATAAACGCGCTCAGGATGTTGCCAACAGCGCCAGCGAGCTAATTAAGCGCAGCCAAGAGCAATCAGACGGCGTGGCAACCACGGCAGCGGCACTAGAAGAAATGGCAAGTAGTGTGAACGAGATCAGCCTTGCTACGCGGATTAGCGCAGAGCATGCCTCCAAAGCTAAGGAGCTAGCTACCCGTGGTGCGATCGAAATGGGCGCGGCGCAAACGGCGACGCAAGAAGTAGTTACCGTGGTTGATCAGGCCCGTATTACGCTAGGCCAGCTTTCTGATGCGGTGCGGGAAATCAGCGTGGTGACTAAAACCATTCGTGAGATTGCCGACCAAACTAATCTGCTGGCGCTCAACGCCGCCATCGAAGCGGCCAGAGCAGGCGAAACCGGCCGTGGCTTTGCCGTGGTAGCCGATGAAGTACGCAAACTAGCTGAGCGCACCAGCGCTAGCACGGTGAGTATTGCCAGCACCATCAGCAGCGTAGAGGCCCGCACCAACGAAGCCCTTGCTACCATGCGCGAGGCGGTGGCCTCGGTAAATCACGGCACCGCACAAATTGATGCCTGCACGCTCACCTTGGGTGAAATTGCCACCTCTAGCAATGGCGTAGATCAATCTGCCCGCCATGTAGCGGAGATGCTGGATCAGCAATCATCCGTATCAGAAGACGTAGCGCAGACCATGGAAAAAATCAACGCGCTTACCGAGCAAAACGTCAGCCGTATTATCGGCGTTGGCGAAACCGCATCGCAGCTCACCCAAATAGCGGGAGAGCTGCATCAGCTGGTGCAGCAGTTTGAAAAATCACTATAAATTAGCAGCACAAATAGGGGCACATGCAGCCCAATCCTATCAACTTAGGCCACGCTTGTAGGGCGGGTGAAACCCACAAGTGATGCTAAACAAACGCGGATTGCACCCGCCCTACGATGTTTCAGCGCTTGCAATAGATAGATCTAAGTTGACAGAATGAGCATCCAGCCCGCTGTTTTATTTATCCAAGCGTTTTACCACCAGTATTCAAGCTGCAAGCCGTAAGTGGAGCCATTCAGATCACGGCCAAATGTGCCGGTTTTAGACAAAGCCGATCCGGTAGAGGCGGCATTCTGCGCAGCTTCATTCCAGCGAGCGTAGGTATAAAACAAACGCAGCTCTGGGCGGCTCCAAAAGGCTTTATCCAAGGTAAAAGTAGGCGCAATAGTCAGCTTACTCAAATTGCGCGTTTGCCCATCTAAAGCCTCCACACGATCATGGCCCACCTCGCCCACTAATTTAAAGTTCTGGCTAAAGGCGTAAACCGGCCTTGCTCCGGCCGACCACCACGTTTGCCTGCCTGCATCGCTTTGATCACGCTGATACACCGCCGTCAGCTGGCCACCAAATTCTGGCGTCGCCTGCCAATCAAAAGACTCGACCATGCGAAAACGCTTATTGCTTTGGTTTGCCAGCAAGGAGCCGGTGTAGCCCAAGCCCGTGCCGGGGCCAACGCCATACTGAATGGCGAATTTATTGGTTCCACCCAGCCAGCCCTTTTGCTCGTGCTGCGCAGTGAGTGCCCAGCCGCTATTAGCCCCGCTCACCTGCCCTGCATCTTGGATATAACTCAGGCCCAGCGCCACTTCACCGCCTTTATTCGTGGCAATGCCGCCGAGTTGAAAATCATGCTTATTGGCGTAATCGGCCTGATAAATATTGTCCTCGCGCGAAAACGCGTAGCTAAGCTTTAAATCGCCGACTTTATAGTCTTCAATCCCCAGCCCTGTGCCGCTTGGATTCCAATAATAAAAATCGGTGATATGCACATCATGGCGCTTGTAATATCGACGCCCAGCCCACAGCGTTGCGCCATTCAGCTCGGGGATATTGCTATATTTGGCGTAAATCTGCGGCGCTCTGGCGCTGCCATCTTCCGGCTGAAAAGTGGGCGATCTATCGTTGCGGTTATAAAGGCTACCCATCCCCACCACGGTAAAGGTGCTGCCCTGCTCGCTTTTAAAAAAATCGTGGCTGATTTCCAGCTCGCCATAAATCTCGCACTCATTGCCAAGGCGATATTTAGTTTCGGCTCCCGCCAGCTGAAAACAGCTTTGCGCACCGCCAGATCCGGTTGAAGCCCCCGAGCCAATCCGGCCATAGCCGTGAAATTCGAAGGCTATGGCAGGCATGGCCGTAGCCATAAAAACGCCACTTAACAGCGTGGTTTTAATTGCGGTATGAATTGCTGAATGAGACATTACTCTACTCCTTATTTATTTTTAAAAACAAACTAACAAGCAAAAGCGTCCCTAGCCCTGCACTTTGGGAGGGGACAAAACTGCCTAAAGGCAGGAATTGGGGTGGTATTAAAACTGGGCAGCGGAGGCTGCTCAGTGCGTGTTAAACAATTTAATTTTTTACTCGCGCACAAACAAAAAATGTAATAGCCACACTCTCTGCATAGGGCTTAGAAATCCCCTTGAAGCACGCCGAAGCGAGGAACAAGCGGGGCGGGGTTTCTTTGATGCCTGTCTGAGCGAAGCGAGTTCCGCAGCCGCCGCCTCGATTGTCCGCAGCGAGGGGTTTCGTGCTGGCCGGGGTGTAAAGGTCAAGGACATAGGTAACACTTTAGTCCACAGACATAGGTGACACTTTTCGCGTTAAAGTTAAGTAATCATTTTTTGCACCTGTTACCTGTCGCTCATCAAACGAACCTAGTCGAATCGGCCCAAAGTAA
>NZ_JANXSO010000168.1 GCF_025352645.1 Iodobacter sp. | reverse complement strand
TTAAATGTTTTATAGATGGGTGATTAGCTCAGTTGGTAGAGCGTCTGCCTTACACGCAGAATGTCGGCGGTTCGACCCCGTCATCACCCACCACTTAGCAATAAGTGTTGTAGTAAGAATTAGTTATGCAACTGAGGAGTGGTAGTTCAGTTGGTTAGAATACCGGCCTGTCACGCCGGGGGTCGCGGGTTCGAGTCCCGTCCGCTCCGCCAACTCATAACTGGTTTGTTTTAAATGTTTTATAGATTTACTGTTTCACAGATGGGTGACGTAGCTCAGTTGCTAGAGTTGTCTCCTTGTACGTTTGATCTCTTTCAGCGTACTAAATGTTTCACAGATGGGTGATTAGCTCAGTTGGTAGAGCGTCTGCCTTACACGCAGAATGTCGGCGGTTCGACCCCGTCATCACCCACCACTCCCTTCTGTCTTATCTCAATTCCGCATCAAGCATCCCAAAAACATTCTAGAAAGCCGACTAAATCCCAAGACCATTCATCTATTTGTTGTTGCACAACCACTATTTTTTTGTTTTTTCGGCTTAAGGCATCGCAAAGAAGAGATGCAACCGCTAAACTGGCAGCCTCTTAGCAAGGTGGTAACCATTTATGAATTCTCCCCTTGCCATGGCCTCACGCATATCTACACGCATGATTTCTCTTGCACTTGCCGCAGGCGTTGTGGCGTTGCTCTTATTGATTTTAGCTGAACAGCTAAGCCCAACCGCCTACCTGCTTGAAGCATGGTTTGCTGCTTGTGCGATTGCTCTTGCCTTACGCAAAAAGCATAAAGCCTCTTCAAACAATCCAAACACAGAAACTGGTGCACTAGATGATATTGCCTATTGTTTGCCCGATCTGATCTGGAAGATTAACTTTGCCAGCCGCAGCGTCAGCCCCTTAAACAACGTTTTTGCCGATATCCATCCTTTGGCTACGGAAGAAAACAAAAAAATATCCGTACTCTTTCCGGCCCGCATTTCACGTCAGTATCTAGAAGCGCTAATTTCAGTGCAAAGCACACAATGCACTCAGGCATTTGAATATCAACTAAGCGGCAGCGATCAGGTTAAACGTTATTTTGAAGCACGCTTATTGCCACAATCATCCCGCGAATGCTTGGCGATGATTCGTGATATCACCCATGTCAAAGACACCGAGCAAGCGCTGCTGAATCAACAACTTTTTGTGCATCAAATTATTGATTCCAGCCCTAATTTAATTTTTGTACGCGATAAGCATGGTCGCTTCTTATTAGTAAACCGCGCCACCCAAACGCAGTTAGGGCATGAATTATTAGTGCAATCGCATATGGGCTTAGTTGATTCGCCACAGCCATTTACGCTGGGTGATAAAGACGTGCTAGAAAATGGCGAAACCATACGCCATTTAGATTCATGGATCATGCCAGATAATCAATTGCATTGGTTTGATATCACCAAGCTACCGATTGTGCGCGATGAAAACACTTATATTTTATCCATTGCGATGGATATTTCGCACTTAAAAAGCACCGAAGCCGCGATGGAGCATTTCCAACATTTAGTCCGCGATGTGGCAGATGCCCTACCTGCACGCTTTTTCTTAATTGAAAAAGGCCTGATTACCTTTGCAAACAAGGGTGCAGAAGAATTATTTAATCAAAGCTCTCTAACAGGTAAAACAATAGATAGTTTGATTGATGCAAATGCAGACCCTAGCAGCTACCAAATCATTGATATCGCCAGTAGCTCTAATCAGCTACTTATTTTTAAATAAGCAGCTGATTAGAGCTAATAGCAAGATTCTACAATGAATGTGCTAGCCCATATTCGGTGAAGGACATGCATGCCTGCTTATTAGTACAAGGGTTTATTTGCTGTAAACCTGCCATAAATTCGACAGGCTGCTTGCCCTTAGCCTATCAACGGCGCTAGTAAACCTTTATGCCACCGCATTAATATGACATTAATTAATCGTAGACATTTTTTAAGCCTATCTGCAAAAACAGCGGGGAGCACTGCCGCGCTGGCAATGGTTCCTGCCTGCATCACTAAAGCACTGGCGATTCCTGCTCACAGCCCAACCGGCACCATTAATGATGTACAACACATCGTTATCTTGATGCAGGAAAACCGCAGCTTTGATCATTATTTTGGCAGCCTGCATGGCGTTCGCGGCTTTGGGGATAAACTGGCGATTCCTATTCAAGGCAATCAATTAGTCTGGAATCAAAAAGATGCCAGCGCTAAAATTATTCCGCCTTATCATCTCAACACCCAGCTCACTAGCGCTCAGCGCGTGCCCAGCTCCCCGCATACCATGCCCGATGCACATTCTGCATGGGCGGGTGGCAAAATGGGGGAATGGCCTAAATATAAAACGCAATTTTCAATGGGTTATTACCGCCAAGCAGACATTCCGTTTCAATTTGCACTCGCCAATGCATTTACCCTTTGTGATGCTTACCATTGCTCGT
Organism: Iodobacter sp.; assembly: GCF_025352645.1. GTDB lineage: Bacteria > Pseudomonadota > Gammaproteobacteria > Burkholderiales > Chitinibacteraceae > Iodobacter. The sequence continues at coordinate 6,393 of NZ_JANXSO010000168.1, read as the reverse complement.
TTATGGGTGGGACGCATCCAAACCGGCTCTATCTATGGACGGGAATGATTGATCCCAGCGGAAAACACGGCGGGCCAGCGATTAATAATAGTGGCTCGGATAAAAGCTTACCTCCCAAGTATTCATGGACTAGCTATCCAGAGCGCTTGCAAAAAGCCGGTGTCAGCTGGCGGATTTACCAAAATATCGAAGATAATTTCAATAACAACTCCCTCGATGGCTTTGCCCATTTTCGCCACGCCGCGGACGGTAGTGCGCTCAAGCAGCAAGCGATGTCAACTTGGAGCATGGCGCAATTTGCCAGCCATGCTGCTGCGGGCAGCTTGCCCCAAATTTCATGGCTGATTGCCCCAGCCAAAGATTCTGAACACCCCGCCCCTTCTAGCCCCATTCAAGGTGCGGATTACACTCAACGCGTGCTAAATGCGCTCACCGCTCATCCAGAGACATGGAGTAAAACTGTTTTATTGGTGATGTTTGATGAAAATGATGGCTTTTTTGATCACGTCCCTCCACCAACCCCTCCCAATAAATACGCCGATGGTCGCTACGCGGGTAAATCCACCGTTGATACAGCACTTGAATACCATAGCAATGGTCAAGTTTATGGACTTGGCCCACGTGTACCCATGTATGTTATTTCTCCTTGGAGCAAGGGCGGCTGGGTCAACTCGGAAGTGTTTGATCACACCTCGGTGATTCAATTTCTAGAAAAACGCTTTGGGGTATTTGAGCCCAACATCAGCCCTTGGCGACGAGCCGTATGCGGCGATTTATGCTCTGCATTTAATTTTGCCGCCCCCAATGACTTAACACACGCGCCGCTACCCAACACCAGCCAAGCCGACGCTATCGTCAGCAAACAAAGCAAATTACCCTGCCCCAGCGCCCCACTCATCCCAGTACACCCACAACAAGAACAAGGCATACGCCCTTCACGCGCGCTGCCCTATGAGCTGCATTGCAACGCCCAAGTACACGACAAACAATTGGAGCTAATTTTTAGTAATAGCGGAAAAGCCGGTGCAGTCTTCCACGTTTATGAGCCACTTAATCTAGACAATGAGCCGCGCCGTTATACCGTTGAGCCAGGAAAAACCTTATCCGACACATGGAACCACCACCAAGTTCAAGGCCGCTATGACTTATGGGTACTGGGGCCCAATGGCTTTCATCGGCATTTTCAGGGGCATGCGCATTCAGAATGTAAGGTAGAAACGCGTATTCATTACGCTGCGGCAAGCGGTGAAATTTATTTACAATTACAAAATACCGGCAAAAAGGAAGCGAGCTTAACGATTCGTGCCAATGACTATCGTAACGACGGGCCTTGGCAGCTAAAAATTGCGGCTGGCCAAACGGTAGTGCATGAATGGAGCTTATTTGAGAGCTATCAGTGGTACGACTTTAGCGTAAGCGGTAACCAAGGTTTTGTACGGCGCTTTACTGGCCGAGTAGAAACCGGCCAAGACTCAATCAGTGACCCAAGTAATGCTGGAACAACGACCAAATCAAGAAAAAAATTCAGTCGCTAATCTTAAATTGTAAGCGCCCTATAAAGCATCGCCCCCCCCCCCCTGTAAAATATCTAGGCTAAAGCGTAGCGAGCCAAACAATCCTTTACACACAGCTGATTGATATTGATTTAGCATTAACCATCTATTTACACAGGGCTTAAGCCATGTCATCACTACGACGTTTATTTCAGTACGCGGGGGTTTATCGCCGTGATGCTTATTGGGCGAGTTTATTCTCGATCATTAATAAGTTTTTCGACATCCTTCCTGAGGTATTGATTGGCGTTGCCGTAGATGTGGTAGTCAACCGCGAGGCCTCTTTTTTAGCCAAGCTAGGGGTTAGCGATAGCTTTCACCAGCTGCTCTACCTTGGCGTTATTACTGCGCTGGTATGGGGCGGTGAATCTTTATTTGAATATCTATTCCAAATTCGCTGGCGTAATCTTGCCCAAAATTTACAGCATGACCTGCGTTTAGACGCCTATCGCCATGTGCAAAAGCTGCCATTGTCTTACTTTGAAAACAAAAGTACCGGCAAGCTGATGGCAATTTTAAATGACGATATTAATCAGATGGAGCGCTTTTTAAATGGCGGGGCCAACAGCATTATTCAAGTGCTTTGCTCCACGGTGATGGTAAGTGCAGTATTCTTTTATATTGCGCCGCAGCTCGCCCTTATCGCCCTTGCCCCTGTGCCACTGATTTTACTTGGCACATTTTGGTTCCAACACCGCATTGCCCCGCGCTACGCCACTGTGCGTGAAGCCGCTGGGGTGATTTCTGGCAGACTAAATAATAATTTACTCGGCATTGCCACCATTAAAGCCTTTACTGCCGAAAACTTTGAAGCCAGCCATATCTCGGATGCCAGCAACCATTATCGGCAAAGCAACCGCAGCGCAATTCAACTCTCTGCGGCGATTATTCCCATAATCCGCATGGCGATTTTATCCGGCTTTGTGGTCACCCTGGTTTACGGTGGTTATCTAGCACTGAACGGCAAAATTGGCGTAGGTAGCTATTCAGTATTGGTGTTTCTGACCCAGCGCCTGCTCTGGCCACTGACCGGCCTTGCGGATATCGCCGATCTTTATCAACGCTCCATGACCGCCATCGAGCGGGTATTGGATCTGCTCGATACCCCTATACATATCCACTATGAAGGCCAGCCATTAGGGCAGATCAAGGGAGCGCTCAGCTTTGAACACGTCAGCTTTAGCTACGGCGAGCAGCCCGTTCTAAAAGATATCTCCCTGCATATTGCCGCAGGGCAAACCGTGGCTTTTGTTGGTGCAACGGGCTCGGGCAAGAGCACGCTACTCAAGCTATTACTGCGCTTTTATGAAAGCCAGCAAGGCAGTATTAAGATTGATGGCATTGAAAGCAAGGATATCGCCCTGCTCGATTTACGCCGCGCTATTGGCTATGTAGGTCAAGATGTGTTTTTAAGCGATGCCAGCATTGCTCAAAACATTGCCTACGGCCAGCAAACGGCGGATATCACGGCCGTGATGGCCGCAGCGCGTGCCGCCGAAGCACATGAATTTATCGAGCGTTTACCCCAAGGCTACGACACGCAAATTGGCGAGCGCGGGCAAAAATTATCGGGTGGGCAGCGTCAGCGCCTAGCCTTAGCGCGCGCCATCTATAAAAACCCTAGGATTTTGGTGCTGGACGAAGCCACCAGCGCGGTTGATAACGAAACTGAAGCCGCCATTCAAAGATCCCTAGATCAGATCGCCAAAGGCCGCACCACCTTGGTCGTGGCTCACCGCCTATCTACTGTGCGCAATGCCCATTGTATTTATGTCATGGAGCAAGGCGAAATTGTTGAAGCGGGGACGCACGAGGGATTGCTGGCGCAAGAAGGCAATTACGCCGCGCTATGGCGCTTGCAAACAGGGCTAAGGGAAAATAACCTAGCGTTGGTTTAACCCACCCAATGGACGGTATGGCAACGTAAACGCTGCGGTGCAACTTACAATCATGATCTATATTTTGGCATGATGCTTTGATTGAAAGGATGCAGCAATGCGTTTATCTTACACAGCCTGCTTGGCCAGTGCTTTATTCACCAGCTATCTTTATGCAGAAACGGTCATTATCAATGCCGAAGACGATTGGGCCCCCTTTTCCTCCATGCGTGCAGATAAGCACGGCGTTGAGGGGCTTTCGCCCACGCTGGTGAAAGCCGCATTTAATAGCCAAGGTGTAGAGGTGGAATTTAATGCCGTGCCTTTTGCCCGCTGTTTAAGTGAGGTGGAGCACGGCAAAGTAGTGGCCTGCTTTGACACCTCAATTACGGAAGGCAATAAGAATAAATTTATCTGGCACAAAACGCCCTTATTTGAAGAAGGCTTATCTATTTTTGCTTTAAGTGAATCTACTGAAAAAAACCTCACAGTGCCTAGTTTAGAAGGCAAAACAGTTGGGCTAACTCATGGCTATTCCTATCCAAATATATTAATGGACAATAAAAAAATCATTAAAGATAGCTCTCCATTTGACGACACTCAATTAAAAAAACTTATTTTAAAACGAATTCAATACGCTGTTATCAACACCACGCCTGGCACATTATTAATAAATGGTAACCGCAGCTACAAAGGTAAAATTAAAATTGTTGGTTTAGTAGAAAATAGCGTCTTTTATTTAAATTTTTCAAAAACACACAAAGATGGTCAGCGGATGGCGGACATTTTTGAAAAAGGAATGAAAAGTATAAAATCTAACGGCACATACAATAATATTGAAACAGATTTCAAAATTAAAAATGGCCTAGTTAGCTCAGCTAAAAAATAGACCAACTAAACATCAAAATACATTTATTTAACGCACCAAGTAAGCAGCGCCATCGCAAGGATTGCCACAGTGCATAGTCAACTAAACATATAAATTTACCTGCAACACCTGCATAAAAATACTGATATTAATTTCAATAAAATACGATTACACAGTATAAATATTAAATATTTATATATACTAAAAAACATATTAAGCCAATCTAAAATATCATCTTAAGGAATCAATCCACACGAACAATAAAAACAAATGGGTAACAAAATACCATAAAAATTAGGCGATATTATTAATGCCATTCATTTTATCAGCGCCGATCCAAATAAAAGCAGCAATGTGTTTATTCATATAGTCAGTAGTCAGATTTTTATTCGATCAGAATTTTGAGATCATATTGAAAACATCAAACTACCGGATGATCTGGTGATACTAACTACTGCATTTTCTTTCCAAGTAAGCGTGATTTAGATTTGAATTCCAAACGCTCCCTAGCCTTTGCTGATAAATTTGCTCCTGATTCTTTTAATGAAGTACATTCAATGTTTAGGCACGCTGGGGCGATGGGGCGTTTTAAAGACTGGGCAGACCGCCAGCATTTATTAACGGCTTGGTATGTATTTGAAAAAAAGAGCACCGAAGCCGCTATTAAGACTTGGTGCCAAGAAAACAATATCGCATTAACAGATCATAACTAACTATTTGATAAACTAAGTTGCATCAGAGCCATTAAGCAGTGGCTCTGATGCGGCAAACGCTAATAAATGCTCTAATAAAGCGCGTACCCTTGCAGGTAAATAGCGCTGCTGGGGCCAAACGGCATAAATAGTTCTTGAATCAGCTTGCCAACTCGGCAATACCTCTTGTAACTCTCCAGTGATTAATTCATCACAGCAAAGAGATACTGGGCAATAGGTAATCCCTACTCCTTCTTTTGCCATATGTACGGCAAGAAATAATTCATTCACCCTAAATTTAGCCTGTGCTTGCAATACAAAAGCCTCATCACTTTTCTTATGACGCAAATGCCAACGCACCATAGGCTCGGCAACAATCAAGTGATGATTAGATAACTCTTCTGGCTTTTGGGGCTGGCCATATTGCTTTAAGTACTCACTAGCCGCCACCATGACCCAATGCACCTCTCCCAAGCGGCGTTGATTAAAGCTGGAATCTTGCTGCACACCCGCCCTAATGGCTAAATCTGCCCCACTATCCAGTAAATCTTCCTGCAAATTGCTTAGCTTAAGCTCCAATTGCACTTCAGGAAACTTTTGCATAAAACTGGCCCAACAATTTTTAAACAGACCATTAGCTAAAGTAATGGGAGCCAATACCCGAATTAAACCCGCCACACTATGCTGAGTAATATCTAAAGCTTGCGTAGCCTGCTGCAATGCTTGCAATAAGGGGCGGCACTGCTCGTAATATTGCCGCCCTTCACTAGTAACTTGCATACGCCGTGCACTGCGGCTGAGTAAGCGGCAGCCTAACTGCTGCTCTAACTTTTGCAAACGCCGTGTCAGCGTTGCCGCTGGCAAGCTCATCTTTTGCGCGGCAGCACTTAAGCTACCCGCCTCAACCACGGCAACAAATAAGGCTAGATCATCGAGCATGATTTCATTTATGGAATTTAAGTTTGATTTATTGATTGTATTTTCATTTAGATGCTTTTGCTATGCTTATCCAATCTTAAATCAAGCAGGATTCATCATGTCAGATACACAAAAACTACGCTGGGTGTTCTCATTTTTGATGTCTCTACTGATGTCTGCGGTGATGAGTGGCTGGGTCACTTGGATTGTTGCAGGGCTAAATGCACAGTTTTTACAGCATTGGTCACGGGCTTTTATCATGGCTTGGCCTGCAGCGTTTACCATTGTGATGCTCTGCGCCCCCAGCGTACAGCGCCTTAGCCAACACTTAGTGCAGCAAAGAGGCGGTGATTGTCAAAGTAGTTGAGATGTTTTTACGATTTAAGCTGCTTGTAATTCCTCGCTTGTTTTAGGTTCAATGACTCGGTCCGGGTTGAGTTGCACTTCGTTTTGCCAGCTCCAGTTCCGGGTCGCATTACGCCACC
>NZ_JANXSO010000148.1 GCF_025352645.1 Iodobacter sp. | reverse complement strand
GTTTTGATTTGTACTGCTGAGCCACTGTAGCTCTGCCAAGATGCACCTTCTTCGGCGGTGTTTAATGGGCCACTTACATAACTAGCGCGTAAGCCCATGGTGAGTTTTTGATCCAGTAAGCGTGCACCAAAAGTGGCATTGGTACTGATTTGGGGTGGGATCATGTTACTTATATAGGACGAGGTGAAACCAACAGGCGAGCAGTCTGGGGTTTCGCTGAGTTTGGGCGTGTATTCTGCTTTGCTCCGCAGATAGCCTGCCATTTTTGAATCGCAAACCATTGCTTTGTGATTCAGAGTAGCGGCTAGCTCGCCAAAGAAATCGCCACGGTCGTAAGACGCAGACAGCTCAAAGCCAGAAACGCTGAAGCTGTCGATATTGGCCATAGAGAAGTTCTGTTCCCACGCTTTTTTGCCCGAAATTTGTACGCGGGTAATGTACTTATCCGTGGTGTTATTAAAGTAAGCCACTTTCAGACGCAGCTTATCGTCTGCTGTAAATACACCATCTTTAATAAAGCTCACCCCAGTTTCCCAGTTTTTGCTGTGCTCAGGCTCAAGCGGCGAGGAAAAGGTCGCCGAGAAACCAAGGGTAGATTCATACAGGCTAGGCATGCGCAGCCCTTCGGTGTAGCGCAGATAGCTGCTGATACTGTCGCTGATTTTAAACGTCAGGCCAAACGCAGGCGCAAAGCCACTGCCTTCACGCTCGATAGGCTCGCTGCGGCTAAAGGCCCCGGGGATATCGTTGTGATAAACCATATCGTCGACGGAGGATTCGTGAACTTGGCTGCGACTGATTTCTACCGGATCTTGGTCTTTGTCATGCTCTAGAACAATTTTGCTGGCTTTAAGCGGGTTTGTTGTATCGCTAAATTGACCGGTATTATCCTGATGCCAGAGTACGGTGCCAATGCGATCGTTTTTGTCGTCATATAAGCTAATACGCTTCCAGCCTAGCGGTTCTTTGAGCTGGGTGGCGGTGACATTGCGATCCTGGCTGCGATAGCGCAAATAGCGGCCACCGGCTTCTACCGTCAGCCAGTTTGTAGGCTGCCATTGCATATTGAGGAAAGCGCTTTCCTCATTACGCGTGCCGCTGCGCAAGGTGCGGTTGTGGTTTAAATCATCGATATCTATTTTTACGCTATCGGATGGGGCGATATCTTCTTTTTGCAGCGAAAAACCATAGTTCAGGTTAAAGGCACCGTAGGCGTTATCAAAGCGCGAGGTATTGCTTAAATCGGCACCATAGCGCTGCGATTGGTTTTTAGCCAGGTAGAGTGTTTCTACGCATTGCTCGCATTCGTGATCCCAGTTGGTGGGTTTACCTTCGTGTGGATTACGGAAAAAATCACCATTGCGGGCGGCGCTTTCCATATCGGTGTACCACAGGTTGGCCTTTAGGCTAATCAGAGCATTGTCAGTAGGCTGATATTTATAGCGTGCAGTCCATGCATCAGTGCTGACTTCGCTTGGCTTCCACTGCTTAATAATGCCGGTGCTATTACGCAAGATTTGCGAAGGCATGATTTCGCCGTAAGTACTTTTAAAATAGCGGTAACCCAACTCTAAAGCTTGATCGTCGCTTAAATTAATGGTGGTTTTTAGCAGGGCTGAATCGGTGGTGTTCGAGGTATTGAGCACTTCATCGCCAGCATGATAAAACTGGGTGATGCCGTTGTCGTCCCCCTGTTCATCAATATTCTGATAGCTGGTGAAGCCGTTCTTACCGGAGAAATAATTACCGATATTGCGATGGCTGATGGCGGCGACCAGATCAAAACCATCTTGTTTAGTGGCGTAAGCAAGGCTTAAAAAACCGCTACGCGGGTCTAGCAGATTATTGCGATCGGTGCGGGGTGTGGTTTCAAAATCAGTAGACGCTTCCTTGCTATTGTCTTGCAGACCAGTGCGAATCCTAAAACCGCTACGCTCACCCGGCTTTAAAATATCTTCGCTGCGCAATGTTTGCATACTCACCAGCCCACCAATTGCCCCCGCGCCCTCAACGCCCATGCTTGGGCCTTTGGCGATATTGATTTCGCTGATCAGCTCTGGATCGATATAGCTGCGGTCGGCAATGCCTGCGTAGCCTCGGTAAACGGTGGAGGATTGCAAGCTGCCATCAATGAGCACGGGTACGCGGCCTTGGCCTTGCATGCCACGGATATTCACATCCACCGCGCCGCTATTCCTTGCATCGCCTACCACCACGCCGGGCGTGCCCTTAAAAATATCGGCGGGAGAGGTGCCTCGGAATCGATCGATGTTTTCGCGGCTAATATGCGCCGACGAGCCTGCTTTTACATAGGGGCGATCGCTGGCTTCAATGGCATCATCATTAGCAAACAGCGCCCCTGCACCGCTCACGCGCACCGCGCCAATTCCTACCATATTGCCCGCTGCTGCGGGCTCAGGCTTTAAAACAATTGTGCCATCGCTGGTGACTTCGGCGCGTAAGCCGCTGCCGCTGAGTAATTGGCGTAGCGCATCACGCAGACTATATGTGCCTTTTAGAGCGGGGCTTTGGCGGCCTTCAGTTAACTTGGCATCTACCAGTAATACCATGCCCGCTTGGCGTGCTAGCTCACCCAGTGCACGGCTTAGCGGTTGGGTGCCGATATTAAATTCGGTGGTAGCTGCTGGGGCGGCGTAGCTAGCCAGCGGGGTAGCAAATGCAAGGCTAAGCGCCAGAATCAAAGGTCGGATTGCCGTGTGGCGGTTTGATGATTTCATTGGTTTTACTCTCTATTGGTAATGATTTTAAGAATCATTCACAATATAAAACGAATGAAACGATCAAACCCTGATATGGCTGCGTCAATATTTTAATATTGCTAAATTTTATTTAGACAGGGTGTGGTAAGGCAGTTAGTTGTTTGGGCCTTATGCAGCAGCAATACGCGGCTAGCCAGCACTAGCAGCGTATTGCTGCGTGCTCCTTAGATGAGGAAAGAAGATTCATTGTTTATCAGGGTTGCAGCTCTATTTACCGCGACATTATTTTTCCATCGGCAATACGCACGGGTAAAACTTGTGGCAGGGCGGCGGTGAATTGCTTAAGTTTGCTCACTTCAAAGCTACCGCTAATGCGCAGCTCGCCCAGTTTGGGATCGGTGAGTTGTAAGTTGCTTGGCGTGTAGCGTTCAAACTCGGCTAAGGCATCTTTAAGCGGGGTGTTGTCAAAAGTGAGCCGGCCACTTCTCCAGCAGCCTACCGATGCAGGGGTCACACTCTTGATCGGCGATAGCTCACCTGCAGCCAGCACAATGGCATCACCCGCTAGCAGCGTAGCTTGCGAAACAGGGCGGCTGTCATATTCGGCCTGTTGCTTAAATGCGGCTACTTTTACCTTACCTTCTTGCACGGCTACGCTGACTTGCTGATTGATATTTCGCACTGCAAATTGTGTGCCTAGCACGGTAACTCTGGCCTTTCCTGTTAGCACATGAAAGGGCTTGTCGGTGTCTTTGCTGACGTGAAACATGGCTTGACCACGCAGTAGCTGCACTTCTCGGCGCGAGCCATAGAGGGAGACTTGGATCTGGCTGGCGGTATCTAGCTCTACTGTGCTGCCATCGGGCAGCGTTTGGCGGCTGAATTTCCCTTTGGCGGTGGTAAAGGTTTGCGAAAAGCGGGGCTGCTGCCGCTCAAACCACAGCAGGCTACACACCAGCATGAGCATGGCACAGGATGCAACCGCCATCTGCGGCATTACCTTGCTACAGGCTTGCCAGCATACCTGCCATAGACTTTGCTTAGGCTTTAGCCCTGCATGCACTTGGCGCTGTAGTGCAGTAATCTGGGCGCTAGGGAGCTGGCCGATAAGCACATTGATACTGGTCATCTCGCGCCAGGCTTGGTGGTGCTTGGCATCGGCGTGAATCCATTGCTGTAATGCGGCTTGTTCCTCTGAATCTAGCCCTTGCTCTTGTCTTAATAGCCATTGTGCTGCCAAAAAATCGATGCTCTCGCTCATTGCGCACCTCGCTCTGCCAAGCCTTTTTTGCAAATGATCATGCCATTGATGATGTGTTTTTCTACCATATTGATCGAAATCCCCATTTTTGCGGCGATCTCTGCATGGCTTAAGCCATCAAACTTATACAAAACAAATGCTTCTTTACAGCGTGGTGAAAGTGTTTCAATTAATTGAATCAGCTGCTGCATCGATTGCCGCCCAGCTACGCGCCGCTCTGGCTCGTCTGCCGAGGAGGCCATCAGCTCCATCCGTTCGATATCATCGTATTGGCGGGCATTATTTTGTCGATATTGATCAATCACGATATTTTTAGCTGTGGTGTAGAGCAAAGCGCCCACACCTGCTGTTGCAGTGGCATGGGGGCTGGCTAATACGCGCGCATAGGCCTCTTGCACCACATCTTGTGCCTTATCGCGGCAGCCAATGGAGCGTGAAATGAGATTATGCAAATCGTGGTAATAGCGCTCAAACACAGAGAGACAGCCCAAAGCAGAAAGCGGCAAATCATACCTATACAACATAAAGATAACAAGAATCATTATTATTTAAAATCAATAAGTAATGCGTAAGCAAATGCAATTTATATCAGGGCATGAAGCTAACAAGGCACGGCTCAGCAAAGGTATAAAAATCACACACATCAGGGTAGCGATCCTTTGGGTGGCTCTTGAATACGGATAAATATGCCTCTCCTAGAGGGGTGCAACCCCCTGCGCACTAACTAAATTATTTTTTCATGAGCAAACAGCGAAAAAACCGATTGACCACGCTATTGGTACGGGACCTTTACCCTTCCCTTGAAGCTGCGACACGAGGAGTAAGCGGCTCAATGGCTGCTGCGTAACATCTGCTAATAATTAAAAGCACGCTTAGGGGCATAGCAAGCAGTTTCTTTACTAGACTTAAGTCAAGCTTTCTCATTCCTGCTCGAGTAAACCATGAAAAACACCCTAGATGCCGCCACCAAGCAAATGGCCAGCCAGATTATTTATCAGATTTTCCCTGAGCGTTTCGCCATTGGAGGCGGGCTGAGTAGCGCGGCTAAATTAGCACAAGCGGCCTATGCCCAGCCGGATATTGCCAAGCGGGATTGGGATGATTCCACGATGAACCAGCCTTGGGGCATGCAGTTTTTTGGCGGTGATTTAGATGGTATTGCAGAGAAGCTAGATTACTTGCTTGATCTAGGCGTAACAGGTGTTTATCTAACGCCAGTGTTTACCGCACCCAGTAATCATAAATACGATGCGGTGGATTTTTTGAGCATCGATCCCATGTTTGGTGGCGAGCCTGCCTTGCAGCGGCTGATTACTGCATTACACAATAAAGGCATGAGTCTGACACTGGATGCTGTGCTGAATCATGTTTCTGATCGTCACCCTTGGTTTTTAGCCGCGCAAGCAGGGGAGGTTGGCAAGCGCGATTGGTTTACTTTTGCAGAAGATGGCGCTTATCTATGTTGGCAAGATTACGGCATGATGCCCGAGCTGAATTTAGCCAACCCAGAAGTGCGCGATGTTTTATACCGCACACCCGCCAGCCTAGTGCAGCACTGGCTGGCGAAGGGCATCGACAATTGGCGTTTTGATGTGGCGCAGGATGTGGGGATAGAAGTGGCGCAGGAAATGGCAGCCATCGTCGCCCAGCGTTTCCCCAAGGCGGGCCTGCTTGGCGAATTAAATGGTTTTTCTGGCAGCTGGTTTGAAGCGGGTGGTGGTTTTAAAGGCATGATGAATTACTGGTATCGCACCGCCACGCTGGCTTGGCTGGCGGGGGAAATTGATGCGTTGCAAATGAATTATGCACTTAAAGACGCCAGAGAAGCTTACGGCTTAAGTGGTTTGCTCTGCTCGTGGAATATGCTCTCCAGCCACGATACGCCAAGGCTGCTGACTACCGTGGGCAGTGTAGAAAAAGCCCAGCTGGCGCTGATTATGCAATTTACCTTACCCGGTATCCCGCTGGTTTATTACGGTGAAGAAATCGGCATGGAAGGCGGGGCGGACCCCGATTGCCGTCGCCCCATGCGCTGGAATCAGGCTGATTGGAATCATGCGCAGCGCCAGTTTGTGCAACAGCTGATTGCGATTCGCCAGAGTAATCCGGCTCTGCAATATGGTGATGTGCAGGTATTGGGCGATAGGCTGGCAGGCAACGCGCTGATTTTCTTACGTGTTACTGAGGTGATCGGCGAGGCGGCTTTAGTGATCGTCAATTTAGCCAATCAGCCGCTGAATACCAAGCTACTCATTCCTTACTCGCACTGGTATGACGGCGTGCCACTGTTAGATGCGCTGGGTGCGGCGTCAGCCTGCCGAGTGCAAGCAGGCAGCGTTGCATTAAATATCCCCGCCCAATCTGCCGCTATTTATTTGGCTAGTGAGCCTTATCAGCATTATCAATTTTTTAAACAGCGTAATTGCTGAGCAGCTCCCTAATGGGGGCTGCATCGCTGACAGCTATATTAAGATTACATTAATTACTGGTTCGCTACTTGTTTTTAGTAAGTATTAAACTAGTATTAAATCAAAAATATTTCTTAATACTTACTAATAAATTCAAAAATGATGGCTGGACTCGCTGTCATCCCTGCTCAAAAAACCATTGTTTTTGACAAAATAGTGGTTTTTTTTTAGGCCTGATTATGCTGACTGGCCTTGCTCTGCTTTTGCCGCCATCCATTCAAAGGGAAGTTCATCATGAGCGACGGGCTTGCTTTTGCACCGGCTAATAACAAACGTATCACCGGCTGGACAATGAAGTTATCCATCGCAACGGTGGTGGTCTTGTGCATGTTGGTGTTGGCCGTGGTGGTCATTGGCATAGGTTGGAGCGGGGCGCGTACTACCCTGCTGGATACCGCGTCTAGAACGGCTAAGGATGCGGGCCAGCTGATTACTGAAAAATCACGGCGTATGTTAGAGCCTGCTCAAGCTACGCTGCGCATGCTGGTGGATGATCCGATCGCCAATGCCTCTACGTTAGAAGAGCGCTTGCTACGGCTGACTGCGCTGGCCGAAGTACTGAGCGCGAATGAGCTGATCTCTTCCGTTTTTGTGGGTTACAGCGATGGCTCCTTTATGCTGGTGCGCCCATTGGATCGTGCAGATATCCGTAGCAAGTTTAAAGCACCACCCATGGCTAATTTCTTGGTGCAATCGGTGCAGGTTTTGCCTAGCTGGCAGTTAAAAAGCGAGTACCTGTTTTTTGATGCGAGCTATGACTTATTAGAGCGCAGAAGCGTTCCAGAGTATCGCTATGATCCCCGCACTCGCCCTTGGTATCAGGCATCGGGCCGCACCTCGGCCTCGGTCTTATCTGAGCCTTATATTTTCTTTTCTAGCCAGCAAATTGGCGTCACGCTAAGCCAAAGCAGCCAGAATGGTAAAGCCATTTTTGGTGTTGATATGGTGCTGGATGATCTTGCGAGCAGTCTTGATGGGCTAAAAATATCCCCCAATACTCAGCTGGCCCTTGTGAATGGGCAAGGCAGAGTGCTGGCTTATCCTGATATGAAAAAAGTCCTGATTAAAGGCGCTGATAAGGTTGAATTTAGCACAGTAGCTGGTTTGGGCGTTGCCAGCCTCAGCCGTCTGAATACCTTGGCCCCAGCTAAAGGCAAGGTGGTCACTTATGAAGTAAACGGTGAGGAGTGGCTGGGGACGGTTTTACCTTTTGAAGTATGGCAGTCAGAAGGAATGCGTTTACTAGTGGCCTTGCCCAGCAACGATCTACTGGGTGAGCTGCGCGGCAAACTGCTGCATTTGATTGTAGCGGTGATGCTGCTCGCCTTATTACTGATGCCCTTGGGTTGGTTGGCTGGTGCAAAAATCGGCAAGAGCATGGATCAGCTTACATTGCAGGCGCAGCGGATGCAGTGTTTTGATTTCAGCCAGAGCTTGCGTAAGCACACCATGGTGCAAGAGGTGAATGACTTATCCGGCGTGCTCAGTGATATGAGCCAAACTATTCAGACTTTTCTGCAGATTAGTCAGGACATGGCCACTGAGCCTAAGGTGGAGCGCATGCTGGACAATGTCCTTAAGCAGCTGGTGAAGGCAACGCGCTGCCAGGCGGGAGTCGTTTATTTACTGAATCACAGTCATGCCAAAATGGAGCGTGCTGTGGCCGTGGGCCCATTATTGGGCCATACGGATACGGGCTT
>NZ_JANXSO010000095.1 GCF_025352645.1 Iodobacter sp. | reverse complement strand
CAGAGCTTGGCTAACTGGTTCAATCTTTCTTCTTTCCCCGTTGGGAAAGCCTTTCTGGAATAAACTTTTGGGAATGACCATGACTCGTGAAGAACTCGATGCAAGAGAATTACTCGATCAAGCCCGTATTGCCCGTACTTCGGCCTATGCGCCGTATTCGCGCTTTTTAGTTGGCGCTGCGCTCATTACTAAAGATGGCCGTGTGTTTCATGGCTGCAATGTAGAAAACGCTTCTTATGGCCTGTGCAACTGTGCAGAGCGCACGGTTCTGTTTAGCGCGGTAGCTAATGGCTATAAGCCGGGTGATTTCTCTGCCATTGCCGTAGTGGGTGATACTCCCGGCCCAATCGCGCCTTGCGGTGCTTGCCGTCAGGTGATGATAGAAATCGGTACACCTGCACTGCCGGTGATCTTGGGCAATATGAAAGAAGATATGGAAATCACCACCGCAGGCGATCTGCTGCCGGGTGCTTTCTACCTCGACCCAAAAGATACACCCGCGCTTTAAATATCAAAATTGTAGGGCGGGTGAAACCCGCCAAGTTTTGTGATGAAACAGCGGCGGGTTTCACCCGCCCTACGATTACATCTCAAATTTAAACTCAAACTATAAAACTCAGGATTTTTGCAAAGACGACGTGATACGAGGAGATGATTGGTTTTCTCCGTGGTACTCCGCGTCCTCTGTGTCCTCTGTGGTTCAAGGTTTGGGTTCGTTTTTTTAATTGAAGGACTCATCATGTCTAAATCAGAAGTTTTCCATTTAGGTCTCGCTAAAAGCGATTTAGCCGGTGCCACTCTGGCGATTGTGCCGGGTGATCCTGCCCGTGTGCAGCGTATTGCTGAAAAAATGAGCAACGCTAAGTTGCTGGCCAGCCATCGTGAATTCACTACTTATCTGGCTGAATTAGATGGCAAGCCGATTGTGATTTGCTCTACCGGTATTGGGGGCCCTTCTACTTCGATTGCGGTAGAAGAGCTGGCGCAATTGGGGATTAATACATTCTTGCGTGTAGGTACAACCGGTGCGATTCAATCGCATATCAATGTGGGCGATGTGCTGGTGACAACTGGTTCGGTTCGTTTGGATGGCGCTAGCTTGCACTTTGCACCAATGAGCTTCCCAGCCGTTGCTGATTTTGATTGCACTACGGCGCTGGTGAATGCCGCTAAAAAAGCCGGTAAACCACTGCATATCGGCATAACCGCTTCATCAGATACTTTTTATCCAGGCCAAGAGCGTTACGATACTTGCAGCGGCCGTGTACTGGGTAGCTTGCAAGGTTCGATGAAAGAATGGCAGGCGATGGGCGTGATGAATTACGAAATGGAATCCGCCACCCTGCTGACCATGTGTGCAACCCAAGGCTGGCGTGCAGGGATGGTGGCCGGTGTGATCGTAAACCGCACCCAGCAAGAAATCCCAGATGCAGAAGCGATGAAGTTGGCTGAGCATACCGCTGTAGATATCGTGATTGAAGCGGCGCGTAATCTGCTGTAATTAGCTAAGGACTAGGTTCTTCCTGCGATGAACTCCCGTCATTCCCGCGTGTCTTTGGCGGGAATCCAGCTGCGCTACTGGATCCCCGATAAATATATTCGGGGAAGACGGTTTGGTGTTGATACCTCATTGCAGGGTTTATTTCGAGCCACATTCCTTGCAAGAAAAAGGCCGTCATTGCGACGGCCTTTTTGCTTATGCGCTTAGAAATAGGTTATAAGCGGGGTTATCGCTCTCATCCCAGTGCATATAGCCGAGTTTTTGTAGGAAGGCGGCAAAGGCGTCGTCGTCTTGTGGGGGCACTTGAATGCCAACCAAAATCCGCCCGTAATCTGCACCGTGGTTGCGGTAATGGAAGAGGCTGATATTCCACTCGCCACTCATGCCATTTAAAAAGTCGAGTAGAGCGCCTGGGCGTTCTGGAAACTCAAAGCGCATCAGCCGCTCGTTTTGCACATTGGGGGCTTTGCCACCCACTAGATGGCGGATATGCAGCTTGGCTAGCTCGTTATCGGTAAGATCGACGGCGGCGATTTTTGCGGTAGCCAGCTCGCCAATCAGCTCAATCACTTCACTGCGATCGTTAATCGATAGGCCAACAAACACATGCGCTTCGCTGGCGGTGGAGTAGCGATAGTTAAATTCGGTGATATTGCGCGCACCAATTAGCTTACAGAAAGTGCGGAAGGAGCCGGGCTGCTCTGGAATAGTTACCGCCACAATCGCTTCACGCTGCTCACCCATTTCGGCTTGCTCGGCGATATAGCGCAGGCGGTCAAAATTCATATTTGCGCCAGATGCCACGGCGATCAGGGTGGCGTCTTGCTTGCCTTCACGCTTAGCCCAGGCTTTAAGGCCAGCAATGGCCAGCGCGCCTGCTGGTTCTAAAATCGAGCGATTGTCTTCAAATACATCTTTAATCGCCGCGCACATTGCGTCGGTATCAACCAGAATCACGTCATCCACAAACTGGCGGCACAGGCGGAAAGTCTCTTCCCCAACCTGCTTTACCGCCACGCCATCGGCAAAGATGCCGACTTGGGGCAGCGTAATGCGCTCGCCTAGCTTTAAGCTTAAGTACATGGCATTGGCATCGGTGGGTTCTACACCGATAATTTTAATTTCGGGGCGCAGGCGTTTGATATAGGCCGCCATCCCAGCTAATAAGCCACCACCGCCAACGGGAACAAAAATCGCGTCGATATGGTCGGGATACTGGCGCAAGATTTCCATCGCCACCGTACCTTGGCCGGCGATAACGTCAGGATCATCAAAGGGATGAATCAGCGTAGCGCCGGTTTGCTCGGATAAATTAAGTGCGTGCTGATAGCAATCAGAGTAAGAGTCACCAATAAGCACCGCCTCTGCGCCACGGCGCGTCACCGCATCTACCTTGATGCGGGGAGCGGTGGTGGGCATCACAATGGTGGCGCGGCATTTTAAGTATTGCGCGGCCATTGCCACGCCTTGGGCATGGTTGCCCGCAGATGCTGCAACTACGCCGCGTGCTAGCTCGGCATGTGTGAGCTTGACCATCTTGTTATACGCACCGCGAATTTTAAACGAAAACACCGGCTGCATATCTTCGCGCTTAAACAGCACTTTATTGCCGATACGACGCGATAGATTAGGGGCGAACTCTAGCGGAGATTCAATAGCCACGTCGTAGACACGGGCTTTGATGATACTTTCCAGATAATCTTTCGACATAGCTTTAGACGGGTTGGTGAGAGGGATCATTGATTCTACCGCTGAAACTGCCAAATGGGCGGAGGATGATAGGAAGATTTAATCAGCAAGTTAGATAAAACAAATTTTTATATACGAAAAGCACTAAAGATACGAAAAATAAGCCATTCAAATATTAGATTGCCTAAGATATGTTTAGCTGTATTTTGCCGTGGAGATAAAGAATGGCTTGGTGCTGAGTAAGCTATATCCATCATTAATAGCGTAAGACGGGTGCAGCCTAATCCTATCAACTTAAGCAGTCTGCCATTCGTAGGGCGGGTGTAACCCGCGAGCGATGCTGAAAAAAACGTGGGTTGCACCCGCCCTACGATAGGGATGATGAGTGTGAGCAAGAGACTTAATCAGGACATTTTTTATAAAATGGCTGAGTTATTTTATTTAGTTATGCACGATAGCATATTGATTTTATTCGCTAATTATTGATCGCTTCGCAACTCTTGAATCTCTTTATTCATCATTAGGTTTTCAAACGCGATGCTGACATTGCGGCAGAATAATTCGATCAATTCTTTATCTGGATTAGATAAGGCTACTGGCCCATCGATAATCAGTAAATTGACTGGCCCACGTTCGGTATGGAAAAAACCGACAAAATGATCTGCAGCATACACGCTGCTTTCGTCATGGATGGCCTGCTTAATGGATGCATCAAACTGCGCCAGCTCGCTATATTCTAGTTTTTTGCCACAAAGCGCTTGATAACCGCCTGTAGCATACATCACTTGAATCCCCCCATTTTGGGATAAAGCGGCCATTCCGCCTTGCACCACAATATATAAAGCCTCTTGCTCAAAAAACAGCAGAGATTGCAATTGCTCCAGCACGCCTTGGGCAAAATTTTGAATAGATTGTTGTTTAAAAATACTGGCGGATGCTTCAATCACTTTAATTAAGCCACGGCGATTAGCAGCTAACATTTGGCGCTGATGCTCTAGCAGCATAATGTCTTTATACGAGCGTAAAGTGCCTAAGATGGCGGTGTAAAGCTTATCGCGGGTTAGCTCTGTTTTGGCTTTGTAATCATTGATATCATAGCTTTCAATCACATGCCGCTCGGGTGCTACACCGGGCTGACCGGTGCGTAAGATAATACGAATTTGGTGATTACCTAATATTTCACGGATTGCATGGGCTACTTGCAGGCCAGAATCTTCTTGCTCCATCACTACGTCGAGTAAAACCAGCGCAATATCATTACGAGAGCGAAGTAGCTCCAAGCTTTCCGCTGCAGAATAGCAGGATAAAATTTCTAGTCTTCGGCCTAAGAATTCGATATTGGCGAGTGCAAGCCGAGTGACATGATGAATGTCAGGTTCATCGTCAACCACTAGAATTGTCCATAGCTTGCCATTGGTGCTGGTAGATGTTTCTTCGCTATCTTCATCTAGCCAGTCATCGTTATCGTTCATATTTCTCTCTGCGTAAGCTTAGTTCATTATTATTGTAGAACTTATCGTGTGCTTTGATAGGAGATGAATGTTTTTTTGCCTTTTAAAAACACGCTTAGCCGAGCACCCTGTTTGAGTAGGGTAATAGTGAAATATCTATGCCTTAGTCTTTAAATTTAGCGCCAGTGTCGCCATCTGCTTTCTATATTTTGTTAAGGATTGATCATGAGCCAAATGACTCCGCGGGAAATTGTTCACGAGCTAGATAAACATATTGTTGGGCAAACTGCGGCTAAAAAGGCCGTGGCGATTGCGCTGCGTAATCGTTGGCGCAGGCAACAAGTGGCAGAGCCGCTTAGAAATGAAATTACCCCAAAGAATATTTTGATGATTGGGCCAACCGGTGTGGGTAAAACCGAAATTGCCCGCCGCTTGGCTAAATTATCTGACGCGCCCTTTATTAAAGTAGAGGCGACTAAATTCACCGAAGTGGGTTACGTTGGTAAAGATGTAGACAGCATTATTCGTGATTTGGTTGAGGTAGCCGTTAAGCAAGTGCGGGATAAAGCCATTAGCCGTAATCGTGTTCGAGCGTCAGATGCGGCAGAAGAGCGCATTCTTGACGTATTGCTGCCGCCTGGCGGCAGCGATGATTCGGACACTCGCCAAAAATTCCGCAAGATGTTGCGTGAAGGTAAGTTGGACGAAAAAGAGATTGAAATTGAAGTGGCAGCAAGCGTGCCCACCATGGAGGTGATGAGCCCGCCGGGCATGGAAGACTTTTCTAGCCAAATTCAGCAAATGTTTAAGGGGGCGTTTTCCGATAAAAAGAAATCGCAAAAGCTTAAAGTTGCTGAAGCCATGAAGCTGCTCACCGAAGAAGAAGCGGGCAAGCTGGTGAATGAAGAAGACGCTAAAACCGAGGCCCTGTTTGCGGTTGAGCAAAACGGTATCGTGTTTATTGATGAAATTGATAAGGTCACCAGCCGCGCCGAGGCGGGTAGTGGCGAAGTCAGCCGCCAAGGCGTGCAGCGCGATTTATTGCCACTGGTAGAAGGCACCACGGTCACCACTAAATACGGCATGGTTAAAACCGATCACATTCTGTTTATTGCCAGCGGCGCATTCCATTTAGCCAAGCCATCAGATTTGATTCCAGAGCTGCAAGGGCGGTTTCCGATTCGGGTAGAGCTTAACTCACTGACTGTGGATGATTTTGCTAGCATCTTAACTGGCACGGATGCCTGCCTTGTGAAGCAATATCAGGCTTTACTGGCAACAGAAGAAGTTGAGCTGGATTTCACGGATGACGGCGTAAAACGCATGGCCGAAATTGCTTGGCAGGTAAATGAAAGCACTGAAAACATCGGAGCGCGGCGTTTATACACCGTGATGGAGCGCTTGCTAGAAGAAATCTCTTTTGATGCCAAGAGCGGCAAGATTGTGGTGGATGCTGAATTTGTAAGCAGCAAGTTGGGCGGCATTGCTGCGGATGAAGATTTAGCGCGTTACGTGCTGTAGTTCTTATTTTTATATCAGGCGGAAAACCCCTGCAGCAAAACTTTGCTGTGGGGGTTTTCCGCCTATTTTTTGTCTTAAGCAGCCGCTAAAATACTGCCAAGCACGTAGTGAGTGATGAGGCGACTGGCCTAAGCATCTTGATTTTTAAGGGGCTTTACCGTTCCTCGCCTTGGGGCTGTGTTTTACTTAGATATTTCTGGAAAATGTCATTTATGTGAACTAGGCTGATAAGCAACTTTCTGGATCGCCGTGTGTTGACTTAAAACATCTTAAAATTTGTAGTGTGAATGACATTTTGTGTAGTGATTTTTGCTGCAAATAAGTGCTCGCCTTGGGGCTTTACACACAGGCCGTGATTGTGCTTGTGGCCTGATTTTACCTTCCTACTTTGTTTTTGCAGTTTTATCCTTCAAATGAGAACAGGCTTGGGTTTTAGCCTTGTTTTTTCTTGATTTATATCACCTTTTAGTCTTATTTAGTGCTTGCCTAATTGCGCTGAATAACGATCTTACCCACAAAGTTATCCACAGTATTTTAAGCTGTCGTTTATTAATCATAATTACAGCAAAAGCCCTCTATTAGGGATATCCCCGCTTTGTCTCTTTAGGCGACTTACCTCTATTATCTTTGGCGTAACTCACACCGTTGTGCGCTTATATTTCTGATATTTCATTTATTAGTATTTGCGTAGTAAATGCCGTGCTTGGCTATTTATTCGTCATCAGTTTGAAAAAATGAAACAGTTGTTTTATATGCAAATGCGCGTATTTTCTATTTGAAATTTCTCGGCTTCTTTTTATCCAGCTCCACAATCACTTTGAAATAAGGATTTGGTCGATGCTTAAATTATTTAAACCTACTCTTTTGGCTACTCTTTTGGCCCTTAGCTTGGCTCCAACTTCGGGTGCCGCAGAAATGAAATCGGTGGCGGTAACGGCGATTGTTGATCACCCTGCGCTTGATGCCGCACGCAAAGGAGTAGAGGACGAATTAAAAGCAGCGGGCTTTGAGCCGGGCAAGCAAATTAAGTATCAATTTCAAAGTGCTCAGGGCAATACCGCCACCGCAGCACAAATTGCCCGCAAATTTGTTGGCGATCAGCCTGATGTGATTGTTGCGATCGCCACACCTAGTGCACAGGCTGTCGTAGCGGCTACTCGCAGTATTCCAGTAGTGTTTACTGCAGTGACTGATCCGGTGGCCGCCAAGCTGGTTAAAAGCTGGAAGACAGGTAACGATAATGTAACCGGCGTGTCGGATATGTTAGAGCTGTCGCCACAAATCGATTTAATCTTAAAAGTAAAACCAAACGCCAAGCGTGTTGGTATGGTGTATAGCCCAGGTGAAGTTAATTCAACCATCGTGGCTAAAGAGTTAAAGGCCGAATTGGCTAAGCGCGGCATGACGCTGGTAGAAGCGCCTGCGGCCCGCACGGTAGATATTTCTACTGCGGCGAAAAGCTTGGTTGGCAAAGTGGACGTGATTTACACCAATACGGATAACAATGTGGTTTCTAGCTACGAATCCTTAGTAGGCGTGGCACAGCAAGCGCAAATTCCTTTGATTTCTGGCGATGCCAGCTTAGTAAAACGCGGTGCAATTGCTGCGATGGGGATGAGCTACTACGAGCTAGGCCGTCAAACCGGCAAGATGGTAGTGCGTATCTTGAAAGGCGAAAAAGCAGGCGATATTGCACCCGAAGTAGGCTCTAAGAAAGAATTGATGGTGAACACCACCGCCGCAAAGAAACAAGGCGTAACGCTATCTGCAGCACTGCTAAAAGAAGCTAAAGAAGTGGTGAAGTAAAAAAATGCGTCAAAACCCAAATCTTGAACCACAGAGAACATGGAGGACACAGAGTTTCACAGAGAAAATCTTGTTGGGTTTGTCTCCGTGCTGCTCCGTGTTCTCCTTTCCTCCGTGTTTTAAGGTTTGGGTTTTCAGATTTGATTGTTGCTCCCTGGAATACTTATGACTCCCATTGCCCTGATGGGTGCATTGGAAATTGGCTTGATCTTTGCGCTGGTGGCGCTTGGGGTGCTGATTTCTTTTCGCCTGCTGAATTTCCCAGATTTAACTGCCGATGGTAGCTTCCCTTTGGGTGGCGCAGTTGCGGCCACTTTAATTACTGGCGGGCATGATCCTTGGTTTGCCTGTGCAATGGCTGTGCTGGCAGGGGCGGCTTCGGGCTGGTTAACGGCTTGGCTGAATGTGCGGCTGAATATCTTGCAGCTCTTAGCCAGTATCTTGGTGATGATTGGGCTTTACTCTATTAATTTACGCATTATGGGCGCGCCTAATTTGCCTTTGATTGGATCGCCTACGGTGTTTGCACCGTTTATTGGTGAGCAATTTGAGCGGGGTTGGCTGGTGCAGCCAGCGGTATTGGCAGTGATTATTGTGCTGGCCAAGCTAGGAATGGATTTCTTTTTTGCCTCGCAAGCGGGCCTTGCCATGCGGGCTACGGGGGCGAACCCGCGTATGGCTAGGGCGCAAGGGATTGCTACCGATAGAATGATCTTGGTGGGAATGGCGCTCTCTAATGCGCTGATTGCCTTTGCGGGTGCACTCTATGTGCAAACCCAAGGCGGCGCGGATGTGTCTATGGGAGTGGGCACGATTGTGGTGGGTTTGGCTGCGGTGATTATTGGCGAAACACTATTGCCATCACGCAAGCTCTGGGTGATTACACTGGCCACCGTGTTAGGCGCTTTGCTTTATCGTTTATTGATTGCCTTGGCTTTAAATGCCGATTTTATTGGTCTAAAGGCACAAGATTTAAATCTGATTACCGCCGTATTAGTCGGCTTTGCCTTGGTCTTGCCAAAATTAAAAGCCAAAATGTTTCGTAAAAAGGGGAAAAAATCATGATGGAAGTCCGTGATTTATATAAAACCTTTAATCCCGGTACACCTATTGAAAATTTGGTTTTGCGTGGCTTGTCGCTCACCATTGAATCAGGGCAGTTTATTACCGTGATTGGCAGTAATGGCGCGGGAAAATCAACTTTTCTAAATGCGATTTCCGGTGATTTACAAATGGATAGCGGCAGCATTCATATCGATGGGCAGGATGTGACACGGCTTTCTGCTTGGCAGAGAGCAGGCATGGTGGCGCGGGTGTTTCAAGATCCAATGGCGGGTACGTGTGAAGGGCTGAGCATTGAAGAAAACATGGCGCTAGCTTGGCAACGTGGCAAAAAGCGTGGTTTTGGCCGTGCGGTAAAAAACGAGCAGCGGGCGATTTTTCGCGACAAACTTGCTACCTTAGAGCTGGGCTTAGAAAACCGCCTTGGCGACCGGATGGATTTACTTTCTGGTGGGCAAAGGCAGGCGGTAAGCCTGTTGATGGCGTCTTTGCAGCCATCACGTTTGTTGCTGCTGGACGAGCACACCGCCGCACTCGATCCTAAAACAGCGGCTTTTGTATTGCAGCTGACGGATCGTATCGTTAAAGAAAACAACTTAACCGCGCTCATGGTGACGCACTCTATGCGCCAAGCACTGGATCACGGCCACCGCACCGTGATGTTGCATCAGGGCCAAGTAGTACTGGATGTGGCGGGGGATAAGCGCCACACCATGGAGGTGGGCGATTTGCTTGCGATGTTTGAAAAAACACGCGGCGAAAAAATTGATGACGATGCTTTGTTATTGGGTTAATTTTTGAAATGCGGAGTTCATCCATAAATGGTGAACTCCGCCGCTGCTGGGCTTACCTATGAGCCTAAGCGGCTCTATCTAGCGATAATGCTGTTTAGCTAAATCTGCTTGCGTGAGCAGCAAATCGCACTGTTTACGCACTATTCTCTCCAAAATTCGCTCTGTATTTTTGACGCAGCTTAGCGTTATTTTCTGCGCCTCTCCTTTATTCTTTCTACATAAGACAGTCAATTTCTAGCGATGTCATCCATATTGCTTACCGATTCTGCTTGTGACATACTCACATCCGTCATGTGAATAGCACTTATTCTCATTATCATTTTACTCGGTAGACTTTTCCCAGACCCACTCGCCCAGAAACTGGAGGCTGTTTTGATTCGCTTTACACCCCGCCCACTCCCCTTATTTTTAAGCTTGCTTACAATAACTAGCTTGCCTGTTTTTGCGCAAAATGAAGTTACGCTAGATTCTATAGTTGTTACTGCTTCTGGTTTTGAGCAGCAAATTAAAGAAGCGCCAGCCAGTATTTCGGTGATTACTCGTGAGCAGCTTGCAGCTAAGCCTTATATGAATCTTGAAGATGCCGTGCGCCAAGTGGAAGGGGTGAGTATTACCGGCTCAGATCCAAATGATAAGGATATTTCTATTCGAGGCATGACGGGCGAATACACGCTGATTCTGGTGGATGGCAAGCGGCAAGGCACGCGTGAAACGATGAACCGCGGCACCGGTGGTGTGCAGTCATCGTTGATTCCTCCGCTGGCAGCGATTGAGCGAGTTGAAGTGATTCGTGGCCCTATGTCTTCTTTATATGGCTCAGATGCAATGGGCGGCGTGATCAATATTATTACGCGCAAAGTGGGTAAGCAGTGGCAGGGTTCGGTAAGCGTGGGTGGCACTTTACAAGGCGATTCGGCTTACGGTAATACCGCTCAAGGTGATTTTTGGTTAAGTGGGCCTTTGAAAGAAGGCGTGGTTGGCTTGCAAGTGTTTGGTAATTACAGTGATCGTGCTGAAGATGAAATTTTTTATCCAAGCAACCTCACTCAAGGTGCATATGGCGAGCGTAATCGCAATCTGGGTGCAAAGCTGACGATTGTGCCAAATGAGCAGCAAGATGTGGTGCTGGAAGTTGGCCGTAATGATTTAACCAATAAAAGCACCGCTGGCAAAACCAATGCGGATGAAGTGGTGGAAACCACGCATAGCCGGGATAGCTGGGGCATTACTCATAATGGCCGCTGGGGCTTTGGGATAAGCAAGCTGGCCTTGTATCAAGAAGTTGGCAAGCTGGAAGCATGGGAAGACGGTAAGAAAAAAGCCAGCGAGCCAAAAATTGTAAATACGGTGCTGGATGCCTTGATTACGCTACCGTTTGATCAGCACGTGCTTAAAACGGGCGCGCAGATTAATCATGGCCGCTTGTCTTCTATTGCGGGTGAATCGCCGGTTGCTGGCCATGGTGTGAGCCCTGATGAAGCAAGTGCAAGAACATGGGCGCTGTTTTTAGAAGATGAATATGCATTAACTAGCAAATTGTCTTTAACTGGCGGTATTCGCATGGATGATGCGGATCGTTATGGCTCGCATTGGAGCCCGCGTTTATATGCCGTGTATCAAATCAATGATGCATGGACGGTTCGTGGCGGAGTTGCGAGCGCCTTTAGAGCTCCTGCATTACGCCAGACTACAGCTGGCTACTGCATGACGTCGGGCGGCGGCACTTCGATCCGAGGCTCCTTGTGTGGCAATCCAAATTTGAAGCCTGAAGAAAGCGTAACCGAAGAAATTGGCGTGCGTTATGACGGCACTAAGGGCGAGTCATTCTCTATGACGGTCTTTAATAATAATTTCAAAAATAAAGTAGTGAGTTTTGATACAGGTAAAAAAGACCCCAGCAATCCCAAACTCAATACCTATGTTTACGACAATCTTGACCAAGTTGTTATGCGTGGTGCAGAGCTAGCCGCTAGCTGGCCTTTAAGCCGCGAGCTTAGCCTTTCGGGCAATTACACCTATACCCAATCACGCCGTGAAGGGGGGACCGAGCGCTCATTTAGTGGTGGCTCTTTAGATGGCGCTCCACTGGGTAAAACGCCTGAGCACTTAGCTAATGCACAGTTGAACTGGAAGCCATTAGAAAAGCTATCGGCTTATACCCATGCTACTTACACCGGCAAAGAAACTTGGGCGGCTTTCCGTAATGGCGCAGTTGGCCCGCGCGAGCGCCCAAGCACACTCACATTTGATGTGGGTGGCCGTTATGAAATCAACAAAACCTTCGCTGTAAGCTTGGCAATGATGAACTTGACTGACAAGATTGTCCCCGTTGATACCCGTGCCCGTCTTCAAGGCTTAGATGGCAACTGGATGGTGGATGAAGGCCGTCGTTACTGGATGAAGCTGGAAGCAAACTTCTAAGCAACTGATAAGCAGCCCTTGCATATGCAGGGCTGCTTGTTTTGTAAGTTTGAGTTTGTAATTAACTTTAAGTGCATGTACTTACGTATGGCGGGTGAAACGCCATATGCGCTAAGCAATAGAATTGGCGAGATGAAGTGGTTCTAGCCACATAGTCTTACGGACACTAAGTCCTACCCGCAGCTATGCAATATTTTTGAGTTTAAATGTTAATAATTCTCATTATTATTTTGAGGAGATTGGCGATGTGTAATTGGAAGGCTGGCTGTTTGTTCACTCTTTAAAAGAGATGCTCTGTTATGAATGATATTTTTCGCGGTGAATTACGTACACAGGCTCAGTATTTACTTTCGGGCTACCAAACCGATGCGCCTATTTTCTTTGCCAGTGCACGGCATACGATGCTGGCCCAAGGGCATTACTCAAGTGTTGCTCCGGCCCAAAGCCTAGAAGCGCTCAATCACGCTGTACTTGCTGCAATAAAGCAAGCCAAGGCAACGGGTCATCCTGATCCTATAGTGGTGGGGGCGATCCCATTTGATGGGCAAAATCCTGCTTGCCTGAGCATTCCAAGTAGCGTATTACGCGCTGGCCCTTTGCCCCAAAGTCTTGCTCGGCTTAATCCACAAGCCGTGCCATGCACGATTAAATCGCTGCCAGAGCCGCAAACCTACGCCGATGGCGTGGCGAAGGCGGTTGAGCATTTAAAAAATAAAGATCTAGATAAAGTGGTGCTGGCACGTGCGTTGGATTTAACCGCCGCTCAAGTCATCGATATCCCTAAATTATTACTGACCTTGGCGCAGCGTAATGCGCATGGTTACACCTTTGCGGTCAATCTTTCCGCCGGCCCCGAGCCGCGTATTTTAATTGGTGCAAGCCCAGAGCTGCTGCTGCGTAAGCAGGGCAAGCTGGTGTTTTCTAATCCACTGGCAGGCTCTGCAGCCCGTAGCAGCGATCCGGTGGAAGATCGCCAGCGTGGTGAGGCCCTGCTGCAATCCGCCAAAGATTTGCATGAGCATAAAGTGGTGGTAGAGGCGGTTGCCGCTGGGCTAAGGCCTTTTTGCAGCACGCTGAATGTACCGGCGCATCCAGTGCTACTGCATACCGAAACCATGTGGCATTTATCCACGGAGATCAGCGGCGAGCTGATTGATGAAGCAACAACATCGCTGACGCTGGCTGCGGCCCTGCACCCAACGCCTGCCGTGTGTGGATATCCCAACCAGGCTGCGCGTGATCTGATCGCGCAAATCGAGCCATTTGACCGTGGTTTTTACACCGGCATGGTGGGCTGGTGCGATGCCAAAGGCGATGGCGAGTGGATTATCACTATTCGCTGTGCCGAGATTGCCGGTAATACGCTGCGTCTTTTTGCCGGAGCAGGGATTGTGGCGGCGTCTTCGCCAGCCAGTGAGCTGGCCGAAACCTCGGCTAAATTTCGTACCATGCTCAACGGCATGGGCTTAGTGCATGCGGGGGAGGTGTAATGAGCTCATTGCTAGCGCATTGCACCCCGTGGCCAGCAGCACTGGCGGCAGATTACCGCAGCAAGGGTTATTGGCAGGAGCAGACCTTCAGTGATTTGTTGGCACTGAGGGTAGAGCAGGATGGCGATCAGCTGGCGATTGTGAGTGGCGCAACACGCTTGACTTACCGCCAGCTGGCGCAAGAAGCCGATAGACTGGCTCAGGCTTTCACCGCGCTGGGCATTACTAAAAATGATCGCGTTGTGGTGCAGCTGCCCAACTGCGCCGAGTTTTTTGCCGTGATCTTTGCCTTGTTTAGGCTAGGGGCTTTACCGGTGTTTGCCCTGCCCGCACACCGAAAATTAGAAATCAGCTACTTCTGCCAGCATGCCGAAGCGGTAGCTTATATTATTGCTGATCAGCATGGCGGCTTTGATTACCGCCAACTTGCCAGCGAAGTGAAAGCCATTTCACCCAGCTTGCAGCATGTGCTGGTACTGGGTGATGCGGGGCCATTTACTGCTTTGCAAACCTTAAACACCCAAGCCATCTTGCCTGCGCCGCCGCTGGCTAGCGATGTGGCGTTTTTTCAGCTCTCTGGCGGCAGTACCGGCACGCCTAAGCTGATCCCGCGTACCCATGATGACTATATTTACAGCCTGCGTGGCAGTGCAGAAATATGCGGCCTAAGCCCTGCCAGCGTTTATCTTTGCGTGCTGCCTGCTGGGCATAATTTTGCCCTTAGCTCCCCTGGCTCACTGGGGGTTTTTTATGCGGGAGGCACGGTGGTGCTGAGCAGCAGCGCCAGCCCAGATCAAGTGTTCCCCCTGATTAGCCGCGAGCGCGTCACCATCACCGCGTTGGTTCCACCGCTGGTACCGGTATGGCTGGATGCCGCCGCCAGTCTGCAGCCAGATTTAACCAGCCTGCAGTTGGTGCAGGTGGGCGGTGCTCGGTTTAATAGTGAGATGGCGGCACGGCTGGTGCGTGAGCTGGGCTGCACTTTGCAGCAGGTATTTGGCATGGCCGAAGGGCTGGTGAATTACACCCGCCTTGATGATGCTGAGGCACTGATTTTGCAAACCCAAGGCAGGCCGATCTCGCCTGATGACGAAGTACGGGTGGTGGACGATGAAGATCAGCCGCTGCCCGTGGGTGAAATAGGCCATCTGCTTACGCGCGGCCCTTACACCATTCACGGCTATTACAAAGCTGCCGAACACAATAGCCGAGCCTTTACCGAAGATGGTTTTTACCGTACCGGCGATTTAGTTAGGCAAACGGCAGAAGGCTATCTGGTGGTAGAAGGGCGGGCAAAAGATCAGATCAACCGTGGCGGCGAGAAAATCTCTGCCGAAGAAGTAGAGCATCAGCTGCTTGCGCACAAAGGCGTGCAAGACGTGGCGATTGTCGCTATGCCAGATGCTTTTTTAGGTGAGAAAAGCTGCGCATTTATCATCCGCCGTGACCCTAGCCTACGCGCGGTCGATCTCAACGGCTATCTGCGCCAACTAGGCCTTGCCGCTTACAAAATCCCTGACCGGATTGAGTTTATCGAAGCCTTCCCAAAAACCGGCGTAGGCAAAGTCAGCAAGAAAATCTTGCGGCAAATGATAGAGCAGCGGTTACTTGTATCTTCCTAATATATCGCAGCGTAAGAGATAGCCCTCGCAAAATCTTAAACCACAGAGAACACAGAGAACACAGAGAACACAGAGAACACAGAGAGCATTGAGTTTCACAGAGAGAAAATGAAGGTAAATCTCGCTGTTCTCCGGTGGTTTTTCAGAAATTTTTAAATTCAGCTATCTGAGTTTTCCTCGCTGATCTTGGCATAGGGCTGTTTTGTAGCCCCCTGAGACAAGCCGAGCGAGGAACAAGCGGGGTGGGGAAGTCGGCGATTCGTGTTTGAGCGTAGCAAGTTGAATCGCCGCCACCTCGATTGCTCGCGCGGGGGCTCCCGCAGCAAAACAGCAGTGCCGAAGGCACTAAAAAATAAACCATCCATTAATAAGAAGACATAAGCAAATGGCTATTCCAAAAATCAGCTCCTATCCAATGCCAAACCAGTTTCCTGCCAACCGTGTGAGCTGGCAGCCCGATGCCAAGCGCGCGGTGCTGTTGATTCACGATATGCAGGACTATTTTCTAGATTTTTATGACGGCACTGCCGCGCCTATTCCTGATTTGATCGCTAATACTCGGCGGATTTTAGATTTGGCGGCCAAGCTGGGAATCCCCGTGGTTTATACCGCCCAAACCCCAGAGCAAACTTTAGCAGAGCGTGGCTTATTGCAGGATATGTGGGGCCCAGGTTTAGTGGCGCGTCCTGATCGAAAAGACATTGTGGCGGCGCTAGCGCCTACGCCCCAAGACACCGTGCTGCCTAAATGGCGCTATAGCGCTTTTCAGCGTTCAAACTTGCTAGAAATCATGCGCGGGCAAGGGCGAGATCAGCTGATTATTTGCGGCGTTTACGCGCATATTGGCTGCATGATGAGCGCTTGCGATGCCTTTATGCATGATATTCAAGCGTTTTTTGTGGGCGATGCGCTGGCAGATTTCTCAGAAAAAGAACACTTAATGGCGCTGGATTACGTGGCGCAGCGCTGCGGCTTTACCACCTCTACCGCAGATCTTATCTCCGGCTTGCAGGGGGCTGGGCTACCCGCTTCGATCGATGAATTAAGGCAAATCATTGCCAGCAGCTTGCAAATGCCTGCTTCTGATCTGCGTGATGATGACAGCTTGCTGGATTGGGGCTTGGATTCAATTCGGATTATGAGCTTGCTAGAAACGTGGCGCAGAGCCGGCGTAACGCTTAATTTTATGACGTTGGCTGAGCAGCCAACACTGGCTGCGTGGTGGCGTTTATTGGCCCAAGCCGCTTAATACTTCGCCGCCCATGCTTAAACCCCAGGAAATACAATGCTAAATAGCCGTAGCCAATTAACGGTCCCCTTGGCCGATAAAGTCTTGTACAAACTATGTAAACATTACGCGCTCAAGATCCCCGTAGAGTTTGATAGCGAACGTGCTTATATCCCTTTTGCGATGGGTGAGTGCCATATTCGCCGCGAGCAAGAAACATTGTTTATACACTGCCTTGCCGATACCGCCGATAAGCTAGCTAAGATTGAATTGGTGATGGATGAGCATCTTGGCTTGATGGTGCGTAATCCAGAGCTTGCGCTCGATTGGCAGGCGTAGGACGCATCGATGCCATTGTTTACAGATCAAACATTCCCGCCAGATTGGCAAAGCGCACCGTTATCTAGAAGCCTGAGTTTTGAAATCGATTCAGCCCATACCGGCCAGCGTTATCGCATTTTGCTGGGCTTACCGCACCAAGCGCCAGATTCAGCGGGCTACCCCGTGCTGTGGGCCTTAGATGGACAGGCTAGTTTGCCCATTATGGAGTTCGCTCGTCCCAAACCCGTGACTGCAAAGGAAAACCCACAATGGCGCGCGCGGGTGGGCGAGCAAGCCGCTTTATTGATTGTGGCAATTGCTTATGCAAGCGGTGAGCCGATTGATGTGCATGCTAGAGCGCTGGATTACACGCCGCAGATTGCTGGCGCGGGTGATGCATTTTCACCAAGGCACGGCGGTGCGACCGCATTTTTGAGTTTTCTCACGCAGGAATTACGGCCTTTGTTGGCGCAGCACTTTGCGATGGATGCACGCCGCCATACCTTGTTTGGATTTTCTTATGGCGGCTTGTTTACCCTGCATACCTTAAGCACCGCGCCCCAGCATTTTCAGCGCTATTGGGCTGCCAGCCCCTCGCTGTGGTTTGGCGATCACCATACTTTAAGCCAGTTGCCCCTTAGGCTAGATCAGCTGAAAAGCCAATTTAGTCAAGCCGATTGGCAAGTGATGATTACGGTGGGGGCGCAGGAGCAAGATCCTCCTTCTGATGCCGCTGCAGCGCTGCAGCAAAAATTGGCCGAGCGGCGCATGGTGGATAGTGCAGAGCGCTTTGCTCAAACCTTAAACGAAGCGGGTATTGCTACAGAGTACCAATGCCTGCCAGCGCATGATCACTACGATATGTTGATGCACGGCGCACGGCGAGTCGTGGATTTTGCCAGCCGCACGCGCTGAGCTGCATGTTTTTCTATCAGGACCTCCCATGAATCAAAACTCCCCCCGTTTGCCGCTTAGTGCTGCCCAGTATGGAATATGGATGGGGCAGCAAATGGTGCCAGATAGCCCCGCTTACCTAACGGCCGAAGTCATAGAGTTGAATGGCGAGCTAGATGTTGCTGCCTTTAACCAGAGCGTGATTGAGGTATTAAACAACGCTAACTCGCTGCATATGCGGTTTCAATTAGATGGCGAGCAGCTCTGGCAGCTGCCACAAATGCCGAGTGAGGCGCCGCTACAGCTTTATGATTTACGCGATCAGCCCAATCCACAGGCTGCGGCGCAGCAATGGATGCAGCGTTCCTTAGCCACGCTCTGCAATCCAACGTGTGATCCGCTTTACCAAACGGCCTTATTGCAAACGGCGGATAAGCAGTATCAATGGTATTTGCAAGTGCATCATATTGCCTTGGATGGCTTTGGCTATAGCCTGTTGGCGCAGGCCGTGGCAGCGCGTTATAGCGCTCGAGTACAAAACCAGCCATTGCCCGCGCTGGCGGATTGGTCGCTCGATAAAATTATCTTGGCAGAGCAAAATTATCAAAAAGCCGATAAGTTTCAAACCAGCAAGCAGTTTTGGTTGCAGCATTTAGCTCATGCCCCCAGCGCCTCTACGCTGGCTGCGGCCCAAGAATTTTCTGATGAAGTGATTCGCCACAGCCAACTTCTAAGCCCTGCGCAGATTGGCGTGTTTGAGCTGGCGGCGCGCCAGTGTGGGCAAGATTGGGGGAGCTGGATGCTGGCGGCGATTGGCTGCTGGTTAGCTAAGCAATCTGGGCAGCGGCAGCTGACTTTTGGCTTACCGGTGATGAATCGCTTAGGTACGCCAGCTTTGGGCGTGCCATGCATGGCGATGAATATTGTGCCGTTTAGCGTCGCTATCGATCCAGAGCAAGATATGCAAACGCTGAGTAAGCAAGTGGCCGATAGCATGCGGGCCATTCGCCCGCATTTAGCTTATCGCTATGGTTGGATTCGCCAAGATTTAGGTCTGATGGATGTGCAAAAGCATCTATTTAACCAAGCTGTAAACCTGATGCCTTTTGATCGGCACGCGCCATTTGCTGGCTTAACTAGCCTGATTCATCCTATTAGCGCGGGGCCGGTTAAAGATTTAAATATCAGCGTTTCGGTACTCAATGCCCAATGGCGGCTGAGCTTGGAGGCCAACCCAAACGCCTATCCAGCGGCCAAGCTGGCCCAATTGCATGAAGATTTACAGCAGTGGCTATTTAGCCTAGCGGCGCATCCGGCGCAAAGTGGCATGGCCTCCTTGCTGCAAGATTTGCCACCTCTATCGGTGCTGCATGGCCCCGTTTTGGAACAAGCGGCTAGCCCAGTGATGCAACGCATCATGGATCAAGCGATCAGTAGGCCACAGGCGATTGCGCTAGAGCATGAAGGCGTGCAGATCAGCTATCAGCAATTGCTGGCCGAAGTGCAAACGCTGGCGGCACGCTTACAGCTAGAGGGTTTGCAAGCAGAAGAGCGAGTGGTGATTTTGTTGCCGCGTAGCCCGCAAGCCATTATTGCGATTCTGGCGACGCTATGGGCTGGCGGCTGCTATGTGCCGCTTGATCCACAAGGGCCAAGTAGCCGTTTAACCATGGTGTTGGATGATGCCAAGCCACGGCTTATTTTAAGCTTGCAGTGCTGGGCGGATAAGGTAGGCAAGCGCGCCGCCTTGTATTTGGATTTGCCTAGCGATTCACCAGTAAACCTGCAGCCGCCTTGCCTGATGCGGGCCGAGCAGCCGGCCTATTTGCTCTATACCTCGGGCTCGACCGGCAAGCCAAATGGCGTATTGCTTGGGCATGGTGCATTGGCGCATTTTGTGGCCAGCGCTGGCCAGCTTTATCAAATTAGCGCTAACGAGCGCATCTTGCAATTTGCTCCTTTGCATTTTGACGCAAGTATTGAAGAGATTTTCCTCGCCCTTTGCTACGGCGCAACTTTAGTGTTGCGTAATGAGGCCATGCTGGATTCCATGGCTACTTTTGTGAGCAGTATTGAGCAGCTGCAAATCAGTGTGCTGGATTTACCGACTGCTTTTTGGCATGAATTAGCCCATACCCTGACTGCGCCTATGGCCGCTCAGCTAGCGGGGCTTAGGCTGACCATTATTGGTGGTGAAGCCGCTCAGCCAGAGCGGGCAGGCCGTTGGCAAGCCTTGCTCGCCAATAGTGTTTTGCTCAATAGCTATGGCCCTACCGAGGCCTCGATTATCGCAACCAGTGCCGTGCTGAGTGGCCAGGCTGCGGTATGGGATGGGAGCGATCGTCTGCCTATTGGCTTGCCGCGTGCAGGGGTAATGGCGGTGATCGTGGATGAATCTTTATACCCCGTGGCAGCAGGCCAGCCTGGCGAGTTATTACTCTGCGGCGATGCCTTGGCGCTGGGTTATAGCAATCAGCAAGCGTTGAGTGCGAGTCGTTTTATTCAATTGCATAGCTTGCCGGGCCAGCCGCGTGCTTACCGCACGGGGGATAGGGCTTGCTTACAAAATGGTCAACTCTACTTCTTGGGGCGCTTAGATCATGAGTTAAAAATCAGTGGCCTGCGCATTGATCCGGCCGAAATTGAAAACGCCATCCTTAGCCACCCAGCAATACGCGAAGTGGCGGTGGTGGGGGTAGAGCGCGGTGGTTTAGCTGCATATCTTGTTGCAGCGGCTAAGCATGACGGCTTGCAGGCAGAGCTGCACGGCCAATTGGCGGATATTTTGCCCATGGCCGCCATCCCAGATCATTGGTTTTTTGTGGATCACTTACCGCGTAATGTAAATGGCAAGATCGATCGCAAGCAACTCGCCAGCTTGCTTAGCGAGCGCGCCACGCCTCTGATGCCTGAGGCCAGCTTGCTGGAACAAAAAATCATGCAAGTGTGGTATCAGGTGCTAGGGGTAATGCCTGCCAATATCCATAGCAACTTTTTTGAGTTGGGTGGTAAATCGCTGCAAGCGATTCAGGTCGCAGGCCAGCTGGGGCGTGAGTTACAACGCGATATCACCGTCTCTGCCTTGTTTAACCATAATACCGTGCACGCCTTGGCCAAAGCCTTGAACGCGCCTGCGGCACATCGCCCTCCGGCTGCGGCGGAAGATCACGCTTTTTCCCCTTTGTTGACTATTCAGCGCGGCAGCCTGCCAGCGCTGTTTTGCTTGCATCCCGCCGAAGGGTTGTCTTGGTGCTATCTGGGCTTAGCGCGATATTTGCCAGATACTGCCATTTACGGCTTGCAAGCTACCGGCATTGAAACCAGCTTGCCCAGCAGCTTTGATGCCATGGTGAGTGAATACGTGCAGCGCGTTCGCCAACAACAAGCCACCGGCCCATATCGCCTCTTGGGATGGTCTTTAGGCGGTGGATTGGCACAAGCCATGGCGGTGCAATTACAAGCTGCAGGTGAAGAAGTAGAGCTATTAGCGCTGATGGATAGCTACCCTGTTGCCGCTTGGCAGCAGCGTCCTTTACCCACCATGCACGATGCCTTAGTCACGGTGCTGAGCGTGAATGGTGAAGTGGATACCGATAGCCAAGGCTTATCGTTGAGCCAAGAGGCTATTTATCAACGCTTGCTACGCCCTGGCAGCCCCCTTGCCACCTTAGGGCGCAGCGCATTAGAGCGTTTGGCTCAATCTGCTTTGCATGGCATGCAGCTATTTCGCCGCAGCCAAACGGCCAGCTATCACGGTGATTTGCTGCTGTTTCATGCTGGGCAAAATCCAGACGACGCCCCGCAGCCTGCCTCTTGGCATCCCTATGTGCAGGGCCAGTTTGAGTGCGTAGAGCTCGATTGCAATCACTTTGGCATGAGCGATCCTGCTCCCATGGCCGTTATTGGCAGGGAGTTAGCCAAGCGGTTGCAATCTTCCATAAGTAATAAGGAATAAGTTTTATGCAAAATCAGGAATTTCGCGGCAAGGTTGCCGTCGTCACAGGGGCCGCACAGGGTATTGGTGCGGCAATTGTTAAAAGCTTGAGTGAACAAGGGGCATTAGTTGCAGCGCTGGATATTCAGCAAGAAAAACTAGCCGCTTTAGCGCTGGAATACCAAGCCGCAGGCCTACACGTTCAGCCATACGCTGTGGATATGCGCAGTAGTAGCCAAATTACGGCGGTGGTGGAGCAGATTGAGGCAGAGTTGGGGCCGATTGATTATCTGGTGAACGCCGCAGGTGTTTTGCGTATGGGCAGTATTTGCGATTTAAGCGATGAAGATTGGGAAAACACCTTTGCCATCAATACACATGGCCCGTTTTATTTAGCCAGAGCCGTGGCCAAACGGATGATTCCACGCAAGCGTGGCGCGATCGTCACGGTGGGCTCTAATGCCGCTGAAGTGCCGCGTTTGCAAATGGCCGCCTACGCTGCTTCTAAAGCCGCGCTAAATCACTTTAGTAAGTGCTTAGCTCTGGAGCTGGCAGAATACGGCATTCGCTGCAATATTGTGTCGCCAGGCTCAACCGATACGGCGATGCAGCGCCAGCTTTGGCAGGATGATAGCGATAAGCAAAAAGTAATTGCTGGATCTTTAGCGGGCTATCGCACGGGGATTCCGCTAGGCCGAATTGCCGATGTTGATGATATTGTAGCGCCGGTATTGTTTTTGCTATCAGCCGCTGCCCGCCAAATCACGATGCATAATTTATGCGTAGACGGTGGCGCTACACTCGGAGTTTAAAAGCGCATGTTAAAAGTTTGGCGGGTGCAACTGGATGACCCGGCTCATCTTCACCCCAGCCGCTTGGCTTGGCTAGATCAAAAAGAAACGAATCGTTGGCAGTGTTTACGTAAAGATGCGCATCGCTATGCTGCAGCGCATACCGCTTTACGCAGCATCTTAGCTAGCGAGCTGATGTGCTTGCCGAGTGATATCCAATATCTGCAAAATCCTTGGGGCAAGTCTTGGCTGCGGCAAGGCCTGCAGTTTTCGCTGAGCCATAGTGGCGGTCTGGCTTTGATTGCATTGCAGCCCGATGTGCCGCTAGGCGTTGATATTGAGTTAAGCAGCAAAGATACCGATATCAGCTGGTTTAGCCAATGCTGGAGCCCCGCCGAGCTAAAGCGGATGCAGCAGCCTTTAAGCCCTGAGCAAGCGCTTAGGTTATGGGTGCGTAAAGAGGCGGTACTGAAGGCTTTGGGGCGTGGGTTAAACTTGCCGATGTCGCAAGTGGTGCTGCCGCTAGGGCAGGCGCAGCGGATGCGGGCGATAACGGCTTGTGAAGGACAAAATGCGCTATGGCATTTATATGATTTAGATGTTGGGCAAGGCCAGCTGGCGGCTTTAGCCAGCCGCCGGCACTATCGGCCTGAGGCGTTGCGGGTTTTGGATTATTTAATCTGAGCAAGCTCACGCTCTGTAATCACAGCCGCCAAGCAAGTTGGACAATAACAATCCCCTGTGGCGGTGGCGACGGATAAAACCGGTGGAAAATCCATGCACCAACAACCTTGTTCACCACCGCTGCCACAGCTAAATTCCGTGCTGCAGCGTTGGCATTGCTTGCGCTTTTCAAGCATGGGCAGGGCAAGTAGGCGTTGCCAGATTTGTTTTTTCTCGGCTTCGCTAGCCTTAGACCAGAGGCGAATCTCATCCAAGCTGCGGTGGCAGCCCATACAGTTCTGTGCGGCGTCTAATTTACATTGGCTAATACAGGGTGAAGGCAGCGGCGTCATGATAGTCAAGCGGGCAAAAGGCGATTTTACCCCAAATATCGATCTACGCTGGGCTCCGCCAACACCACGTCATTTAATTGAATTTCGATTTGCTCTGGAATATCAATTAAATGTCTTAAAGCCTTTTCTGCGCGCTTTAAAGGATGGGCTAAATGGGCGGGATCTTGCTGGGGATGCATATTTTCTTCAAACTGAATGACACCTGCAAGCCGCCATTCGCCATCAATGCGTTTGAGCTGATAGCTGGTGCAGTATTCCCAAGGGCTGCCATCGTTCAAAATAACCCGCCAACGTAATCTAGCGGTGGCTAAATCACGACTCAGCTTCAGCATACTCACAATACTATAGCGGGCATCATAAAAGCCCTGTTGCTTATACCAGTCAAAAAGAATGCAAGTGGTGTGATATAGCTCTTCTAATTTAGGCCAGTTGGTTTTCTCACCATTGATCAGCGTAAAAAAGGGTAAGCAAAATAAATCACTTACCCCATCTACGTCTAGACGGGTATAGGCCATGGCAAAACGTTTAAAAAACGCTTCTAAATCATCGGTCTGATCCATATCCCACCAGCATTGTTTGTGTTTTTATGATGGTATATTGAAAGTGTTTTAAACGGCAAGTGAAAGCCCAAAGACAGCTATGCTTGTGGATGCCTTGTGACACTTGCCAAGTGTTTTGCTTATTCGCGGCAATATCAGCGTGCCAAGATCTTGGCTAGTTTTTCATAGCGCTGATACATGGCTTTTTCTTGGCTGAATTTTTCTGCATCACTTACCTTAGTATTTAAGCTTAAGCGAAAGCGATCGTGAAATAACTGTAAGTCAGAAACAGGGCGCAGCTGGGCATTGCTCGAGGGTAAAAATCCATCAAGTTGATCGGCTTCGTTGAGCTTGCGTTTTTGCTCCGCAATATTGTTACCCGTTTTGCCGTAACTAAAAAAGAAAGCTGCAATTTTTTGCTTAAGCTCGGGGCTGAGATCGCGGCGCTGGATGATGGGATCAAAGGTTACAGGGGGTGATTCCCAGATCACTTTTACCTGTGAATATTCCTTGGGGTATTTCTTTTTTAATTGGGCTAAATCGTCGGTATTGTTGGTGGCAATATCGATTTTTTTCTGGGCAAGGGCTAAAAAGTTATCTTGGTGGCTGCCTACGCTGAGCGATTTGAAATGTTGCTCATACAAAATATTATTTTTAAGGAAGGCATAGTACTGCGGGATTAAAAAACCAGAAGTAGAGCTAGCTTTGCCGCCTGCATAGCGCAATCTACCGCTTTCACGTAATACATCCGTCAAGTTTTGAAATTTACTGTCTTTTTGAGCTAATAGCACCGAGCGATAGGTTTCTACCCCACCAGCAAGCACCAGCCGTGCAAAAATCTCGGTATTACTGCTTTCAATGGCCTCCATGGCCAATCTGCTGCCTAGCCTTGCGATTTGCACATCGCCATTTTTAATCGCTTGGAGTAAGTCATCGTATTTATTAAAAGCGAGCGCCTTTACCGGCGTCCCTAAGGATTTTTCCATATCATCGAGCACAGGCTGCCAATGGCTTAAGGTTTCTGCTTCGCTGCGGGTTGCCACCAAGCCGATGGTGAGATTGGCAAATGAGGGGAGGGAGATAAGGCAAAAAATAAAAGAAGCTGAAAGTCGGAGCATGAGGAGTAACTTGTAAGCAAGGCAGGCCGCGCAGCATAAAACTTACATGTGACATTTATATTAAAATTTTATTTCATTGTGCTTTTAGGGCTAAAAATGGCTGAGGATGATGAGTTAGCGCAGGCTAAATGCTTAAGCAACAAGGTTTTTTCTACTTCGTGCTTACAAAATGTGGTTTACCTCTTCCCAAATAGAAATGCTTCATGTACTATGCCGCTCTCTTCAGGGGAGTCGCCAAGTTGGTTAAGGCATCGGATTTTGATTCCGACATGCGAAGGTTCGAATCCTTCTTCCCCTGCCAGAGATAAAAATAGCCGCTTAAATGAACTGCACCCCAAAAGTTGGACACCCGTCCATTTTTGGGGTGTTTTTATGTCCAAGTACACAATGCAATTCAAACTTACTGCCGTTCAGCAATATTTAACGGGCGAAGCAGGTATTAAAACGATCACCAACCAACATGGTATCGAGCAGGCCATGTTTCGTCGCTGGGTGAGGTCGTTTCGCCAGCATGGCGAATCGGGGTTAGCGCCTAAATACAGTCATTACAATGCCGCATTCAAGCTCTCCGTGCTCCAGCA
>NZ_JANXSO010000053.1 GCF_025352645.1 Iodobacter sp. | reverse complement strand
ATCACTCATGTAAGCACTTGTTTCGCTTCCGAACCAAGCACTCACACTCATCGACTGTATTTTGTTAAAGATCGTCTCGCTGTGACATCACTGTGTGGCTGTGTGTGCTGCAGCGAGAGGCCGAAATATACGGGCTGGGGCCGCTTAGGTCAAGCACTGGCGCGCACTTAAGACGAGGTAAGTAGCTAAGTCTTTGTTTTTAAAATGATGAAATATCCAACACTTTCACACCTTGTAGAATAGCCATTTGCCCTCATCTGTATTTGTATTACGAAATGATCATTAAAGGACCCAACATGGCCCATGTTTTAATGTATAGCACTGGGGTCTGCCCTTATTGTGTGATGGCTGAGCGTTTATTAAACAAAAAAGGCGTGACTGAGATCGAGAAGGTGCGGATTGATCTATACCCTGAACGCCGCGATGAGATGATGACCCGCACCAATCGCCGTACTGTGCCGCAAATTTATATTGGCGAGCGTCATATTGGTGGCTTTGATGATTTGGCTGCACTGGATCACGCTGGCGAACTCGATGCTTTATTAGCCCCGTAATACAATCAATCCAAGATAGACGGTAGCAATCTGCCCCTAAATCGTGCGATGATTTCGCCTCACGTTTTACCCCAACTATATAAATAGAAGAGAAGGATTTGCCATGAGCGAACAAAACCAAGAGCTTCAGCCAGTTTTTGCTATCCAAAAACTATATGTAAAAGACATTTCGCTTGAATCCCCAAATTCGCCACAAGCCTTTTTAGAGCAGGCTGAGCCTGAGTTTAATATTCAGTTCCGCAATCAAGCTCGCAGCTTCGACAATGGCTTTTTTGAAGTGTCACTGACCGTGACTGCACAAGCAACGGTTGAAGACCGTACGATTTTCTTGGTTGAAGTAACCCAAAACGGTTTATTTAATATCGAGAACGTGCCTGAAGGCGAAATGGATCCACTATTAGGCATTGGCTGCCCAAGCATTTTGTTCCCATACCTTCGCGAAGCGGTATCTGACTTAACAACACGCGCTGGCTTCCCGCCACTGATGTTACAGCCGATTAATTTTGAAGCAATCTACTTGCAACAACGTCAGCAAGCAGAAGAACAGGCGGCAAATGCACAAACCACTCATTAAGCTGAGTGTCATCGCTGCGTTGGTTTTATCGGCCAACGCGGCTTTTGCGCTCGAGTATCGTTCTGTGGCTCGCCACGGCGCTGTGTTATCTGAAGCCCCAAGTAATGAAGCCAAAAAACTTTTTTTAGTCAGCAAAGGCATGCCACTTGAGCTACTTGCTGAGCAAGGAGAGTGGGCAAGGGTGCGGGATAAAACGGGCGGGTTAGCTTGGCTTAAGAAAAGCGAGCTTTCAACTAAGCATACTGTGCAGGTTTTGCGCGAAGCAAATCTCTATAAAACTGCCGATGCTAAATCACCGCTACTTTATCGTGCAGGTAAAGACCTACTCTTGGATTTACAAGACAACACCCGCACTGGCTGGCTAAAAGTTCGGCATCGCGACGGTGTTATTGGCTTTATTCGTATTGAGGAAGTGTGGGGCGTATGAAATTAGCCGTATTGGGTGCAGGCTCTTGGGGGACTGCACTGGCAATCCGTTTTGCCGATCAACACCAAGTAACACTTTGGTCACGCGATGCGAATCAAGTGACTGAAATGCAAGCATCTAGCGCTAATCCTCGTTATTTAGCAGATGCCGTCTTTCCGTGCACCTTATCGGTAACACACGACTTAGCCAGTGCCGTTAAAAACGCCGAGCTGGTACTGATTGTGACGCCAATGTCTGGCCTGCGCAGCTCACTAAAAGCTTTGCACGATATGGGTTGCAAAGCCGCCGTACTCTGGGCCTGCAAGGGCTTAGAAGCTGGCACGATGCTGTTGCCCCATCAAGTTGCAGCGCAAGAAATGTCAGATGATGTGCCGCGCGGCATGTTATCTGGGCCGAGTTTTGCTCAAGAAGTTGCCCAAGGCTTACCTGCAGCCGTCACAATTGCCTCAAATGATGCGCAATTTGCCCGGCTTACCGTCACCGAACTCAATACCTCAGTATTACGCCTCTATGCCAGCGATGATTTAATTGGTGTAGAAATTGGCGCTGCGGTTAAAAATGTTATTGCGATTGCCGCAGGGGTTTGTGATGGGCTAAAGCTTGGGCTCAATGCCCGTGCGGCCTTACTCACCCGTGGTCTCGCTGAAATGGCCCGTTTTGCCAGTGCACTAGGTGGTAAAACCGAGACCATGATGGGCTTAGCTGGAATTGGTGATTTAATGCTGACCGCCACCGGCGATTTATCCCGTAATCGCCGAGTTGGCTTGCTGCTGGCACAAGGTTTAAACCTTGACGATATTCTCAAGAATTTAGGCCACGTTGCAGAAGGCGTACCTACTGCGCGTGAAGTGCTGCGCCAAGCTACAGAGCTAGGTATCGAAATGCCGATTACCGCCGCGGTCTGCAAGATGCTGTTTGAGCATATGCCGGTGCAAGATATCTTGGCCGATTTAATGGGCAGAAGCCCAAAAATGGAATCGGATATTTAACAGCTATTCGGCCATATCCAAAAATATTTAGTCCACGAAAAGCACGAACGGAGTAAATAATCTTTCGTAAGTTTTGTACTTTTCGTGGACCAAACAGCGCATTTTCTAAGGCTAATTTGCACAAGCTCAGTCTGTGATTGCAATCAACGCATGATTTTTAAAGCATCCGCATCAAAGCGCGCCAAAGTGGGTAAGACCAAATAACGATCTGAGTCTGGTACACCAAACCATTTTGCCAGCGGCCATGCCAAC
This sequence comes from Iodobacter sp., assembly GCF_025352645.1. Classification (GTDB taxonomy): domain Bacteria; phylum Pseudomonadota; class Gammaproteobacteria; order Burkholderiales; family Chitinibacteraceae; genus Iodobacter. The sequence continues at coordinate 53,161 of NZ_JANXSO010000053.1, read as the reverse complement.
TGCTCGACCGATAGATCTGGGATATAACGCCCCTGCCCCACATCGTCAGCACCGCCAATAATAGGCTCAGGCACTCGCCCATAAATTTTACCGCCCGCTACCGCCCCCCCCATCACAAAATGATGGCTGGCCCAGCCATGGTCGGAGCCATCGCCATTGCCGCTTAAAGTCCGGCCAAATTCTGAGCCCGTAAAGGTGGTGACTTGATCTTGCAGGCCCAGCTCAGTCATTGCACCATCAAAGGCCATTAGCGCATCATTCACCATTTTAAGCTGGATAGGATGCTTGGCCAGCAAGCCATCGTGCATATCAAAACCACCCAGCTGCACCATAAACACTTGACGCTTATTTCCTAATTGAGCACGCGTACTAATCAGCTTTGCCACCATTTTCAAGGAATCTGCCAAGCTATTTCCTGCAGGAAAGGTGGCGTTTAATGCAGGTGCAGATTTGAGTGCTGTATCAAGCTGCACCGAGGTATTTAAACCCCGCTGAGTGACTTTGACATATTCGTTTTCTAGATGATTGTTTTTATTAGTGCTCATCAACGCTTTTAATTCATTGATATAGCTAGGGCTAAATAAATAAGTTGAGCCCCACAATAACTGCGGATTACCCGTAACGCCTACAGTAAAGCTACTCGCCTGTTTACCGCTCAAATATAAGCCCACCCCACCTACAGAAATACAACTCAGCGCAGCATTACTATTGCCCGCAAGAAATAGATCCCCGATTCTCCCTCCCCAGCCTGAGCTTGCCCCTTCTGCCATAGATGACATCCAAAAGCTTTGCTGATCATTATGCGAAAATAACTTTGGAGGCAGTGCAACGCTACGGCTTAGATATTGCGCCTTGGTGGTGGGCTGCATCAGCGGCCCCATATTGGCAACGACGGCCAAGCGGCCTTGCCCAAACAAAGAAGCCAAGCCCGTCAACTGCGGGGCGAGTGCCATTTGCCGGCCATCTGCCAACACCCCAGGTAAGGGCAAGAGCTGATCGCGAGGCGTGGCTAATGTCTGGCGAATCGCGGCATAGGCCTGATAATTTTTTAAATCATAAGGAACCATCGTGTTTTGGTGATCATTACCGCCAGCCAAAAACACACAGACCAGCGCCTTATAATCACCAGGTGCTGTTGCCGCAGCCGCCTCACTCATTAAAGATAAATTAAATGCCATAGGTGCGGCAGCACCAGAGGCAGCCAGCATACCTGCGCGACGCAAAAACTCGCGACGAGAGAGTGTGTTATTCATCGGAGTTCCTTACTTTAAAACCAGATATTCTGGGTTGCTTAGCACCATCAACAACGTGGCGACCACACGATTTTGCTTGAATGATTCTACTTTTGCAGGGTTTGCATCCACGATACTGATTTTGCTAATGCTATTAATAATTGCAGCCTTAACCCCATCACTGAGCTGGCCACAGGCAAATAAAAGATTAAACCGCTCCAACAAGGCAGTAGGCTGATCCGCCAGCTTTTTTTCCTCAGTCAAAAACAGCGATAAGCCCGTTTCCTTCTTATCGTTTAAGTTATTACCATTGGCATCGTTATAGGTACGAAAGGTACTACTTTGTGGGTCCATCAATAAATTGTACCAATAATTAACCTGCACCAACGTCGAGGTTTCAGACACGATTTGCATTTCTGGCGCAACTAAGCCCTGCTTCGCCAACTCAGAGCCTGGGGGTGTGTAACCAGGCCGAAAGAAGTTAAACACACTCGCCGCCCCCAAAGGGCCTTGACCCAAACGCCAGCTAGAGTCATTGGTGTTCCCCAAACGCCAAGCTCCATCTGGGCTACGGTAATCCAAGGTGCGAATCAGTTGCACTAAGCGAATCATTGGCTCCCGATGCTTACCCGCAAACTGCCCAAGTAAATCAGGCGCTTGCCTTGCTTCAGGATCAAGCAATATCCCCTTAATCACCGCTTTTAAATCTCCCCGAACAGACTGGCCGTTATTATTAAAAATACTCGCCACGCGGGAAATATAAGCAGGAGAAGGGTTGCTGCTTACAAAACGCTGAATCAACTGCTTCGCAATAAATGGCCCCACATTCGGGTGATTAAATAAAGTATCTAATGCAATTTTAAGCGAGGCAGGGCCAGCCGTTCCCGCTGGAATAACCGTGCCTAAAAAGTTTTTTTCTAGCAAAGAGTGATTGGCTGCCACATGACTCATCGGCTGATGCGAAACTTCAAGATCGGGATTGACCACATTAAATTGCAAAGATGCAGTCCAGCCCGTAAATACCCGCGCTAGATTGCTAACGGTATCCAAGGTATAAGTTTCGATAGGCTGTCCATTACTATCTTTTTTTAGTGAGCCATCCAGATTTAACTCATAAAGGCCAATAGTAAAAAGCTGCATCACCTCACGCGCATAGTTTTCGTCGGGGCGACGGCCTTTATTGTCTTCTTTTAAATTGCCCAGCGTACCCAGCATCCTGCCCATCGCCACACTCAGCGTCACGTCCTCTAGCAACTGCCTAAAATTGCCAAAAGCGCTTTTTTGTAGCAAGTCCATAAAATGTGCCATCACAAGCGACTTAATCGGGCCCGCTACATCGACACCTGGGTAGCTAATCACAAATATTTCTGATAATGCGAGAGTCATGCGCTGCTGCAATACATCTTTACCGCTAAAAAGACTCTGCCAAAGAATATTTGGCAAGACCTGCCAATTTTGAAATGCAGGGAAGTCATTACTTCTAAGCTGCATGCCATAAGCCCAACGAGAAGGCGGAGGAGCTTCGTTGATTTGTAGAGTCAGCCATCCCTCATAACCCAACGATTTCAACCGCTCAAGGTCATCTTGGTTCCCGCCAAACCCCGCCTGCGCCAAAAACCGTGACGCCTCAATATCGCTTAGCGGTTTTAACACCGGAGTAACAGCAGCAATGCTTGACTCCGACTCAGAACCACCACAAGCGGCCAATGCCAAGCTGGCAGCCAGCACAAACCCTAACTCTCCATTGAGCGGTACTTCTGACGCGTCGACTAAATCTGCTTCCATGATACATCTCACTTCATTAAATATAAGACTTTTCTTATATTACCTCGAGATCAAAAGAATGCGAGATAAATATCCTTAAACGGACATCACACCATCACTTAAATGCTGTTAGATAAGGTTCTTCACCTAAAATTAATAAAGAACAGAGCCAAAAACCAAGCCGAGCTTATAAAAGGCAGACACTTTAATGCCAACAACATGTCATTAGCATGCGTCAAGGTTAATTGCACCTCCTGTAAAAAATCATCCTCCAATCCTTATTAGGACGGAATGACCCTTATAAAGCATCCAGCAAGCCCGCCAACAGCCTGCCTATTTTCAGTTACAATCAAACACTCAATACTTACTCACAAATACTTTAGACAGGAGTTTGCAATATGTCGATGTCTGATCGCGATGGGCTTATCTGGTATGACGGTAAATTAGTTGAATGGCGCGACGCGACTACACACGTTTTGACCCATACCCTGCATTACGGCATGGGCGTATTTGAAGGTGTTCGCGCTTACGAAACCCCAAAGGGCACTGCAATTTTCCGCCTACATGATCACACCGAGCGCTTATTCAATTCGGCCAAAATTTTTCAAATGAACATTCCGTTTAGCTTCGAAGAGCTCTTCGAAGCGCAAAAAACGGTGGTGCGCGAGAACAAACTCGCCTCCTGCTACCTACGTCCACTGGCTTTTGTTGGCTCAGAAAAACTCGGCATTGCCGCAACGGGCAATACCATCAATGTGATTGTGGCAGCTTGGCCTTGGGGCGCTTACCTTGGTACGGAAGGCTTAGAAAAAGGCATTCGTGTTAAGGTATCAAGCTTTACTCGCCACCATGTCAATGTATCCATGGTGCGAGCCAAAGCCAGCGGTTACTACGTGAACTCGATTCTGGCACACCAAGAAGCCGCAGCAGATGGTTACGACGAAGCCATGCTGCTCGACACCGAAGGCTATGTATCTGAAGGGGCTGGCGAAAATTTATTTATCGTCAAAAAAGGCAAACTCTATACACCGGATGTCTCTAGCTGTTTGGACGGCATCACCCGCAGCACGGTGATCACGCTGGCCAAAGAAGAAGGCATTGAGGTCATCGAAAAACGCATCACCCGCGATGAAGTTTATACCGCAGATGAAGCTTTCTTTACCGGTACTGCCGCTGAAGTCACTCCGATTCGTGAGCTAGATAATCGCCCAATTGGCATTGGTAGCCGCGGCCCGATTACTGAACGGCTACAAAAACGCTATTTTGATTGTGTAAAAGGCTTAGATCCTTTGCATGAAGACTGGTTGACACTGGTTTAATATTTATTAGGGGGTGGAGCATCCGCCCCCTTGAACTATGGTGATCGTTATCACCGAGCATGAAAGAGAAAACCCATGGAACTCAAAGAAAACACTCAACGCGAAATCGAAGTACTCGCCAGCGATTTACCTCTGCATTGCCCTATGCCGGATATGCTGAGCTGGAACTCCCATCCGCGTGTCTTTTTGCCTGTAGCCAAAAATGGTGAGGCACTTTGCCCATACTGTGGTACGCATTACCGCCTCAAAGCAGGTGAAGTCGTTAAAGGTCACTAAGCCCTTAAAGCGATATGGACGGGGCTCGTGTATTCGACACCCGTCACCCCCTTCCTAAAGCCTGCTAAGCAAGCCGTAGGCTAAAGCTCGGCCTGCTCGTTTTACCTCCAGAGCATATGAAAAAAATCCTGATTATTGCCCCAGCATGGGTAGGTGACGCCATTATGGCGCAGCCACTTTATCGTCGACTACATCAGCGTTATCCTGGCCTTATTTTAGATGTGCTTGCTCCAGCATGGACGCGCCCCTTGCACGCCCGCATGCCCGAAGTCAGCGAATCCTTTGATACGCCCTTTGGCCACGGTGAGCTCAAGCTGGGTGCGCGATGGGCACTCGCGCGGCAAATGAAAACACGCGGTTACGATCAAGTGATTGTGCTGCCAAACTCACTTAAATCGGCACTGGTGCCCTTATTTAGTGGCATCAAAACCCGTACGGGCTGGGTAGGTGAATCACGTTACGGCTTACTTAATGACACCCGCGTACTTGATCCGCTGGCCTTACCCAAGATGGTTGAGCGCTTTGCTGCCTTAGCAGAAGATGTAAACCAGCCCGTGCAGCGCCCCGTACCCTTCCCTCACCTGGTGGTTAACGAGCAAGAACGCCATGCCAGCAGCGCTAAGCTAGGCTTTAATACCCACAAGCCTATGATCGCGCTGTGCCCAGGTGCTGAATACGGCCCCGCTAAACGCTGGCCTGGTAGCCATATGGCCGCACTTGCAAAAACATTGATTGAGCGTGGTTTTCAGATTTGTATCTTTGGCTCAAACAAAGACCGCGAAATTGCCGATGAAATTTTGGCCGGCGCGCCCGAGGTGATTGATTACTGCGGTAAAACATCGCTAGCTGAAGCCATTGATATGATGTCATTTGCCCAAGTAGTGGTCAGTAATGACTCTGGCCTAATGCATGTGGCTGCGGCGCTAGAGCGGCCGTTGGTCGCTATTTATGGCTCCAGCTCACCCGAATTTACCCCGCCTTTATCCAGAAACGCCACAATTGTGACCTTAGATTTAGAATGCAGCCCTTGTTTTGCTAGAGTTTGCCCACTCAAGCATATGAACTGCCTTAATCAACTAGAATCAAGCAGGGTATTAACAGCAGTGGATTCATTACTGCCCTAAGTGTATGTTGATTGAATTGCTCACTGCGCCATTAGGTACATCATGAATAAATATATTAGCAAGACAGGCATTGCACTGGCTCTACTTATATCCTCCAGCGCTTGGGCTGCCGATGCGGGTGTTTCTGTACAGTTTGGACAAGCTGGGTTTTATGGGCGCTTAGATATTGGCAATTATCCGCAACCCCAACTGATCTACCGTGAGCCCAGAATTATCCAGCAAGTCACCGTAGCTCAACCCCCTTTGTATTTAGTGGTTCCACCTGGGCACGCAAAAAACTGGTCCAAACACTGCGGCAGATATAACGCCTGTGCTCGACCCGTCTATTTTGTACAAGAAAGCTGGTACAACAATGAAGTAGTGCCTCGCTATCGTGATGAGTATCGCGGCAGAGATGATGACGACCACAAAGGTCATAAACAGCATGGCCATGGTAAAGGTAATGGTAATGGGCACGGACGCGGGCACGATCGGGACTAAACCATTTCAATAGAGATCATGTCTGCAGCCGCTGCCGGCATGATCTTCATACTCATTATTTTTGCCGTACATCTGTTCGTATCAGCGTTCTCCCCATAAAATAAGCATGCGCAACCTGCGCCAATACTTTGCCCCTGTCCTGCAACGACCATCCAACCGACCTTCAATACGGAATGCCCCATGGAATACAAAGACCTCGCCCCTATCGCCCGTGTCAACGGCACCGTTGCCCTGCCTGGCTCCAAAAGTATTTCCAACCGTACGCTCTTGCTGGCCGCTCTGGCCAAAGGCACCACCACGGTAAAAGGCTTACTGGCTGCAGATGATATCCACTATATGTTGGAGGCACTGAAGGCCTTAGGGATTAAATGGGAGCAGGAAGGCGATAGTCGTGATTTCATCGTGCAGGGCGCAGCAGGCGTGTTTCCGGTTAAAGCGGCTGAATTATTTTTAGGCAATGCTGGCACTGCTTTTCGCCCGCTCACTGCAGCCCTAGCACTTAGCCAAGGCCACTACACCTTGAGCGGCGTGGCCCGCATGCACGAGCGCCCAATTGGCGATTTAGTCAATGCGCTACGTGAGGCCGGTGCCTTGATTGAATGCACCGCTGTAGAAGGCTACCCGCCACTAGCCATTCAACCCGCCAGCTATAACGGCCAAACAATCAAAGTAAAGGGCAATGTATCTAGCCAATTTTTAACAGCGCTCCTGATGGCTCTGCCCCTCACAGGCGAGGCGGTCACCATTAAAGTCATTGGCGAACTAATCTCTAAGCCCTATATCGACATCACCCTTAAACTAATGGCTAAATTTGGCGTACAGGTTGAGCAAAATGGCTGGAGCAGCTTCACGATTGCTGCTGGGCAAAGCTACCAAAGCCCAGGCGAGATTGATGTAGAAGGCGATGCCTCATCCGCATCTTACTTTTTAGCCGCAGGGGCAATCGGTGGCGGTAAGGTGCGCGTCACCGGCATGGGCGCAGATAGCATTCAAGGCGATAAACGCTTTGCCGAAGCACTGGGCTTAATGGGGGCAGAAATCACTTGGGGCAGCAATTATATTGAGGCAGCACCACCGGCCAGCGGTCAATTGATAGGCATCAATGCAGATATGAACCATATCCCCGATGCCGCCATGACCTTAGCCATTACCGCCCTTTTTGCCAAAGGCCCAACCACCTTAAGCAACATTGCCAGCTGGCGCGTCAAAGAAACCGACCGCCTCAGCGCCATGGCCACCGAGCTGCGTAAAGTGGGTGCAACAGTCATTGAGGGAAAGGATTTTATTACCATCACCCCGCCTGACACACTGATCGCCCATGCTGAGATTGATACTTACGACGATCACCGCATGGCCATGTGTTTCTCGCTGGTAGCAGTCACAGGAGTAGCGGTGCGGATTAATGATCCACAATGCACAGCCAAAACTTTCCCAACTTATTTTACCGAGCTAGCCAAGATATCTGCCTAAAAAATACCCCATGCTTTGTGCAATATGCAAAGCATGGGGAACAGTCAATTTTAGCGATACTTTCCCATGATCTGTGCTAATTCATGGCTACTTTGCAAAAGGGCAATCGCCCGATTCACTTCTGCCACACTGACTTGCCCCACTCTAGAAACCGCGCATTGCCCCTTATAGGCCCTTAATACCGTATAAGGATGTAATGGCGTTTTAAATAGCCCTAAGCGCTGCTGGTATTCCAATTCAAATTGATTAATCACCAAATGCTGAATTCGCCCAGCAGCCAATTTAAGTAGATTATTATGCATCGTTGGCGCGTCATCCCGCAAAAAATACTTACCTAAGATTTGATCCAACTCTAAATAGGCATAACCCAACACGGTACCAATTCGAACGTGGGCAAATTCAGCTAAAGAATCTGGCTTATTCGCTGACTGCGCGCTAATCAGTAATTCCGTATTAGGAATAAACCCCACACTCCAGTCGAAAGCACCAGGCATCCAAGCAGGGATATAGTTACAGATTAAATCAGCACTCCCCTTTTCTAAGGCAAGGGCCAAACGCTTACGCGGTAAGATAGTAAAACTAACTTTTCGTCTCATTTTTTGCGCTAGGGCTACACCCAAATCAGCGTACAAACCTGCATTCAGCTTACCTTTTTCCACCTGCATCCAAGGCATCTGATCGCCATCTAACACCAGCACCCTTAGCTGCGCAGCGAAGATGGCCTGTGGTAAACAACATAAGCTGATAAGAATAATAGAGCGTAGCAAGAAAAGAGGCATAGAGGGCATCAGTAAGAATAGGCGCCTATATTATTATTTTAAACATAGGCTAACGTATAAATTATAGCGGTTATCCTTATTTTTTACTGAAAAGGAATGCAAGCATTTAAACCAATAAAAAATCCTAAGTTGACGTAAAAATGGCAGCGATAACGCTGCCATTTTTTATGCATTTAATTACAGCAGTCATTAGCGCTTTTTATGTGTAGCCACTTTACGCTTGGTCGTGTGTTTTGCGCGAGCGGCCTTATGCCCTTTAGTAGGCGGAGTATGCCGCGAAATGCTCACCACCTTGCCCTTAGTTTTTTTTGTTTGATTGGCATTCACCTTTGCCCCCTTCACCTTATGCTTTTTTGCCCCCGATACCGAGCTTCTTTGTTTGGCTGAAGACGTATGCTTCTTAGCGGCTCGATGCGATTTGGCAGAAATTTTAGTGCTATTTGCCTGCCGTTCTACAGATCTAGTCGCAGGCTTACTCACTGCCGTACGCTGAATCACGGGCGCAGCAGAGGGCACATCAAACGGCAAGGGAGCGTCTTCTGCATAAGCAGTTAAGCTAATCAATAGAGCACAAAGCAGGGCAACAACACGCATGGACATCTCGGCAGCAAGTGAATCAACGCTGCAGTATACCGGATTCAAACCCACTATTAACGCCGCCTCAGGCCGAATTTATTGTGTATACGTACCAAAATTATAAGGCTAGCAATACCACTTATCACCCAATCCACCGAATGCGCATGCCTTCAGCTTGCTAGAACACTCTCCCTCAATAATACTCACCTTTTTATTGCGCTGCAGCGATCCCCCTGCAGCGCAGAGAAACAGCAACTATCTGCAAACACAATGAATTCGCCATTATTGGCATAAAATTGTGTCAAATTAAAGCCCAGCATCAAAATCAACTTTTCTCTAAAAAAATACCAAATGAGATGTCGTAGTCATTGACACCACAGGTACAAATGCTAACATCAGCAAACCTTACAACGACAATTGAAGATACCACTTCAATATAAGCCAGACTGGCGTATAGCCAGCAAACCTTATTAAACCTGAACTTGCACTGAGGTTTAGCCTAAGCCTTAGCGATGCAACTCAGATTTTTATGGATGGAGCGAGACCTAATGAAAACCACGCTACAACTCACGGCCCTACTTGCCGCGATGCTGATCAGCGCATCCGTTATGGCGGCAGACTGGAGCGCCAGCAGTACCTACACCGCAGGCAATACCGCTACTTATAAAGGCCAAACGTGGAAAGCCAAGTGGTGGACTCAAGGCAATATGCCAGGTGCCGAGCAATGGGGGACGTGGGAATTAGTAAGCGGCACTACGCCAGTTCCAACTCAAGTACCAACGCCTGCACCAACACCCGTGCCGACCAAAGTACCAACCCCTGCACCAACAGCAGTTCCAACCCAAGTACCAACACCAACGGCAGCTCCAACACCTGCACCAAGTGGTACAGCATGTAAAGCCAACTGGGTATCTAGCAGCAGCTATGCAGGCGGCAGCATCGTCGGCTATCTAGGGCATAATTACACTGCAAAATGGTGGGTTAATGCCGGTGAAGAGCCAGGTAAAAGCACCACTTGGAACGATAGCGGAGTATGCAGTGGATCATCAAGTGGCGGCGCTACCCCCCCTCCCAATACGGGTAACGGCGGCATTCCAACGCTGGCCCAAGCCCAAGCCTACGAGGCAGTACTGACTAATAATGACTTTTTCCGAAAGGTAAAAGCCTCAGTGCGCACCGCCAGCAATGCCATCGTTGATGCAGTTGCAGCAGGCAAAAGCGACAACCCAATCAATGTAAAACGCGTAGAAGCACTGGTTCCTGAGCAAAAATTTAATTACTATTTCTCAGTGCGCCACCCAAGCTACACCTATCAACGCTTCTTACAGGCCGTAGCTAAATTCCCAGGCATATGTGATGACTACAGCGATGGGCGCAATGCAGACCAAATCTGCCGCCGCTCACTTGCCACCATGTTTGCGCACTTTGCCCAAGAAACTGGCGGCCACAGCGTTACCCAATACGGCATAGATGAATGGCGTCAAGCCCTAGTGCATGTACGTGAAATGGGTTGCACCGAAACCGGCACCGGCTGCGGCTACAACACTGAATGTACCGATCCCGTCTTTAACGGCGTATGGACCTGCGGCAAGAATGCTGACGGCAGCTTTAAAAAGTATTATGGCCGCGGCGCAAAGCAGCTTTCATATAACTACAACTATGGCCCGTTCTCGCAAGCCATGTTTAATGGCGATCAAACTAAGCTGCTGAATGAGCCTGATCAAGTGGCTGAAAGCTGGTTGAATATGGCCTCCGCCACCTTCTTCTTTGCCTACCCACAGCCGCCTAAGCCATCCATGCTGCACGTGATTGACGGCACCTGGGTACCAAACGACTTTGATAAATCGCGTGGCTTGGGTAACGACTTCCCTACCACCATCCAAATTATCAATGCCGAATGCCAAGACGCCACCCTAAAACCAGCAGCCAAAAACCGCATCGACTACTACACCGAGTTTGCGCGTGATTTAGGTTGGGATATTAAACAAGAATCGATGAAGTGCACCGGCATGCAGCGCTTCGAAAAAGGCAGCTCCGCCGCCTACGCCATCTATTGGGAAAAAACCTGGAATGCAGGTCAAGAAAACCAATGCCAGCTGGTAGATTACCAAACCCCATACAACGCACTGATCGAAGGCAATTACGTGAAGTGCGTGGAAAAGAACTGGAATGTGAAGCTGAAGTAAACACTATTTATTTGTTTAACAAACTGCTGCAGATTTCAAATTTAAAAGCCCCTGCCTTTTATTAGCAGGGGCTTTTTATGATCAGGTTTATTAAGGGTGAGCCTTGAGTGGGTTCTAATGAGATCCCCCCCTTCGCTCAACTCAAGGCAAGCGGCTAAAGATTTGATTCCGTTTGCATCGCAACCTCTACCCTGAGAAAACGTAGGCCTGTTCAGTTTCCCCCCCTGAGCAGTACATGCCTACAGCCTGAATTTTGCCGCAGCCTGATGCAGCTCGCGGGCAAGCTCGTCAAGGCTGCGCACCTGCTCATGGGCCGCTTGCACAGAGGCATCCGATTCTTCCACCATCTGAGCAATCCGCTCCACATTGCCAGCAATGCTGTTACTCACCTGGCTTTGTTCCTGAGTTGCATTGGCTACATCCCGTATTTTTTCTAAAGTGGCGCGTGTCACGCTATTGATCTCACGTAAGGCCACAGCCGCTTTTTCTACTAGATCAACACCCAATTCGACCTGTCTTTGCACGCCATCCATTGAGCCTGCAGCAATATCCGTATCTTCCTGCACGGCACGAATCGTGCGGGTAATATCTTGTGTTGCACCGCTTGTACGCTCTGCTAATTTGCGCACCTCATCTGCCACCACAGCAAACCCTCTTCCCTGCTCGCCAGCCCGTGCAGCCTCAATGGCAGCATTTAGGGCTAGCAAATTGGTTTGATCAGCAATTTCTTTAATCACCGCGCTCATGCTGTCAATTTCTCGAGAGCGTTCAACCAAACCACGAATCAGCCCCGCGGCAGTGCCAATATCTCCAGAAATGCGGCGAATCTCGTCTGCAGCATGCTGAGCCATTTTTTCTCCCTCAGTGGCCAGCTCTGCAGCCTGCTGAGAATTGACTTCTGTTTCCCTAGCGCTGGATGAAATATGGCTGATACTTACCGTCATTTCCTCAATTGCCGCGGCAGTGGAAGACGTTGCTTCCGACGTCATCTGACTACCTCGGCTAATTTGCTCCGTCTCTTTATTTAATTGCTGAGACGCATGGGCCAAAGTGGATGACGCCTGATTAAAACGCTGGACCATATCGTGTAAGCCCTGCTGCATAGAGCGCATAGAACCCATTAAACTATTATGGCCTGCTTGCGTTTCAATCTGCCGGGTTAAATCACCATTGGCAATACCTTGCGCAATATCCGCCGCCTCTTGGGGCTCCCCACCCAGTTGCCCTAAAATACTGCGCATTGTAGCCACTGCTAGCGTCCCCACCACTGCAAGGATCACCAAGCCTGCCACCAACATCTTTATTGCACTATTCCAAAACAGGCGATCAATATCATCCAGATAAAACCCAGTACCTGGAATCCAGCCCCAAGGCTCAAACTTAATAACACCGCTTAACTTTGGATATATCGTTTTATCCTCGCTTCCTGGCCGCGCAACATAGGTTAAAGCAAATGCTTTACCGTCTTTACTTTCAGCCAAACCGTCACGAATAACCTGAACTGCCGTTCTACCATCCGGCGATTTTGCCCCCGGATCAGGCTTACCCATACGCTTGGGATCAATATGAAATACAAAAGTATCATCCGTCATGCTGCGAATAAAGAAATAAGTACTACCCGCTCTTTGCGCAGCCAAGGCCTCTTTAGCACGGCTTTGCGCCTCTTCACGGCTCAGCTTGCCGCTGGTTTCTAATTCCTGAAAATGCGTCAATTGTGCTTTCGCCAAATCCAGCAGCTGAATAATTTGCGCTCGACGCTCCTGCATCATACTTTGACGCAGCTGGTATAAACTACCAGCGCCCACAATGATAATGCCCAAAAATGCGGCAATGACAATAATCCGTATCCGTGTTCTAAGTTTCATTTTTCGCACATCCTATCGATGAAAATCATACATGCAAAAAAACAGCTTAAGATCAAATAAAAAAACACAATCAATTATAACAATAGCCAAAATAAGATAGCGTGCTTATCTTTTTTACAAGAAATCCGAGAAAACAGACTCCCTTTATAAAAAACCACCTGATTATGTCTTTTCTTCAATAACGTCTATTTAAATGATTTTTTTAGCACCGCTTCCTATTTTTATTTTGTAGGGCGGGAGAAACCCGCAAGTAATACAGAGCTTCTCCTGCCCTACAATATTTATGATCAGCTTAAGAAAAATACATAATCATGGAATATAATTTATACTTCTTTAAAAATATAAATTATATTAATTTTTAAAAAAATTACTCAACCATTAAAAAATATTTAAATAAAAAAACAACTAACCAATACCCATTAAAATAAACAATTAAATTAGTGTCATTAATTACACACAACAACATAGCCTCTAATCAAGCTCAGCTAAACATCGTAATATGCGCAGAACGGGCAACTAATCAACGCTGCTTGGTAAAAAATCACAGATCCACCACCCTATCTAGCAAAAACACAATTGAAAAACCCTCATCTTGTTACGCTGATCAGATATTGTTTTTGAGCAACAGAAAGCAGTAAAAAACCTGCTATATTGCCCCGCCCCCAAGAACCATAACGCAGTACCGCATCACACCGAACACTATTAATCATTTAGGAAATACCATCATGGCCCCGCAAGAAATTTCTCTCGATGTACTTCTAGAAAAGTATGCCAAAGGCACAGAAGCCAGCATTAGCGATGTACAAGAGCGTGTAGCCACTGCTTTGGCCTTAGTAGAGCAGCCTGATCTACAGGCTTACTACGGAGAGAAATTTTTGTGGGCGCAGCAAAATGGCTTTGTTCCGGCTGGGCGGATTAACTCTGCGGCGGGGATGGATTTACGCGCCACGCTAATTAATTGCTTTGTGCAGCCAGTGGGTGATTCGGTGTCTGGCCATAGCGATGGCAAGCCCAGCATTTACACCGCGCTATCAGATGCAGCAGAAACCATGCGCCGAGGCGGTGGGGTAGGCTACGATTTTTCCACCATTCGGCCTAAAGATTCGCTAGTACGTGGCACACGCTCGCGCGCATCCGGCCCCGTTTCGTTTATGCAGGTGTTTAATGCCTCGTGCTCTACGGTGGAATCCGCCGGTGCGCGGCGTGGTGCGCAAATGGGCGTATTGCGTGGCGATCATCCGGATATTCTGGAATTTATCCGCTCTAAAGACCAAGGCGGCTTAAGCAATTTTAATATCTCGATCGGCGTGACCGATGAGTTTATGCAGGCGGTCAGCAACGATAGCGATTTTTGCTTAGTCCACAAAGCCGAGCCAAGCGAAGAGCGTAAAGCCGCTGGCGCTTATCAGCGTGAAGACGGTATTTGGGTACACGAAACCATCCGTGCCCGCGCGCTGTGGGATGAGGTGATGAAATCCACTTACGATCACGCCGAGCCGGGCATCTTATTTTTATCGCGCATGAATAGCGATAACAACCTGTATTACTGCGAAACCATCGAAGCCACCAATCCTTGCGCCGAACAGCCTTTACCCGATTACGGCTGCTGCTGCCTAGGCTCGATCAATCTCACCCGCTTTGTAAAATCACCTTTTGCTAGCGATGTAAGCTTTGATTTTGAAGCATTCCAAGCGGTTGTTAGCGTGGCGATTCGCATGCTGGATAATGTGCTGGAAGCCACCGCATGGCCATTGCCGCAGCAAAAAGCCGAGGCGATGTCTAAGCGGCGCATTGGTCTGGGCTATCTAGGCCTTGGCAGCATGCTAGTGATGATGGGCCTGCGCTACGATTCGGATGCGGGCCGCGCGCTGGCACAGCAAATCTCAGAAGTGATGCGCGATGCAGCGTATTTGGCCTCGGTAGATTTAGCCAAAGAAAAAGGCGCATTTACCCTATTTGATAGCACGCAATATCTTGCGGGAAACTTTGCTAAACGCCTACCTAAGGCGATTCGTGCGGCGATTGCCAAGCATGGTTTGCGTAACTCCCACCTCTTATCGATTGCGCCTACCGGCACCATTACGCTGGCCTTTGCCGATAACGCCTCCAATGGCATCGAGCCTGCTTTTTCATGGGTTTACAACCGTAAAAAACGCATGAACGATGGCACGACACAAACTTATGAAGTAGCCGATCACGCTTGGCGCTTGTACCGCCAGATGGGCCACGATGTATCGAGCGATAGCAAACTGCCCGCCCCCTTTGTCACCGCGCTGAATATGTCGGCCAGCGATCATATGAAGATGCTACAAATAGTACAGCCCTTTGTGGATTCGGCCATCTCCAAAACAGTCAACGTGCCGGCTGACTACCCTTACGCAGACTTCCAAAATCTCTATATGGACGCATGGCGTGCAGGGCTAAAAGGCCTAGCCACGTATCGCCCGAACAGTGTGCTGGGCAGCGTGCTATCGATCGCCAGCGAAGCTCCTGTTGAAGCCATGGCGCCTGATGATGATTTACTGCGTAAGCAATTTGATCGCCGCCCACTTGGCGATCTAGAATCAGTGACTTCTAAAGTGCAGTACATGACTTATGAAGGCAAAAAAATTGTTTACCTTACCGTTAGTTTTATCCATATCACCGGCATGGTGGGTGGCGAATTGGTCACCATCGAACGCCCATTTGAGTTTTTTATGCCTGCAGGACAAAAGAGCGAAGATCAGCAGTGGATTACCGCCAGCATGCGGTTGTTATCCATGGCGGCGCGCTCCGGTGGCTCCATCGCCAAGGCTTTAGCCGATTTGCGTGAAGTGGTCTGGGATAAAGGCCCAGTACGCTGCGGCATGATTACTAAAGATGACGGCAGCCAAGCACCACTATTTCATGATTCTGAAGTAGCGGCCATTGGTTACTCATTACAGCGCACCCTGATGAAACGCGGCTTTGTAGATGCTGCAGGTAACCAAGTACCAACCCAGATACTGGCCGAGCGCTTTAAGCAAAAGCATCAGGATTACGCCATCGATGATTTGGCCAACAGCGCCGACAGCAGCCCAATCAGCTATATCGCCACGGGCAAAAAATGCCCGGAATGCGGCGCTTATGCCTTACAAAAGGTCGATGGCTGCAGCCGCTGTGTATCTTGCGGCTATGTTGGAGCCTGCGGTTAATTCTTTTTTGTAAGCATAAAACAGCCCGCTATTTTCCAAAAGATTGGAAATAGCGGTTTTTTTTGCTTATCTTTTAGAGCTACTTTAAAAAACACGAGCAGCAGGCCTGCTGCCTATTTTAGGATCAGTGAGCGAGTTAATCAGCGGATTCAAGCGATGCCAGCCATTTGTATTCTCAAGCTTAGTAGCAAAATTGCAGAACATGGGTGCGTGTATTTTTCGCTCAAAAATATTTCACAAAACTTTCAACTAAATAAATTTAATTAAATAGTTACTCAATATACCTCCCTTGTAGCTTACAAAAAATCACAACATTTCAAACTTTAAAGCACAAAAAATCATAAAAAAAGCCTTAGATATATGTCATGAACTTGTCATGTAAACGCGTTAACTTACGCGCAACAGCTACCAGCTCATGCTCAATCAGGCATTTGGCAAGGCTATTTATATGAGCGAAAATTCTAAGGAGTTATAAATTGTTAGATGATATGCAAGCTTCCCGCCGTCAAGCCTTAAAACTACTTTCCAGCATTCCACTACTGCCATTGGGCTCTGTATCTGCTGCATCCATGTTGCTAACCGCCTGTGGTGGGGATAGTGATACACCTGCAGTAACCGCTCCGGCCACGGTTAGCTTTGATTCCGCCAGCTTTAGCAGCATGGCAGCGCCTGGCATTGCAGATCCGTTTGCAATGGGCACGACCAGTGTGGGCTCCACACTAAATGTAAAGCTCAGCGATGGCAGCACACAAAGCTTTAAATTAGCTTACAACCCTTTCTTTATCACCGGTGATTACGTTCCTGATGGTAAAGGTGGTTACAACCTTTCCGGTGGTTATGTTGATATCAACAACAAACCAATTCTAGATACATCCCTGCCAGGGCTTGAAAGACAGTTTTTCTCTGATTGTGCCGACGGCACTTCCTTGATCAACCTAGATAAAGCAACGGTTGCCGGTATCAAAGGCAAGGCAGTGTTTGCGGTTGTTCAGTTTGAATACACCTCAAATAATCAGGCAGGCAAGAGCATGTATGGCCAGCTGCCTTCCCCTATCGCCGTGCTGACATTAGATCAAGATCAAGCCACAGGTAAGCTGACACTGGTTAAATACCACAATGTAGATACCTCGGCGGCACATATGCTATGGATCACCTGTGGTGCCAGCATGTCCCCTTGGAACACACACCTTTCTAGCGAAGAGTACGAGCCAGATGCTTTTACTGCCGCCACAGATGCGCAATTTAAAGCCTTCAGCAAAAATGTATTCGGCGATGAAACCAAAGCCAATCCTTACCACTACGGCCACCTGCCAGAAGTCACAGTAAACCCCGATGGCACGGGCTCAATCAAAAAACATTACTGCATGGGCCGTATCTCGCACGAGCTGATTCAAGTCATGCCAGATAACCGCACCGCTTTAATGGGTGACGATGCCACCAATAGTGGCCTATTTATTTTTGTGGCCGATAAAGAAAAAGATTTGTCTGCTGGCTCGCTTTACGTGGCTAAAGTAGGCGCAGGCTTCTCGCTCGATACCAAAGCAGAAGGCGCAGCACTGACTTGGATTAAGCTCGGCTCGGCCACCAGCGCTGAAATCGAAAAGATGGCAGATACACTAAAGCCAATCGACATCATGACCGTGGCGACTAAAGACCCAGCGGATGCGAGCTTTACTAAGATCAATGCCGGCGGCAGCGTGCAGTGGATCAAGATTAAGCCAGGCATGGAAAAAGCAGCGGCCTTCTTAGAAACACACCGCTACGCAAGCTATGTTGGCGCAAGTATGGCTTTCACTAAAATGGAAGGCACGACAGTTAACGCCAAAGACAAGATCGCCTACTCTGCGCTGCAAAACATTCAGGGCTCAATGATTAAGGGCAATTCTGCTTGGAACGAAGCCTACAATGTAAGCTTAGATCAAGCATTGAAAGCCGGTGGCGTGATGGCACACACCTTAACTGGCGGCCAAAAAGACACTGCTGGCGCAGCCATTAACAGCGAATGGGTGCCCGTAAAAACCAAGGCACTGATCTTGGGTGAAGACATTAAAGCCGATGCCTTAGGCAACACTGCTAATCCAGACAAGATTGCCAACCCAGACAATCTGAAGTTTTCTGAAAAACTGCGCACACTGTTTATTGGTGAAGACAGTGGCCAACACGTGAATAACTTTGTGTGGGCTTACAATGTTGACACTAAAGTGCTCTCACGCCTGATGTCTATGCCTGCAGGTGCAGAGGCCACAGGTCTGGTGGTTGCAGATGATGTGAATGGCTGGACTTACATCATGAGCAACTTCCAACACCCAGGCGAATGGATTAGCTCAATGGATAAAGCGGCAATTGCAGCCGTTAACCCAATTGTTAACAGCAATTACAAAAACAAATTTGCTTGCGCGGTAGGTTACCTGACGGCTGAAGCCACGAGTATCAAGTTATCAAAAGTATAAAACTTAAAAACCTCGCTTCTAACGGGTCTTAATAAAAAAGCAGCAAGCTAAGGGTGTTAAACCCCAAGGCTTGCTGCTTTTTTTCTTTAAAAATCACAGTAAAGCAAACACCGCGCTCATCGCCAAGAGTAATGCATTCAGCGCTTGAGTGGCCTTATCCGTTAGCTCATCCAGTAAGTTGGCCTGCTGGCTAAAATAATCTGACTCCCACTCGGCAGCAATAGCCAGCGATAGATTTAAATAAGGCGATTGATGACGCAGCTTCTGCTGCTTGGCCGCCAATGCAGCCAATCTTTCTAGGCTAAGGGCGATCTCTGGGTAGTTATCTTTCACCGCCCTGATCACAAATACCGTACCGGCAGCGCCTTCACATTTTTCAGCTTTAAGTAACAGCGCCATGCCCACTAGCCGCTGTGCTTTTTCTACGATAGCGGCCAAGCGCAGCATAAAATTTTCTTCATGGTAGCGGTAAATCTCAGGGCGATCGGCGGGGCTTAGCGCTCGGATAAAGTGGCTAGCGATGGCCAAATTGCTTAGATCAAGCTCTAACTCAGCCAGCTTTTCAAACACCTTGGCCGCATAGCTTTGTTGGGCACTGGCATGGAAGCGCTCGCCCTGCTCTGCAACGGCTTTCAACATCGATTGATAGCGGGCAAAGTAAGTAGCAAGGCCGTGCAAGGCGGGATGTTCAATCAGCATGGTCGTTTCACATTCATTTATTTAAGCGCAGGGATTATCCTTGATAAAGCATCACTGCGCTTATAGAGCTGCTGCCGAATATTTTTTAGCCAAGCACAAGCCGCCCATCCCGCTAAAAATAATGACTTCCCTGCCCAAGTAAATGCTGTAGCAAAGGTGAGAATAAATGCCCAGTAATCACCAGCCAAACAAGCACTACCACCAAAGAAACAATCAGTTCAAATTTTTCAGAAAACATGGGGCACCTCTTATCTAGGCTAAAACTTGTGCTTGCCAAGGCTATCCTTGCGCAATACAAGCTGCCTGACTGCTCGCTCAATGAGTTAAAAATTATGCCAATTATTGAGTATTTCAAGCCATATAAATTTATTAACTCGCATTTATTTAGCTATTTTATGCTTGCCCCACGGCAAAATCCTTAATCAAAATCAATATTTTACGAAAGCTTTTGTAAAGTAAAACCCATGGAAAGCGCAATCTTAATGAGCCTGCTCCTGCCTTAACCAGCCAATTTCCCTCGCCGTTTTTTCACCAA
Organism: Iodobacter sp.; assembly: GCF_025352645.1. Classification (GTDB taxonomy): domain Bacteria; phylum Pseudomonadota; class Gammaproteobacteria; order Burkholderiales; family Chitinibacteraceae; genus Iodobacter. The sequence continues at coordinate 33,233 of NZ_JANXSO010000053.1, read as the reverse complement.
TAATTGTACGGCTCAAATTATCAGGGATGGTGGCCAAAGCCTCACTAACAGGAACGCGCCCGCCCATCAGCTCAGCAAAAGCTTGTGGATAGAGTGGTGATCGATCCGGCTCGGCAAAGCCATCAGGGTGGATTGGCATATTGCTACTCAAATCATATTTATCCGTGGCATTTAGGGTATGTAACAGCTCATGCCCCACAATCACAAGATTTTGCTTAGCGTAACGCTTATCCCCAAATAGATTAATCCGCCCAATACGGCCTTTATTTAGCGCCGTGGAGTGGCTGAGCTGTGGATGGGTGGCCGGATCGTAATAGAGTAAATACAGGCGAATATCCGGTGGCACGCTCACCTTTTGGCTGTTATTCCAAGCAAAATATCTAAACTTTAGGCTCCAAATAATGATGCTAAAGATATTGCCATCCGCAGGTGGCGCAGGTGGAATCACTTTTACCTCCGCCCCTAGCTGCAACTCAATCGGCCGGTGTATCCCTAGGCGATATTGTTCAGCCTCTTTAGAGTAGTACTGCGCCAGCGGCTCAAAATCATCTTTACTTAAGCTGCTTAGATAAGCGCTCACCTCAGGGCTGTTGTTTACATTCACTGGGTACACAGCCACATACAAGCCCTGCTTCCATTCTGTTGCGCCCTTATCCAGCCAAGTCATCTGGGCTGCTTTAGCCAAAATCAGCAACAAAATAGTAATTCGAATTTTCTTCCACATAGCAGCCTTTAATTTAGGGTGGGCATGTTGCCCATGCGCATGGCAACACATCCTCACAGCGCAGGCAAGATACACCACTTGTGCCTGTGCTAGCTTGTTGCATCATTATTTTTCAGCCAAGCTATTCGCGCCATTTATGCTTTAATAGGCCCCTAGCAAAAATCGACTCCATCATGGAACACTTCTTCAAAACACTACTCCTCTTTGCCGCCACTGCGCTCTGCGAAATCGTCGGCTGCTATCTTCCCTATTTGTGGTTACGCAAAGTGGGATCTGTGCTTCTACTACTACCCGCCGCAATCAGCCTTGCGCTATTTGTTTGGCTACTCACCTTACACCCCGCAGCGACCGGCCGAGTCTATGCCGCCTATGGTGGCGTTTATGTGAGTGTTGCGCTGCTTTGGCTATGGCAAGTTGATGGCATTAAGCCAGATCGTTGGGATATAACAGGCTGCATCATGATGCTGATCGGCATGGCGGTGATTTTGCTGGCACCAAGGGCTGGGAGTTAAAACCAGCAGAGCCACCATAAATAGGGTGGCTTACGGCAAAAAATCTGCAAGAAAACGCTCTAAATCTGCTGACCGTTTAAATTGCAGTAGTTTTATATGCTTATATTTCGGATCTGCAATAAATTGATTAAATTGTGATTTTCTTATTGCATAGCTATTCCAAGCCCATAAAATGATTGAATCTTTACTCAAAAAATTTTTAACCATTGTTTCTGTATTGCCATTCCAAAGCACTTCTTTATTTATGGCCCTAGCAATAGAGCGTTTAATCACCCGCCACATGACTACGGCGCGTGAGTAATCCAAAAAAATAACGGTATCGGCATTGCCCCAAGTTAAATCTTTAACCTGATGATAACCGCCATGTATCACCCAACTAGGGCTAGATTTTATAGCGTGATTAACCTCGCTTCTAAACTTATCCGGCTCTGATGGCGTCCAGTTTGCTTGCCAATATAAGGAATCTAAATCAATGTCTATGATTTTTAATTGCTTAGCCAGTTTTCTAGCCAAAGTGCTTTTACCCGAGCCACTACAGCCAATCACCATGATTTTTGAACCAATAGCTAAATCTCTTTGCATGCCCATCAGCCCTGTAATGAATCTACCTGATTAGCGGCTTAGCTCCGCTTATTGAAGCGTCATCCCACGGATGGCGGGAATCCAGTCACTCTGTACTCAAAATAGCTGGATCCCCGATAAAAACACTCGGGGATGACGGTTTTCACGTATTTAAAATTTGAAATGATTTTTGCTGAGCTATCCCGCTAATCAGGTGAATCTATGCATAAAAAATGGCCGTACCCCTCAATCAGGGTAACGGCCATATTGCTTAAAATGCGGCATTACATCGCCCGCACAAGGTCGCAATCATTATTTTTCTACGAACGCACGCTCAATCACGTAATCGCCGGGCTGGCCAATACGTTTAGAAACTTGGAAGCCACGCGCATCAAGCAAAGCGCAGGTGTCTTTCAACATGGCTGGGCTGCCGCAAAGCATCGCGCGGTCGGTTTCTGGGTTCAGCGGTGGCAAGCCAATATCACGCTCTAACTTACCCGATTCAAACAAATCAGTTAAACGGCCTTGGTTGCGAAATGGCTCACGCGTGACCGTTGGGTAGTAAATCAGCTTTTCACGAACCGCTTCACCAAAGAACTCATTATGCGGCAGCTCTTTTTCAATAAAGTCCGCATAAGCCAGCTCGCTTACGGTACGTACGCCGTGCACCAGAATGATTTTTTCGTACTGCTCGTAAGCATCTGGGTCTTGAATCAAGCTCATAAACGGTGCCAAACCCGTACCTGTTGAAAGATAGTACAGATTTTTAGCCGGTTTTAAATCGCTTAAGACCAGCGTGCCGGTTGGCTTACGGCTAACCAAGAGCGGATCGCCTTCTTTCAAATGCTGCAGACGCGAAGTCAACGGGCCGTCTGGTACTTTAATACTGAAAAACTCGAGTTCTTCAGAGTAATTTGGGCTGGCAATCGAATAAGCACGCATCAGCGGCTTGCCGTTGACTTCCAAACCAATCATCACAAACTGGCCATTTTCAAAACGCAACGAATCATCACGCGTGGTGGTAAAGCTGAACAGCGTATCGTTCCAGTGGCGAACCGATAACACGTGTTCGGTAGCAAAAGCGCTCATATTTTTCTCTTTAATCTTAAATAAGTTCAGTCATAGCTGAAAACCCAAATCTTAAAACACGTAAGACACAGAGAAAACGGAAGATCACGGAGAAAACCTTTCAACACATTGTTTTTCTCCGCCCCCCCCCCCGTGTTTTCCTTAACTCCGTGGTTCAGGGTTTGGGTTTTAATAGTTAATCATTACCCAGCCGCTAGCGCAGCAGTCAGCGCGGGTACGGCTTCAAATAGATCAGCGACTAAACCAAAATCTGCCACTTGGAAAATCGCCGCGTCTGGGTCTAGGTTGATGGCAACAATCACCTTGCTGTCTTTCATCCCTGCCAAGTGCTGGGCAGCACCGGATACGCCAGCAGCAATATACAGCTCAGGCGCAACCACGGTGCCCGTCTGGCCCACTTGCAAATCGTTTGGCGCGTAGCCTGCATCCACCGCAGCGCGGGTAGCGCCAATGGCAGCATTTAACTGAGCAGCCAAGGGATTTAAAATTGCATCAAAGCGGGTTTCCAGCGGGCGGCCACCTGTGATCACCACGCGGGCTGAAGCCAGCTCAGGCCTATCACTAACGGTATGCGTGGCAGAAACAAAGCGCGCTTGGCTGTGTGCTGCTGGCGCTGCGTGATTCACGATGCTGACCGGCGCACCATTGCCCGCTGCCTCAAAGCTAGTGGCACGCACAGTCAAGACTTGCAATGCATCGGTGCTTTCTACGGTGGTTAATACACTACCCGCGTAAGTTGGTCGAATATAAGTAGCAGGAGCCGCAATACTGATGACATCAGCAACCATCGCCACATCCAGCAAAGCCGCTACGCGGGGTAAGGCATTTTTGGCTGCGGCAGAATTAGCCGCCAAAATCACTTGATACTTAGGCGCTAGCGTAAGGAGCAAGGCGGCAACATCTTCGGCCAGCGGATGCAGTAAAGATTCTGCATCCACCAAAATCACTTCACTCACACCGGCAATAGCGGCAGCGTCTTGCGCGACCGCTGCTACGCCATGGCCCAGCACCACTAGGTGAATCGGCGCATTCCACGCTGCCGCTGCGGTAATCGCTTGGCGCGTGGCTTTTTTAATTTGCTTGCCGTCGTGTTCAGCTAAAACTAATACGCTCATTTAGATGGCTCCCACTTCACGCAATTTGCTGACCAGCTCAGCCACGCTCGCTACTTTAATACCGGCTTTACGTTCTGCTGGCTCGGCAGCTTTTAATAATTTCAAGCGCGGGCTGGCGTTAACACCCAAGTCCGTTGCAGCGATGGTCTCAATTGGCTTTTTCTTGGCCATCATTAAGTTTGGTAATTTTACAAAGCGCGGCTCATTCAAGCGTAAATCGGCAGTAATCACCGCGGGCAGCTTCAGTGCTACGGTTTCGGTACCGCCATCCACTTCACGCACCACCAGCGCTTCGCCATCAACAATCGTGATGCTAGAGGCAAACGCGCCTTGGCCTGCATTCATCAGTGCGGCCAGCATTTGGCCGGTTTGGCCTGCGTCATCATCAATCGCTTGCTTGCCTAAAATCACTAGGCTTGGCTGCTCTTTATCCACCACGGCTTTCAGTAATTTCGCTACACCCAGCGGCTGCAGCTCAAGATCGCTCTCCAGCAAAATCACGCGGTCTACGCCCATAGCAAGGGCGTGGCGCAACACATCTTGGCAGGCTGCGCTACCAATGGTTACACCCACAATCTCGGTCACTACACCACGCTCTTTTAGGCGCAATGCTTCTTCTACGGCAATTTCGTCGAAGGGATTGATGCTCATCTTCACGCCAGCAATATCCACATCCGAGCCATCAGCCTTGATGCGTGGCCTGATGTTGTAATCCACTACGCGTTTGATCGCGACAAGAACCTTCATAAAATCCCTCCTTAGTAGCGACGTATTTTAGGACAATGTACAATATCTGGTAAATACTATTCTTTGATAAAGATATTCTATTTAGCAGATATGCAAGCCGTAAAGGCCTGTATTATAAACAAACAAAAAACCTTAGGACACAGAGAACACAGAGAATTACCCCGAGAACATCAAGAAAACTACTTTTAAACGAGCCCATACAAAATGTGGGCACAAATGCGTGCCCACCCTAAATTGAGAGTGCTTTTCTCGGTGTCCTCGTTTGCTCTGCGTTCTCTGTGCCTACAGAACTTTTTGCCTTACCTTTTAACGCTGCCAAACTAAAAACACCATGAACTACACCCTCAGACAACTCGAAGTATTTACCGCCGTAGCCCGCAGTGAAAACGTTTCACGGGCGGCAGAAGCTTTGGGAATGAGCCAATCGGCAACCAGCACCTCGCTGACCGAATTTGAGCGGCAGTTTAAGCTGAAGTTGTTTGATCGGGTAGGCAAAAAGCTACAGTTGAACGAGTTGGGGCATATTATTTTGCCCCGCGCCATTGAGCTACTCGATCGCGCCTCCGAAGTAGAAGCCCTCTTAGAGGGTAAAACTGGCCTCGGCCCCATGCGCATTGGCGCCACGCTAACCATAGGCAATTACCTTGCCACGCTGTTAATCGGCGAATTTATGCAAAACCATCCTGGTTGCCGTATTGATCTGGACGTACATAACACCGCCAATATTGTGAGCAAGGTTGCGCAATTTCAGCTGGATTTTGGCTTGATCGAAGGTGATTGCTCGCACCCTGATTTAATTGCCGCCCCTTGGGTAGGAGATGAGCTGGTGATTTTTGCCGCGCCCGACCATCCGCTCAGCCATAAGGCAGTAGTAACTTTAGATGATTTAATCGCCACGCCATGGATCGCTCGCGAAACCGGATCAGGCACGCGGCAAACCTTTGAGCATGGCATGCGGCATGTGTTATCCCAGCTCGATATTCGCCTAGCGCTTGAGCATACCGAGGCGATTAAACGTGCGGTGGAATCCGGCATGGGCATTGCCTGTATCTCTCGCTTGGCGCTTAAAGAAGCGTTTCGCCGTGGCAGCTTGGTAGAAATCCCCGTGGCTGGCTTAGATTTTAAACGACAATTCCATTTTATCTGGCACCGGCAAAAATTTATCACCCCCGGCATGGCGCTGTTTATCGAGCGCTGCAAGGCTGTGGCGGATGGGGTAACAAGCAGCGATCAGATTGTGTTATCCCCAAGCCGCTAGCAACCTATCGGGCTGAGGCGCTATAAAACAAAAAATTGCATAAACGAGGGCAGAGCTTGCCGAATTTGCCAACTAATTATCATTGCTAGGGCTTGCCAGCAGGCCGAAATCCAAGGTTTCTGAAAGTAGAATCTGCTCCAAAACGGCCAAAGGCACCGGCGGGCTAAAATAATAGCCCTGAATTTGATCACACTGATAACGCAGCAAAAATGCCAGCTGAGCCTCTGTCTCTACCCCTTCGGCAACCACCTCTAGCTTTAAACTGTGGGCCATGCGGATAATAGCCAGCGCAATGGCGGCGTCATCTGGGTTACTGGTTACTTCACGAATAAAGGCTATATCTATTTTCAGCTTATCCACCGGAAAACGGCGTAAATAAGCCAAGCTAGAATAACCCGTACCAAAATCATCAATAGAAATTTGCACGCCACGCTGTTTTAAGCTCTGCAAAGTAGCAATAGTGCGTTCGGTATTGACCATCAGCGAGCCTTCAGTCAGCTCCAGCTCAAGTAAACTAGGCGGGATATCGTGCTCAAGCAGCGCACGAATCACATCCCCTTCCAAGTCCCCTTCCACAAACTGACGGCCAGCTACATTAACGGATATTTGCAAGGGGCCAATGGAAGAGTTTATCCAGCTGGCAATTTGCTTACACGCCGTAGCCACCACCCAGCTCCCCACATTCACAATAAGGCCGGTGTCTTCTAACACCGGAACAAACATCTGTGGCGACACCAGCCCGTAACCCGGCCGCTGCCAGCGCAGCAAGGCTTCCAGCCCAACAATTCGGCCGCTTTTCAGTAGCACCTTAGGCTGGTAATACAGGACAAACTCCTCATTTTCTATGGCCTTATGTAAAGCCATTTCCAAATCATGCCGTGCCAACACCTCAGCATTCATTTGGGCGGTAAAAAAACGGTAGGTATCCCGCCCCGCCTGCTTGGCCCTATACATAGCCGTATCAGCGTACTTAATTAAAACTTCATGCGCGGTGGCATCATCAGGATAAACCGTGATGCCTATGCTGGCGGTGATTGTGACTTGTTGGCCCTGAATATCGAAAGGCTCACGCAATACTTCACGTATTTTTCCAGCTACAAAGGTGGCGTACGGCCGCCCGTCTTCCATCACCAGAATCAGCGCAAACTCGTCACCACCAAGCCGCCCAACCGTATCCCTAATCCGTACGCAGCGGAGCAGACGATGGCCAAACTGGCTGAGCAGCTCATCACCAGCGGTGTGGCCTATGGTGTCGTTTACTTTTTTAAAGAGATCCAAATCGACAAACAGCACCGCCACCAGCCAGTTGCTATCGTCAGACTGGATCAGCGTGTTTTTAAGCGCTTCATAAAATAAAGTGCGATTAGGCAAGCCGGTCAGCACATCGTAATGAGCCAGCTGATGCAAGCGCTGCGCCGATTCTTTACGCTCGGTGATATCCCGCGCCACGCCAACAATAATCCAATCTGAGCCGGATCGCTGAGCCTGCTGATGAACCTCCACCTGCAAATAACTGCCGTTTTTACACCGTATCGTGGTATCAGCCAGCTCATTCACATTCTGCCCAGCAATAATGCCATCATAAATACTTTCAAGATCAGCAATGGATCGTTCACTCACCCGTGCTGGCCCAGCATCAAACAACTCTTGGCGGGTATAACCCAACATGCTGCAGGCGGTGGCATTCACTTCAACAAAGCACATTAAATTACGGCTTATCAAAAAAATAGCATCCGCAGTGGCATCCATTGCCGAGCGAAAACGCTGTAAATCAGCCGTACGCGCCAGCACTTCCTGCTCCAATACTTGGCTGTGATTTTGTAGAAAATCAGCAAACGCCTTTAAGCGCAGCAAATTACGCACTCTGAGCCATAATTCAGCGCGATCAACGGGCTTAGTCAGAAACTCTTCAGCCCCCGCGTTCAGCCCTGCAAGGCGAGCACTGCGATCATTCAGCGCCGTCACCATAATGATCGGAATCCGTGAGGTCAGAGGGCTGGCCTTTAGAATCACCGCCACCTCAAAGCCATCCATGCCGGGCATCATAATATCCAGCAAAATTAAATCTGGCGCATGCTCAGCCACTGCGGCCAGTGCTTCTTCACCGCTGGCGGCGCACTGCGTTAAATAACCTTCGGGCTGCAACAATGCTTCAAGCAGTTTACGATTCTGGCTTTCGTCATCGACGATCAGGATCGTAGCCGCAGAATTAGTCATGATCACGTGCCTGGCTGAGGGTATGCCCTCTGGCGAGTAGCGTATTCATCACTTCGTATAGTTCCTGATGGCGTAAAGGCTTGGCAATATAAGCATCACAACCGGCAATCTGGCTTCGCTCTTCATCAGATTTCATCGCCAGCGCAGTCAGCGCAATCACCGGAATAGCCGCCGTACTAGGGTTTTTTTTAAGTAAAGCCGTGGCGGCTAGGCCATCCATATCGGGCAGCTGAATATCCATTAAAATAAGATCAGGATGTTCAGTACGCGCCAGCATTAATCCCGACTCAGCATCCACCGCACACAGCACGGTATGGTCTGCGTTTCGCAGCAATAAGGCAGTCAGCTTCATATTCGCCGCATTGTCTTCAATGACTAAGACTCTGGCCATCGGGCATCCTCTCTAATGGGGCTGCAGTGCGCGTTTAACCCGAGCAATAAAGCCTGCTCGATCAAATCCTGCCTTTTGAACAATCTGCACCAGTCGCTCCGGCCCATTGTTTAATGCCGCCCGGTCCAGCTGAGTAATCCGCTTGGAAGTCACAATTAAAACCGGAATATCCGCGGTAATAGGGTCAAGCTGTAGCGCATCAGCCACTTCAAAACCGCTCATCCCAGGCATGACCAGATCAAGCAAGATCAAGTCAGGATGCAGCTGTTGTGCCAGCCTCACTCCTTCATTGCCGCTTAATGCCCGCACAACCACATAGGCCGGCTCAGGCAAAAGCCGCGCCAGCGCATCAATTGCTTTTGCATCGTCATCAATCACCAGCACCGTCCAAGGGGATGAGCTCAGATGCAGCGTCGCCAGCGCAAATTTTAATTCCACATGGCTAACCGGCTTTTGCAGCACCGCAGTGGCCCCCCCTACCAGTGCCATTCTGCTGTCGGCAAGCTTAGAAATAATCATCACAGGCACACGTGCAAGGCTGGCATTTTCGCGCAGGCGTAACAAAAAATCCCAGCCCCCTCCCGCGCTGGGTAAATCCCAATCGAGAGTAATCAGCTGAATATTTTGCTGCAGGGTTAAGGACAGAGCCTCCTCGGCGGTGCTGGCATGCAACACGCTAAAGCCTTCTGCCTCAAGCAACAGGGCGATGAGGGCCGCGACCCGCTCATTACTTTCCAGTACTAGAGCGATACGTTTTTCAGGATCAAAGACAGGAGGGCTGCCTACGGCAGAGAATGCAGCGGGCAGCTCCCGCAGCGGCAACCAAGCCGTAAAACAAGCTCCCTCACCCTCGGCACTGGCAACGGCAACCGTGCCGCCATGCAGCTCCGCCAGCTGTTTAACCATGGCCAGCCCCAGCCCCGTTCCTTCAAACTTGCGTGCTAGGCGGCTGTCTATCTGGCTAAAGGCTTGAAACAACTTCGCCATATTGGCTTTAGAAATACCCATGCCGTTATCAGTGACACAAATTTCAATAAACTCCTTGTATTCACTGTCACTCAGCTGAAAACCATGCACCGGCCAGTTGCCAGCGATATGCCCTACACTGCTGCGCAAAACACGGCGGGCCCGTAAAGTAACGCAGCCCCCGCTGGCGGTAAACTTGACCGAATTTGAAAGCAGGTTATACACAATCTGCTTGGTTTTACGCTGATCCAGCTGAGTAAATCCCAGGTCTTCACTGGCCTCCAGCCCTAGGCGAATACGCTGAACCGCCGCTTTTTCCTTAACGATTGACAGGCTGCCTGACAATAAGCTGTGTAAATCAACCGCCTCTAGATCCAGCGTCATCATGCCCGCTTCAACCTTAGATAAATCCAGAATGTCATTAATCAGCAAGAGCAGGTGCTGGCCGCTGGTGAAAATATCGCCGATGTATTCATGCTGAATGTCGCTAGTCGGGCCCATAAAGCCATCTTTTAATGCTTCAGAAAAGCCAATAATGGCGTTAAGCGGCGTGCGCAGCTCGTGCGACATGGTGGCGAGGAATTCTGACTTCATCCGGCTGGCATGTTCCAGCTCAATGTTTTTTTCTTGTAAGGTAAGCTCAAAGCGCTTGCGCTCAGTTACATCCCGCGCTGCGGCAAAGACGCCTTGCACCTTGCGATCCCGGTCATGAAAGGTGGCTGCATTGTAGGACACCACCGTTTCTACGCCGTTTTGCGCTCTGACGGTCAGCTCGTAATCGCTGACCTTGTTTTCTGTAAGCACACGTTTAATGGCGGCATCGGCCCGCACTGGGTCGGTAAAAAAGTTTTTGCAGGGCGCGCCGATCAGCTCATCACGGGTTCGCCCCGTGAGTGCGATCATTTGCTGGTTTACATCGGAAATAATGCCCTGCGGATCGGTGGTCATCAGCGCATCGATATTGGATTCAATTAAAGAGCGGGTATAAAATTGCTGATCCCGCAAGCGCTGATCGAGCACAGTACGGGCTTCTTCAACTTGCTTGCGGGCGGCATTGTCGGTGCCTATCAATAAATAGCCAATGATGGCATCTTGCGCATCGCGTAGCGCCGTGACGGACACCACGGCCGGAAAGCGGCTGCCATCCTTACGAAAGTAAGTCAGCTCATAAATATCTTCTATTCCCCGCGTTGCTTTAAACACCAGCGCCTCAAAGCCGGGCGTGATTGGCGTATCCAGCTCCAGACTGAGCGCTGCAGCGCGGGCAATTAATTCTTGCGGGTCAGAAATATCTGCGGGGGTAATTTTGTTCATGACTTCGGCTGCGGTATAGCCCAGCATGCGCTCGGCCCCCACATTAAAAATCTGAATCACGCCCTTGGCGTCGGTGGCAATGCTGGAGAAATTGGCGCTGTTAAAAATCGCTCTTTGTAGTGCGCCCGCTTTAAGCAGTGCTTCTTCTGCCAGTTTACGAGCCGTGTTGTCGGTGCTAATCAGTAAATAGCCGATGATGGCATCTTCGGCATCACGCAGTGCGGTGACGGAAACAACCGCGGGAAAACGACTGCCATCCTTGCGGATTTTAGTTAGCTCATAAATATCCTCAATGCCGCGTGCCGCCTTAAATACCAGCGCTTCAAACCCCGGGGTAATGGGCGTACCTAGCTCAATACTCAGTGCCTCAGCACGGGCGACCAGTTCCTGTGGGTCAGAGAAATCTGCAGGGGTGATTTTGTTCATGACCTCTACGGCGGTATAGCCCAGCATGCGCTCGGCACCGACGTTAAAAATCTGAATCACTCCCTTGGCATCGGTGGCAATACTGGAGAAATTAGCGCTGTTAAAAATAGCGGTTTGCAAGGCTCCGGCTTTAAGTAGCGCAGCTTCAATCCGCTTACGCTCGGTAATATCCCGGGCCGCAGCAAACACACCGAGCACATTACCGCGCACATCTTTATAAACGGAAGCGTTATAAAGCACGTCGGTAAGACGGCCATCACTGTGCCGGATCGTCAGCGGGTAATCTGTTACAAAACCTTGGGCAAAAACCCGCTGGTAGCCTTCACGCGCTTTGGCAGGCTCAGTAAAGTAGTCAGAAAAATCAGTACCGATCAGCTTCTCACGCGCCACGCCGGTGGCCTTAATCGAGGCCTCATTAATATCCGTTATTTTGCCTTCGGCACTGATGGTCACCAGCGGATCAAGACTGGCCTCAAGCAAACTGCGGGCATACTGCGAAGCCTGTTTACGCGCCGTATTATCGGTGCCAATCAGTAAATAGCCGATGATGGCGTCTTGCTCATCCCGCAGTGCAGTCACTGAAACCACGGCGGGAAAACGGCTGCCATCTTTGCGGATATAGGTAAGCTCGTAAATATCCTCAATACCGCGTGAGGCCTTGAATACCAATGCTTCAAAGCCGGGGGTAATGGGGGTATCGAGCTCCAAGCTTAAGGCTGCTGCCCGCATAATCACTTCTTGCGGGTCTGAAATATCGGCAGGGGTAATCAGATTAATTACGTCGCGTGCGGCATAGCCCAACATACGCTCGGCACCCACATTAAAAATCTGAATCACCCCTTTTTCATCGGTGGCAATACTAGAGAAGTAAGCGCTATTGAAGATAGCGTCTTGTAAGGCCCCCGTTTTCAGCAGGGTTCTTTGGCGGTGAAATTCTGTCACACCCTCGGCACTACCTGATCTGTCACCTTCGCCCTGCCCGATTATCGACATAGACTCTTTCCAAAAAAATACAATAAATGCAAATTTCAAGCAAGCAAACCAACAAAAATATAAGGAAATAAATAACAAAAAAGACAATCCAGCCGAGAATGAAGACAGATAGTGTTAAGAAATATTATCAGAGCATCCCCAAAGCGCCATCCATATCTGGATGGCCGGAAACTTAGTCCCTCTGTTTAAACAGCAGGCGGCAAGTAAAAAATGGCCACTGAATAGTGGCCATTTTCTGAAGGACAAGTTGGCATATGGAGCTTGGATAAAGCTCATACGTTTTATAAGAAGGCTAACCGGTGAAAAAAAATAGAGCTAGACCCCTTGCTAAGCCTTGAGCTAAAAAAAGCTGCAATCATCAAGGCGCCTCAAGCAGCAGCACCTTTAGCGCCGCCTCTATTTTCTGTGCCTGTGCATCCCCACTATGGGTTTCACCAGCAAAGCGATAGCGAATCATGCCGCGCTTATCAACCAGATAAAAGCTTGGCCAGTAATGATTGTCGAGGGTTTTCCAGTAAGCAAAATCATTATCTATCATCACCGGATGCTTAAAGCCATATTCAGCCACCTTGGCCGCCACCGCCGCCGGATCACGCTCCCGATCAAACTCGGGCGAGTGAATGCCGATCATTTTAAGTGCAGGAATCTTGGCGGATAAGTCATTGAGCCAAGGAAAAGAGCGATAGCAATTCCAGCATTCAAACGTCCAAATATCCAGCAGCACCACGCTGCCACGCAAATCCGCTACCCGCAGCGGTTTTGAATTGCCCCATGCAGCGGCGTCATGACGGGTGAACTCTGGTAAGGCTGGATTTGCATGGGCACGCAAAGAAAACACCATGATCAGCAAGCATAAGTAGCGCATACCTATTCCCCTAAATTAAATAAAGTGTCCTTAATCTTGGTCGCAGTCATGCCCAAAACATGACGCATTTCATTTATCAGTCATACTGATCGGCTAATATTTACAGCTTTAAACTAATATGGAGTCCTTCATGAACCGTATTCTTAGCAGCCTGCTACTGGCTTTACTTATTCCCTGTACTCCAGCTTGGGCAGAAGAGGCCAAGCCTTTTGTATCGTCTACAGACGTCGATTTAACTCACTACCTGCCAGCGCCCCCTGCCAATGATTCCGCCCAAACCAAACTAGAAATCGCTGAAGTTTTAGCCTTCCAAGCCAAACGCACGCCTGAAACGGCGGCCGCCGCCGCTGCCGATGCAGCAGAAAACATCTGGCGTTTTAACGAAGTGATGGGGCCAAAATTTAAGGCTGAAAAGCTGCCTAAATTTGCAGCTTTTTTTGAGCGCGTAGTAGAAACAGAAGGTGCAGTAGTGGATAGCGCTAAGAATTACTGGAAGCGCCCACGCCCACATATGCTCAATAGCGAAATTCAGCCGGTGGTAAAACGCTCCAGCTCAGGCTCTTGGCCATCGGGCCACGCCACCGTGGGCTATTTAATGGCCACGGTATTAGCTGAAATGGTGCCAGAAAAACGCAGTGCCCTCTTTACCCGCGCCGCCGAATACGCAGAAAACCGCATCGTAGCAGGCATTCACTACCGCTCAGACATCCAAATGGGCCGTGTTGCCGCCGCCTTGATCGCACAAAAAATACTGAGCCGTGATGATTTTAATGCTGAATTTGCACCGGCCAAGGCAGAACTGCGCTCGGTGCTAGGGCTTTAATAGTTGGCAGATCTGTAGGGGTGCTGCTTGCTGCCCCCTAACTTTTATCGTGGTTTTATACGCAAAAAAGCACAGAGGTATTCTCTGTGCTTTTTATCTATTTAAACCGGCCAGCAATGCTTACTGCTGCGCGTCAATATCCGCTAAGGATTCTGCGCCCTTAATCGTAATCACATAACCCACAGCGCCTTCAATTGGGCTGATGTGCGATTTTTTCAGCAAAAATGTACGCACATTGGCGTCCAGCAAGGCCACTGGGTCTTTGGCGATTTTACGCAAGCCATCAATACAGTGCTTCATAAATAAGGTTTGCGTGCCTCTTTCTGAAATCACCATCAAGCCATTACGATTGTATTCCACGTATTTCAAGCCAGAAAACAACTTGGCATGCTTGAGCACGCGCGGGCTCAGTCTTTTGCTTTTTAAGCCACGGCTTACTTCCAATAACGCTTCAAATTCGTCGTCAGTTAATCCAGCATTCATATTTCTGTGTCCTCGTTAAGGGGGTAATGGTACGCGGCTCTGCTGCTGACGTGAAGAAAACCAGCGTCTTATGCCAATTTGCGCTGCATCATCAAGGCATGGCCTAGCTTTGGGTCTAGCTCATAATTCACAAAACCAAATGCTTTATATAAGGAATAAGCTGGCGTATTGCCTTCTAATACTTCCAAGGTAATTTTGCAGCAGCCCAAGGCAAGGGCAATTTCTTCCACCTTAGCCAGCAAACGTTTAGACAGCCCTTGCCCCCGATAGGCGGAGTGCACGGCAAAATCGTGGATATTCAATAACGGCTGACAGGCAAAAGTTGAAAAGCCTTCAATACACAGCGCCAAGCCTGCAGGAGTAGCACCATCCATCGCCAGCACAACATGCACATTGCTACGTTTGCTTAGCTCAGCAATCAGATTATCTTGCGCAAAGGTAGATAAAGCATGATTACCGCCCATAGGATCAAGGGCATACTCATTCAATAAATAGACCAGCGCCTCTGCGTGCTGGGGGAAAGATAAATCAGCTTGAATAATATCCATAGAATCTCTCGCATATAGTCTAGGCAGTTTGCCACTTAGTTTGATGCTAAGCAAAGCGCCTAGGGCTTCGCCTTATGCGATAATGCGCGACGAAAAGCCATACAAAAACCGCAACAAGGAATACCCATGCAAGTAATCACCCGCGATGTGATGGAATATGATGTTTTGATTGTTGGCGCTGGCCCTGCGGGCCTTTCTGCCGCGATTCGTATCAAGCAACTCGCAGCCTTAGCCAATCAAGAAATCAGCGTCTGTGTTTTAGAAAAAGGCGCAGAAGTAGGTGCGCATATTCTCAGCGGCGCGGTGATTGATCCGATTGCACTGGATGAGCTAATCCCAGATTGGAAAACACTTGGTGCGCCGCTTAAAACGCTGGTAACAGAAGACCGCTTTATGTTGCTGGACGAAGATCAAGCGTTCCGCATTCCCAATAAAATGCTACCGCCGCTGATGGATAATCACGGCGCGTACATCGTTAGCCTAGGTAATGTCTGCCGCTGGCTGAGCGAGCAGGCCGAAGGCCTTGGGGTTGAAATCTACCCAGGCTTTACCGCTGCTGATGTCCTCTATGACGACAACGGCGCGGTAAAAGGCGTGATGAGCGGCGATATGGGACTGGATAAAGCCGGTAAGCAAAAAAGCGATTTTGCACCTGGCATGGAGCTGCACGCCAAATACACGCTGATTGGCGAAGGCGTACGCGGCTCGCTGACTAAAATGTTAGAAAAAACGTTTGATCTGCGTAGCGAAGCCGATACCCAAAAATACGGCATTGGCTTTAAAGAGCTATGGCAAGTTGCGCCAGGTAAGCATCAAGCTGGCCTTGTTAGCCATTCACAAGGCTGGCCGCTGGACAACAGTACCGGCGGTGGCTCATTTATTTATCACCTAGAAGACAATCTGGTGGCTGTGGGCTTTGTAGTACATCTGAACTACAGCAATCCGCATCTCAGCCCCTTTGATGAATTCCAGCGCTTTAAAACTCATCCAAGTATTCGCGGCCTATTTGAAGGCGGCAAACGCTTAAGCTACGGCGCACGCGCTATTTCTGAAGGTGGCCTGCAGTCTATCCCAGAGCTTACCTTCCCCGGTGGCGCGCTGATTGGCTGTGCAGCAGGCTTTTTAAATGTGCCACGCATTAAGGGCACGCATAACGCCATGAAGAGCGGCATGCTGGCCGCCGAGGCCGTAGTGGAAGCACTAGCGGCAGGCCGCAGCAACGACGCACTGATTGCTTATCCGGCTGCGATTAAAGCCTCTTGGGTTTGGCAGGATTTAGACAAGGTCAGAAATATCAAGCCTGCGCTGTCTAAATTCGGCAATATTTTTGGCTCAATGTATGGCGGTTTTGAGATGTGGCTGGCCAGCTTTGGCGTGCGCCTGCCGTGGACTTTTTCGCATTCCAAGCCCGACCATGCCTGCCTAAAACCCGCCAATGAATGCACGCCAATTAAATATCCTAAGCCAGATGGCAAGGTTAGCTTTGATAAGCTGTCGTCGGTGTATATATCCAACGTTAATCACGAAGAAAACCAGCCCTGTCATTTGCATCTGGCCGATATTAACGTCGCAATTAATATCAACATTGCCATATTCGACTCCCCAGAAAGCCGCTACTGCCCTGCTGGCGTGTACGAAGTCATCCAAACCGAAAACGGCCCACGCCCACAGATCAATGCGCAAAACTGCATTCACTGCAAAACCTGTGATATTAAAGACCCAACACAAAATATTACTTGGACTACACCAGAGGGCGGTGGCGGGCCAAATTATCCGAATATGTAATAGATGTTACGCACAACGATTATTAGTCCACGAAAAGCACGAAATACACTAAAAAACCGATCAAACGGAAATGATTTTCCTTTGTTTTATTATCACGACGTATAAATTTTTATTTATCTAACTATTTGATATTAAATAAAAATTATTAGTGATGTGGCATCTGTTCGTGCTTTTAGTCGACTGCGTTTTTTTGATCTTGCTACGTAACATCCATATGTAATAACGGTCTATCTTGCCCACCCGAAGGGGGATATGTTGCCCTCAAATAAGGAATAAACATGATCATCCAAAAAGAAATCGTTGATCTTGCTACCCCCACCGGCCTAATGCGCACCTATGTGCACCGGCCCGAGGGCGATAAAGCCTATCCGGTTATTTTGCTTTATTCAGAGATTTTTCAGCAGACTGGCCCAATTGAACGCGCTGCACGACTGATGGCTGGGCATGGCTACGCGGTGCTAGTACCAGAAATTTTTCATGAGCTAAACCCCATCGGTACGGTGCTTGCGTACGATCAAGCCGGCAGCGATAAGGGCAATAGCGATAAAATGGGTAAATCTGTAGAAGGCTACGACAGCGATAATCAAGCCATGATTACTTGGCTGAGCGATCAGCCTTGGTGCAATGGGCAAATCGGTGCAATGGGCTTTTGCATCGGTGGCCACCTGGCTTTCCGTGCGGCCTTACAGCCACAAATTAAAGCCACGGCCTGCTTTTACCCTACCGATCTGCACACCAACGTTATTCCAAACCAAGCCGGCCAACACAGCATGGACAGACTCACCGATATTTCTGGCGAGCTGTTGATGTTCTGGGGCAGGCAAGATCCCCACATCCCCGCCACAGGCCGCGCACTGGTTTATCAAAAGCTATCCGCAGCAGAAATTAACTTTAGCTGGCACGAAGTCAATGGTCAGCATGCCTTTATGCGTGATGAAGGCCTTCGCTACGATGCGCAATTAGCCATGCTTGGCTATCAGTGCGCACTCGGTTTATTTGGCCGTGTTCTAGCCTAATAAACACCCCAGTAGCAGAACCTTGCCATTTCTGCCTAAAGACTTAGGACTTTAGGCAGATATGCGCCATCAAGCAAAAACCACCATCGGGCCAATATAAAGCAAGCCTGCCATTGCTGCACAGTGCATTCAGCGCTATACCCAGAGCGATGCACTTAAACAGAAGACGCCGATGATGACAAAGACTCCCCACTCAGGACGTGCCTTGTTGCTACTCTGCAGCCTGCTGGCTTTGCTAAGCATAGAGGCAACAGCCACAGAGCTGAAGTTTTGCACCGAAAGTGAGGATTCCTATCCATGGATACTCAAAAACCGTAAGGGGCTCAGCATTATTCTGCTGGAGATGGTAGAGAAAAGAATCAGTCAAAAAATACTAATCGATGCCATTCCATGGAAGCGTTGTCTACAAGAATTAAAAGCCGGCCACTACGATGGCGCAGTCAATGCCAGCTTTAAAACAGACCGCGCAGAATTTGCCGTCTACCCCATGACCGTAGATAAAGTCGACATCAGCAAAAGAATGCTGATCGACAGCTATAGCCTATATCGCCTTAAAGGCAGCAAAGTAGAATGGGACGGCAAAGTATTTAAACCAGACGATGCCATTGTTGGTGCACAAACTGGCTTTTCTGTGGTTGACCAATTAAAAAGTCTAAATCTAAAAGTAGATGACAGCAGTGGCAGCACTGAAATCAATCTAAAAAAACTCTTGTTAGGCCGAGTCACCGCAGTCGCCCTACCAACACTGCAGGGCGATAATCTGCTCAATAAAGATACAGAATTACAAAAAAAAATAGAAAAAATAGCATTGCCGCTGATTGAAAAACCCTATTACTTAATTTTCTCCAAGCCATTTTTTGCACAAGAAGGCACATTGGTGAAAAAAATATGGGATTCCATCGAATTAACAAGGGAGTCTGCCGAATATAAAAAACAAATGGATCTGTTTAAATAAAACCAGCCTTTATAAGGCATTTAAATATTTTTTAAACCGATAAGCCCCTGTGGCAAAAAGCAGCAGAGCCGCAAATACAGCAGCACAAAGCTGCACCAGCCGCCCCTGAGCCGTCCAAGTAAAGATTAGCCCCGCTGCCGTGCACAGTAGTAAAGCGCCGCCCCCCCATTGCAGCAGCTTGCTTAATAAAGCTTGGTCAATCTTGCGGCAAAGCAGCAAGCCGGTGCTTAATACTCCCCCCATCACCGCAGCAGCAATCCCCCATATCCCAAAAAACCCTGGTAAACCAAGTAGCAGCACCGCTTGTATTGCACTGCCGCTCAGCTCACAGATTAAAGGGGTACGCGTATTGGCAGCGGCATAGTAATAACGAGCCAGCAAAGCATTCCATGCACCAAAAATAATCGATACCGCAAATAAAGCCAGTAAAGCTGGGAGCGGGCCAGAAGCTAAGCCAGCAGGTAAAAGTAAATCCACTAAAGCGGGTGCCGCAGCAATTAATCCTACAGCGGCAGGCAGTGTGAGCAGGGTGCACAGTAGCAGCCCCGTATCTAGCATCTGCCGCCGCGCAGACGCTCCCTCGCCGCTCATTTTCCCCAGCAGTACTTGATTTAAGCTCATCAGGGCAATCAGCGGGATATTGACTAATTTACGCGCTAGGTTCAGCAGAGTGACCGATCCTTCCCCCAGCAAAGAAGCCACTAGTCTTTCCAGCAGGCTCAGCCCTTGGCTGGCGGCGCTGCTGCTCAGTAACGGCCACAGCTGCTGCCACAGGGCGGCATGATCACCAGGTAGAGAGCGATACCATGGCCGCCAGCCCGTGCGCCAGGCCGAAGGCAATAAAAGCAGCGCCATCAAAAGGCTACCCAGAATAAAACACTGAGCCAGCACCACGGGGTCGGCCGTTTTTTTCGCCAGCCAAAGATACAGCACCACAGGTAAATTAAATAAGAAAGACCCCAATCCCGGCAGCACAAAGCGCCCGTCAGCCTGAGCGGGTATGGTTAAAATGGCCTGCAGCATCAAGCCGGGAATCACCCATGCAAGCCAGCGCAGCGCATCGCTAGCCAGTGAGGCGTCAGCCACAGACAATCCTGGCCCAGTCATTCTGACCAGATAAGGTGCAGCAAGGGTAATCAGCAGCGCCAGAAGCAGCCCCAGCAATAAAAACTGCTGGATTTGCCCAGCCAGCCAGCGGTTGCGTGCAGGATGGGCCTGCAAAAGAGGCAGCGCCGCCGCCGACAGCAAGCCCCCAGCTAGCATAGTGCGTAATGCCTCAGGCAAAAAAAGCGCAATCAGGTAAGCATCGGTGCGCCCGCCTGCCCCCCAATCCGCCACCAGCAGCCATTCACGGCCAAACCCCAGAACCAGCCCAGCTAGGGTAGCCAGCGTTAGTAAAAAAGTGCTGCTCAGCATGATTAGCTCAGCTCAAACAATGGGCTCAAAATAAACCTTTAATAAAGCAGGGTAAACAGGCCTTTTCCGCCCACTTTGTAATTTAAATTATGCGGACGCTCGCCCATCACTTTGGCCCCTGAGCCGCCAACAATTTTATATGGGGCAATTTCTTTACTGACCAGTGTATTAGCAGTGACCACAGCACCACGCCCTATGCGCGAGCCGTGGCCAATCAATGCTCCTGTGGCAATCCATGCATAATCATCAATATAAATCGGCGCTGAAACAGACCAGAACTCCGGCGCAGTTAAATCATGGCTGCCTGCAATAATTTTGGCATAGGAGGCCACCGCCACATGATCACCAATAATCAACCCTGCACGAGCATCAATCTGGCAGTGCCAGGCAATGCAGCTATCATCTCCCATCACTAGATTTTCGATACCCAGAATTTCGGTCGTGCGCCATACTGCCGAGCCCTTGCCAATTTTCGCCCCGCCAAGGCGCAGCCAAGCCAACCTTACGTAATGACTGGGAATTTTATTAATCAGAATGTTGTAACACTGCTCCCAGACCCGCAGCCAGCGGTCTTTAAACGTGGGCCAGTTAATACCGTAGCGGGGTACTAGCGTTGTAGGAATCTCACGGCTAAGCAGTGCATAAAAACGCCTAGCCAGAGGTGGGTCAATCCGTGTTTCGATATTAACCGAGCAGATGGATACGCGCGGGTTGGCTTCATCGCCCTCTTCAAACAACACCTCATTCGCCAGCATCCATTCATAGCTTTGTGCCAGCTCTGCCGAATCTACCGCCAGTTTTTGTGCATACTGATCCAGATGACTGCGCAGAGCCGTGGAATGATAAATACGGTGTTTCATAGCGCGATCTTCCTATTAGGCTCATGGTTCTGATTTAAGCGACGTGCAGATTGCAGATTAATGGCCATCATCAGCCAGAATAAGGCAATCAGCACCATGGTAAAGCTATAGTAGTGATCAAACAGCCCAGTCAGCAGTGCCGCCAGCACCCCCGCACCCGAGCCTACCCAAATACTTCGTTCAGCGTTCAGCTTTGAGAGTCTGTCCACCGGCCTGCACTCGCGCCACCACGCCAGCGTTACGGCAATAAACAGCAACATGCCAGGCAGCCCCAGTTTGTAAATATAGTTTAGCCACAAATTAGAAATCCCCAATAAGCCCGTAGCGGGCGGCGGCGGGTCGATTTTGAAGCCAATACCCAGCGGATAGCGGGCCATTGCATCAGGAAAGCGCCGGTATTCATCCATGCGAATCTCAGTACTGGCATTGGTCGATGAAAAAGTCGTCGCCAGCCGTTCCTGTAAAGGTGGGTAAAACAATACCAGCGCAGCCCCCAGCGCTAGCGCCAGCCCTATCACTCGCCCAGCATAAGGCGCGCGGATAGAGGTAAGCCAAAATAGAACCAGTGCCAAACTCACGATGGCACCGCGTGAGCTACTAAACAGCAGCCCTGCCGCCCCAAGTATTGCCACACTAAAGCCCAGCAAACGCCGCCAACCGCTTTGTAAAAGCGCATAGAAAAATGCCAGCGGCAGAAACAGCGCCAGCACGCCTCCGGTTAGATTAGGGTGCACCCAAGGTGATGCCATGCGGGAGAAATTAGCCGAGAAAATATCTTTCACCGCCTCAGGATGGGCGTATTTCAATTTTTCTAGAATCACAATAAAGCTATTGGCGTTGTGATCTTTTAAAAACATCCCTACCGATAACAACAGCATCGTCAGCGAGCCAAGCAGCAAAGTAACAATCAGTTGATCGCGCTGCTGCGGGCTTTTCACCAAAATAGGAAACAAAAACAGTGGTGATAAATTAATCAGCCAGCGCAGCCAATTCACAAGGCCGTTGCCTTCTGCGTTAATCATTAGCTGGCCGAAGATAAAAGGCAGCGCGCTGTACAGCATCAACAAACGTAAACGCGATTCAGTTTTACCAGGCAGCCAAGATAGCTGGCCCTGTATCATCTGCAAAAAAACCCCCAGCCATACAAGGCCAAGCAAGGCCTCTGATATAGTTACCCGCACCCCCATATTGACCGTGGTATAGGGAATAAAAGTTGCCACAAAAGCGAACATGAGTAACCCGCTAAAAGGCTGGCGAACAATTACTAAAGCCACCACTGCTGCTAGCATACTCAGCAGCATGGCTGGCACGGAAACAAAAGTCAGAATAGCAGCAAACAGCAAGGCGCAAAGTAAGGCCAGCCCGCGCGAAAACACACTCATCGCGGCATACTCAGCACACCTTGCAGCAATGCCTGCACACGCTTTGTATAAGCAGGCATGGCAAACTGATCTGCCCATGCCTGACGGGCTGCCCAGCGCATGGGCTGAGGACGTGCTGCCAGCTCCAACATCAGCTGCTGCAAACCAGCGCTATCCTGCGGAGAAAAACGAGGGCTCTCTGCTGGGCAAATCTCATCCAGAGCCGAACCATGGGCAACGGCAACCGCTGCGCCCTGAGCCAGCGCTTCAAGCACCGGCAGCCCAAACCCTTCCGCTAGTGATGGCTGCCACAGACAGCTAGTTTGTGCATACAGCGACAATAATTCAGCATCGCTGAGGCCTGATACAAAAAACATACCATCAGCATCTCGCAGCTCAGGTGGTAAATCGCTTGCACTGCCCACCATTACTAGAGCAGGCACGCTAGCATCCTGCTGCCGAGCTTGCTGCCAGCATTGCACAAACCATGGAATATTCTTACGCGGCTCTCTTGTCCCAACCACCAACCAGAATACCGCAGGTAGCGCAGGAAAAGCACACAGGGGCTCCGGTGCGGCAAGGGCAGGCACCGCATTAGGCAGCACTGAGATTTTATCTGCTGCCGCAGGAAACAAGCGTCGAGCCTGATCCGCTGTAAATACTGAAGGTGTCCAGATTGCATCTGCCAGCGCTACCGAGCTGCTGATCCCTACACGATCAATCTGCCGGTAGACCAGCGCCTTGATGCGGTTGCTGTGATGATTTGCCATCGTCAGCTGAAAAACATCGTGCAGCAGCAAAACATAGCGGGTATTTGCCGGAGCTCGCCACACCGGCAAGCCGGTATTGGCCGTAGCGATATAAATATCAAGCTCTGCTGCGGCAATGGCTGCAGGTAAAAAACGCAGCTCAAAATTTACCCGCTCCCGTGGCCGGTGCAGGCCATGCACAGGGCTGGCCGTGGCCGGACAATGCGCCAACAGACGATGGGCGTGCTCCAGCGGCGCCGCGGTAAAACGGTATAACTGCGCGTTTTCTCCAGCCAAAATAGCCTGCTCAAGTGCCAGCACTTGCCGCGCAATACCTGAATAAGGCGCAGCAGTTACCGGACGATAATCAATTCCTATCCGCATATTTTATTTTCTGATAGAGAGTTTCAAGCTGGCTGGCACTGATCTGCCAGTCATTGTTTTGACACACATAATATCGCCCTGCTTCTGCTATTGCCCTAGCAGATTCCCCCTGACGTAGTAACTGCAGCAGGGCTTGCGCTAGCTCAGCCGCCGTTGCTCCGCCTAGATAGTCGCGGCCATCCTGCAGCGCTAAACCGGATACGCCCTGAGGCGTACTTACCAGAGGCAAGCCCGCCGCCAGCGCTTCCAGCACCTTTAGCTTAGAGCCACCACCTTCTCGCAGCGCCGCCAGAAACACTGCAGATTGTTGCTGCTCAAGCGTTAAGTCAGCAACAAAACCCTGCCATTCAATGCGTGAATCTGGCCAGCGTTCACGCCAGCTGGTGGGCATAGCATAGCCACAAATAGCAAAACGCACCTCGGGCATTTGTTGCCAGACCAGAGGCAAAATCTCATCAAGGCTCCAAGCCACCGCATCTAGATTAGGTGGGTATTCAAAATTGCCCACAAACAAAACCCGCTGGCTATCTAAATCGGGATGAACACAGGCAAATGCAGCGGTATCAACCCCATTAATCACCACATCTACTTCACGTTGGCAGTGTTCAGCGAGATTTTTTGCATCCCCTGCGGTCACTGCGGCCACTTTATATGGCAGGCCTAATGCTTTTTTCTCCCAACGGCGATAACGCCACTGATCAAAGTAAATATAGGGCCGCAACCAAAATGGCAGCTGCTGGTAAGTTGCAGCGCCTATAGACGATTCAACATTGTGTTCAGTCAGTAAAAAAGACTGCTTCTTTTGCTGCAGCTGCTGGAAAAAAGGCTGCAAACCATAGCTGTGCTCTATCTGCACCACATCCCAATCTTCTGTCAGCAAATCAGCAAACACGCGCTCCAGCGCAGGAGCAAAACCATTCACACTCACCAGCAGAGGATAAGGTGAAAATACGGCAGCCAGCAGGGTTAGTGGATGCCTGATTGGCCTGCGCGGTAATACAATCAGCCTGTCTACAATCGCCTCAAGATGGGCTTTTGCACTGGCAGACAGTGGCGTTTTACTTTGCACCAGTAAAGTAATGCGGTGCCCTTTATTCGCTAATGTGCGCAGCAAATGATACTGGCGTAACTTACCGCCACTGCTGGTAGGCCAAGGTAGATAAGGCAAAGTCCAGAGAATTTTTAAGGATGGTGTTGTCGATGCCAAAAGCGCGGCGCGGGGCTGTGATTGTTCGTGCACCATTAGCGCCATTCCAGTATTTGCAGCTGATGTGTCACCGCCAGACTGCCTGACTTTAAGGCCGTTTTAGCACCACTAAGCGGCTGATACAGCGTCGCACCTTCAACCCCCGCCACGTCAATCACACCCGCCTCATCCGCCCAAAACATCCATAACTTACTACCATCAGGTTTTTTCCAGGCAATGCTGTATAGACCATTTACCGAGCCCTTATAGCTTGGCGCCTCCCCAGGAGACAAACTAGGGCCAGTAATTTTTAAAAACTGTGCCAACGCCTTATAAGCAGGCTTAGGTTTGCCCTGTAAATCCAGCAGACCATAGCTGCGATCACGCACGCCCGCACGGCTATCTAAATCAGACAGCGCAAACAAAAACACCCGATCAAAATCGGAAACACTCATCAGCACTAGCCTGCGTAACAGATAATCTGCCTGTCCAGCTTCACCGATCAGGCTTTGTTCTTCCTTAGGCCCCGCATAGCTAGACCAACCCCACTCTGTCGCCCAGATTCCTGGCACTTTCATGGCACGTAAACGCTGGTTAATTTCTTTAGAACGCAAAATAAAATCGCGCTCTTTAACATCGTCGCCCTCCGGCTCTTGGCTATAGGGGTGATAAGCAACAATCGCCCCCAGCCCAAGTGCCCCTTTTTTGCCCAGCTCTTCCAGCATCAGGCCTCGTTTAATCGGCATCTGGCTGTAATAGGCCATCCCAGCCATCACAACCGGCTTGCTTGGTGCAATCTGCTTGAGTACACGCACTGAAGACTGCAGCATCCTTCCATAATCAGCTGCATTTTCAGCTGGTCGCCAAAAGGCGGGTAAATTAGGTTCATTCCATACCTGCCAGGCATCCACCGAAGGGTAGCGCTTGGCCAACATGCCCATGCGCTTAGCAAAAACCTCATTATCTTTGGGGGGATACTGATCTTTATTGCCTGCCAATAGCGGAGCACTACTCGCAAAAGGTGCCGAGCCAACCAGATAAAAAACTGACTTTAACTGCTTATCTTTCAGGGCATCGACCACAGTATCTATGGGCTTAAAAAGATAGTCATTCTCTTTGGCCTCATGTCTGTCCCAGTGCAAATCTACCCGAGTCCACTCCAGCCCAAGATCCCGCAACCTGTCCATCTGCAAGGCAGCTTGCTGCGGGGTAAACCATAAAAAGTGCGCATTAACCCCTAAAAAATCCCGCCAAACCACAGGCCTAGGGGCGACAAGTTTTACTTCTGCCGCAGGCACCGAGTAGGCCAAAAAAAACAATAAGCAAGCAACACAGCCATTTTTAATGCGCATTTATTTTCCTTAAACTAGGCTGCTAAATAAGGCCTGAAACTGCTTGGCAGTTTCAGGCCATGCCCTCACCTTCCCTAGTTTTTGTGCATTCATACTTCTTTCAGATAAAAGATCCGGCTGATCCAGTAGGCATTGCAGCTCAGCCGCCAATGCCGCCGTATCGCCTTGAGCATAAACCGCACCATTTCCAAATGAAACCTCTTCAGAAAAAGATCGAGCATCTGAAGCAACCACGCTGCGACCACAGGCAGCTGCCCATGACAACACACCGCTGGTACCACGCATTTGCCCCAAATAAGCTAGTTTTTTAGATTCTTGGTACGGCAAAATCAGCACGTGATGAGACTGAATCAGCTCCACAATTTTTTCCTGCGGCACATCTGTCTGCCAGCGGACAAGACCATCCGGCAAGCCGGATGAGGTGATCTTATTTTTTAACTCATCCAGATAAGATGGGCCATTGGCAAAAGTCATTTCGGGTGCCGTCCCCCCTGCCAGCGTTAAAGATACAGCGGCGTAAGGGCGCTGTATCAGTAGCAGTGCCAGTGCATCAATGAGATCCTCAATCCCTTTTCCACGATAGATAAAACCAAAATACAAAATCTGCAAAGGCCCAGACGGAGGAAGAGCAGGCAGAGGCTGTGCAGCTATGGCCTGATTACCATGAGCAATCTTGCGCACCTTGCCATCCGGCAAGCGCATACGCTCAGTCAGACAACGTGCCCCGATTGCGGTTAAGGTAATCAAAGCCTGCAGCTTTGCAGCAAGGCGGCGCTCTCTCGCTAAAGTGAATGGATCACATAGTAAAACCAACA
Source organism: Iodobacter sp. (assembly GCF_025352645.1). Classification (GTDB taxonomy): domain Bacteria; phylum Pseudomonadota; class Gammaproteobacteria; order Burkholderiales; family Chitinibacteraceae; genus Iodobacter. The sequence continues at coordinate 6,322 of NZ_JANXSO010000053.1, read as the reverse complement.
GTTGATAAACGCGGCGAGGAAGCAGCCTGCTCAGCAACAAAGGCCAGCCAGCCGGACGCCAGATCAGGCGTTCAGGATCATGCACTGTGGCACTTAAGGGTAAATCAGGATAATGCTCAGACAGCCACTCAAGCGCCATAAACTCACCGCTGCGCCCACCTCCAAGCTCGGCATGAACCAGATCAAACTTCTGCCAGTCTATACCCTGCATTTGTTGATCTATGCCACTGGCACGGGCAGCAAGCCGCTGATTTTTAAACGGGGTAATCAGTACTAGACCTTCCTGACTTAGAGCCTGTTGCAAGGCAAAAGCATAATCTGCGATGCCATTTTGTTCTGGTGGTAATGGTGCAATTAGCGCAATTCGCATAAATAACCTTATTAAGCGCTCAGCTATTGTTACAGCTTATAGAGCTATGAATACCTGAGCTCCCAGAGCTTTATCGGGAAATACGGCTAAGTAAACCCGAAGATATTTCAAAGCGCCGCCGATTAATAATCACACCATCCACTTTTTTAAACGCTGTATTTAAAATAGATAAGGTATTCTCAACCATAGGCACCGTTGACTGACGCGCCTCTATTACCATTAATATCAAATCTGCCTGCTTTAAACGAATAAATGCATCTGGATTCACTAATAGAGCAGAGGCATCAATTAAAACTACCTCTCCAGCAGTGGCCGATTCATCATCTGCAATGCGGCTTTTAATTCCACGCTCTAATAAAATACGCTGAAAATGCGTCATAATAAAACTAACACCCTCGCCTTTACGCGATGAGGTAATGCCAATATTTAGACCCTGCTGCTTTAAAATATCCAGTGGTAACTGACTATAAAGACGATAAATACTCGCCTCAAAAGACGGCACAACTTTATTACCCTCATGCTCCATAATGGTCGTCCATAAAGGCACATCAAAATGCGACTGCACTTTACCACCGTCATGAATACGCTGATCAAGTAAATAGCAAAGATAAATAACAAAGAAGCCGACGGCAATACCTGCTGGCAACGCCATAAATAGCATTAATAAGCTTTTAGGAAATACGCGCGACGGTGTAAAAGTAGCCTGCTCAATTACTGCAATATTACTAATACGATTATTGTCTAGTTCACGGTCAATTCTAGATTTCTCAAGGCTGTTTACATAAAGTAAGTAGTTTTTTTCTGCCACCGCTAAATCACGCTCTAATCTGGAAAGATCAGGGTCAACGGATAAAATACGCTGCCGCTCTTGCTTTAGCTTAAGTAGCTCTTGATCATACGCGGCAATCTGCGCCTTTAATTCAATTTGCCTAGTATCACGCTCAAGAGCAGAGCGTTTCAACATCGTTACCAGCTCATTGGGGACTAGGTTTTCTGAGCGCTGCAAATTGTCTTTTTCTTCTGTAATCTGCTCTTTCAGCATGCGAATGCTGTTATTTAACTCCAACACGGGAGGCGCCTGATCCTGATAGTTTTTTAACTTATCAATCCGCTCCAGAACCAGCCCACTTAACTTAAGCTTCATATCCTGCTGCACAGGATTCAGGCCCACTTCACGCTCTTTACTAACCTCCTGCGGCAGACCTGCAGCTCGGCGGCTGGCGCTGATAATGCCTTTTTCCAGTCCCTGCTGTTCTGCACTGCCTTCTCCACGCTGAGCAGACACTTTATTAATTCTATCTGTCAGGCTTTCAAGCCTCTCTTTGCTGCTCATTCCATCAATAAGCTTTAACTTTTCAGTGATTTGTAATTTTGTTTCCGCTACCTGCTTTGCTAAACGTTGGCTTTCAACATCATAAAATTCATACAGACTGTTATTTGCAAGCTTCTGAGCACGCTCCTCTTGGTAAATAGCAACCCACTTATTAACCACACGCTGAGCAATTAACGGGTTATCCCAAGTAAAACTAATTTCCATTACTGAGGAACCGGCCTCATGACTCACTGAAAATTGTTTTTCTAATTTGCTGGCAAGACGTTCAACAGGCGTTTGTGTTTCTGCTAGGCCTATAAAAACCACAATAAAACGCACACCTTCAATAACCTCACTCACACCCTGCTTAATATAATATTTAACTAGCTTCCAGCCATTTTTCTCAGTATTCTCGTTCATTTCACTCATATAAAACTCGGCCACTTTGCGAATAATCGGTCGGCCAGTGAGCATTTTTTCTTCATCAACAATAGGATCACGCTGCGTACTTGGCGCAACTAAAGTCTGCCGATCACTATACTCAATCGGTACCGTGCTCATAGCACGACCTGGTTTTACCAAAAGACGGGATTCAGATACATAACGGGATGGCAGAAAAAAGGCGGCCAGTACAATTAATACTGTTGTGGCGATCATCGCCCACATAAATTCTTTTTTAAATATATAAAAAAGCCGCAAAATATCGCGAAAAGACCTGATATCTATCATGGGATGGACACCGAGGTGGAGCTCTGGCTTTTATTTAAATCATAACTAAAGCCAATACCAATGCCTTTTGAAAAAGGCAACAATTGATTAAAATACATATCTACGCTCTCTACTGCATTTCCTAGCAAGGATTTGGGTACAAAAACAATATCGCCACGCTGTAATATAACACCACGCCGGTTATTATCAGCCAATAAAAACTGGCTGAAATCAGTAAAGTAAACCTGATATAAACCTTCTTCGTTCATCCTTAATAAAGCAATATGATGACTATCTGCAGAAGGCAATACGCCACCTGCACCGATAATCGCCTGCTCAATACTCGCTGCAGCGGTTAACTCATAGGCAGAGGGATTACGTACCGCTCCACCAACAAATACACGATTACCAGGCGCAATTGCGATATTGGTAGTCACTTTGGGGTAGCGATAAATAGCTGACAGCTTCTTGCTGATTTCTTCAGCAATATCTTCGGGGGTGCGGTGAGTGGCCTGAATCAGCCCCGCATAGGGATATGAGAATGTGCCATCAGGCCGTACAAAGAACAATGACATTTCATCTTTTTCAGCGGGCGTCTGTGCATCCCTCACTATCCTCAGAGTATCGCCATTCATCACTCTGGTTACCGGAGGAGGCAGTTTGCTTATGTTATTTAATTCAATCTGCTTCTGATCTAATACGCTTTGTTCAGGTAACAGCAGGCTACTTGGGGTGGAGCAGGCACTCAGCAGTAATACACAAATACAAAACCTTTTTTTCATACACTTTTATTTCCAGTAACCTGCAAACATGCCAATATGGCGCTTTAAGGAAGTCGGCAAATATTTTTCTAAATGCCCAGTACGATACCCTGCAAGTTTAAATAGCACTCTGACCATCACTTCAGCAGCCCGCCACTTCTGCCCAGACTTTGCAAGCGTCGCCAGTTCAGACAAAACAAAGCGTTTTCCTTCGCCGCTTGCCTTGCCAAAGTGCTCTGCAATCCATGATTCCTTGCCATAAAAAACACCAATATCAAAATAACGTCTGAACTCCTGCAACACCGTATAGTGATGCGAGTGATAAACCTCAGCGCTGGCTTCATAGCGAATCAGCCAGTTATTTAATAACATTTTTCCTGCCACATAGGCGTCTTCAGTACCAATAATATTTTGAGGAAAGCCACCTACAGACTCCAGAGCCACTGCACGGTAAGCCGCAAATGAATCCGAGCTGAAACAGGTTTTAATCCCTAATTCAGAAGCATCACCCAAGTACTTGGTACGGCTCTGCGCCGGATAATTAAAACAGCGTGCATGGCTTTCTAGAACACCCGCTCCCTGCCTTGGCAGCTGACGCCCATATGCCACCGCGATTGCATCATTTGCCAGTATAGCGTTCCGTAGGTTTTGTAATGCATAACGGTTAGCCGGAATTGCATCCTGCGTCATATAAATAATTACATCCGCGTTAACCTGCTGCCTTGCCCACTCCCGCGTGCCGCCATGATTAAACTGACTGGCTGCAATTGTTACCACTTTAGCTCCTGCCGCACGAAAGCGCTGAACTGTGTCATCACTGGACTGACTATCAACAACCAGCCACTCATCAGGCTGTAGTGTTTGCTCAGCTAAAGCAGCTAATAAACGGTCTAAATATGGTCCCGCATTTCGTACAGGCAGGATCAGCGCAGTGCGTGTCATTTAACTTAGCTCCATGATGGAAACGATGCAATCAGGCAATATCTGTGCGTTGTTCAATTACCGAAAAAAAATGATAATAAATAAAAATTATTTATATAAATATCGGTTTAATTATCAGCAATATCAGCGATTAAATTAGCACTACTTCAACTCAGTCAAAATCGCAGTGCAACACAGTTCTTCAGCAAATATACACAAAAAAACAATCACACCGACCACAGTGATTCACCTTATATAAAAACATAAAAACCATAAAAAACAACATGTTAATTAACTGGCAAAACCAGTATCAATTAATTATAAATACCATTTTTTTATTTAAGTAAAATTGAAAAACACACTTAATTAAATAGGATGAAAGCTAAAAACAAGACATGTGAAAATAAAATGTCATATTTAAAAGAAAAAAGCCGTTAGTCCACAGAAATCATAAAAAATCCATATGGAAGGCCCACACAAGTAGCGCCAAAGTAGCGAATATAAAATAATCTCTAATACCACTTGTAAAAATATACCAATCAAAAAAAGGGCAAAAAAAAGCGGATCAGTGGCAACTGACCCGCATAAAAAAATAAAAGAACCCCCTAAAAAGATGTAAAGAGTGTGATCTTGTTCAACAAAAAAGCCGTTCGTCCCGCGTGAGTGGGCTCTGGCTGTTGGACTTCATATATTGCAATGCAAAATACACCCCCTCCTAAGTAGCAGAAGCACAGGCACTAAAATACACATCATGCACGTCTAAGGCTTGCTTGTGCCGTGAGCTACCACTACCCGCTTTTATAATCAGCCACTCAAGAGCACTGTTGCTAAGCCCCTACCTGGCCCCCAATCTAGCCGGTTAAATAATGACTAAATGACTAGGAGCTTAAATTGCTTTACTAGCGTGGACATGAAAACACCCCAAAAAGATGGATGGGAATCCAAATTTGGGGCGCAGTTCAGTATTGGCTTAAACCAGTACTGGATGTCAAAAACGACTTAGTCCACCGAACACATAGAAATTACAAACCTATAGCGTATCTTTTCGTGTTTTCAGTGCTTTTCGTAAAGAACCTCTATGCCTAGCATTACTTATGGACGGCGCCTCGGTATTTTCTGAATCAACAAACCCAACAAAATCAATAACAGGCCCAGCATGGTAGAAGGCAAAATGGCCTCGCCTAATACCGACCAAATCAAAAATAAGGATACAAAGGGTGCTAAGAAAATAAGATTCGCTATTTTTGCCGTGCTATTTGTTAGCTTCATCGCCATTAACCACAGTACAAATGTAAAGCCCATCTCAAATGCGCCAATATATGCCGCCCCCACCAAGCCCTGCCAAGCAATAGCCCCTAACTCGCCCGTGAATGCGCACCATAATAATGACAGCGGCAAAGAAACCGCAAAATTAAGCGCTAAACCCAATACAGGCTCGCGCTGATCTTTGGTGTTAAATATCCAATAGGCGGCCCATAATAAGGTAGAAACTAAAGCCAGCAGCACTCCACCCACATTTGAAAAACTCAGCTGTAATACATCGCCTCGCGTACCAATAATGAGTACGCCAAAATAACAAAATAAGGCAGCAAAAATATCGCTTGTTTTTAAAACCTGCTTTAAAAATGGCACAGCCAATAATGCCATAGTTAATGCCCAAGTATAATTAATTGCCTGCGCTTCCTGTGCAGGTAATAATGAATAGGCTTTAAATAGTACTAAATAATAAATAAAAGGATTAATTGCCCCAAACAGTAGCGAAACACGCCAATTTTTTTGCAATGCAGGCCAAAATTCTTTCAAGCGACCTTGATACATTAGAATAGATAAAAGAGATATTAACGATGCGCTGCTTGCATAAAGCACTAATTGCGCGGGGCTTAAATAAGCTAAGCTAATCTTAAATGCCGTTGCCACAGTAGACCATGCCAGTACGGCAAGCAGGCCAAAAAAAGATGCTTTTTGCTGTTGCGTCAAGGCCTATTACTCCCATTTTAGAGTGCAAAGCTTAACAAGCATAAAGTGTCTTGACCATCAGGAAATACAGCTGGGCAAGCAGAAAGTTCATGCCATTGAAATACACTCTTCGATAAAATCATTACTTCTCTAGCGGTAATCCCCCCGTTTTTAAGCTCACTTAAAAGTAGAGGCTAGGCATGTAATGCCAGTTTTTGTTTCGGGGTGATGCCGCCCAATCCCATATGCGGACGTTCGTTATTGTAAGTCCAAAGCCATTGCGTTGCGGTTTCT
>NZ_JANXSO010000022.1 GCF_025352645.1 Iodobacter sp. | reverse complement strand
CGGCACGATGGTTTTGGTACGGGAATCCCCCGCCGCATAAGTAGCTACATAATTTTAGGTGGCAGATCAGTGCTGCAGCTTCCCCCTTTGCAAAAGGGGGATTGAGGGGGATTTGTTTTTGTGTGGCTTGCTGCCGTAAATTATATGTAATGCCAAATCCCCCCTGCCCCCCTTTTTCAAAGGGGGAGAACACAATGCTGGTTCTTACCTCTCTCCAATCCCTTTATTCAACCGGTTTAAACGCTGTCTCTTTATAAATCTCTGTCAGCAAATCTTGGCCAAAGCGGGAGGCCATTTTTTGGTGGACGGGGATGAGCGCTTTGCGAAAAGCGGCGCGTTCGGCTGCAGTTGGGGTGTAGATGGTGGTTTTGCCACTGGCTTTGATGGCGGCAAGCGCTTTATCGGTTTCTTGCTTGGCGATCTGATTGGCGTAAGTGGAGGAATCATTCATCGCCGTGGTGAGAATGGTGCGAATATCTGCCGGTAGGCCTTCCCAGAAAGTTTTATTCACAATCACCGCATAACCCAAGAAGCCGTGGCCAGTTAGGGTTAAGTTTTTTTGCACTTCAAAAGCTTTGCTGGTGTAGAGGTTGGATGGTTCTAGCTCGGTGCCATCCACTACGCCGGTTTGCAGCGCTTGGTAAACCTCGGAAAACGCCATCACCTGCGGCAATGCACCTAAGGTACGCATTTCTTCATCTAGTACTTTGGATGATTGAATGCGGATTTTCATGCCGCGTAAATCTTCAGGCGTGCGCACGGCTTTATTGCTAGAGAAGTTTTTAAAGCCGTTTTCCCAGAAGCCCAGCGCCTTAATGCCCTTGGTTTCCAGCTTGGTAAATAGTCTGGCACCAATCGGGCCTTTCATGACTTTATCGACTTCTGCATAGTTATCAAAAATATACGGCAGATCGAAAATTTCGAACTCTTTCACGCCCAGTGGGCCAAATTTGGCTAGGCTAGGGGCCAGCATTTGTACTGCGCCTAATTGCAGCGCTTCCATTTCTTCTTTGTCTTTGTAGAGCTGGCTGTTTGGATAAACCTCTACTTTGACGCGGCCTTTGGTGCGTTCTTCGGCTATTTTTTTAAAGTAATCAGCAGCTTTGCCCTTGGGGGTATCCACGGCAACCACATGGCTGAACTTGATCACGATCGGCGCTTCGGCCGCAAAGGAAGAAGTGATAGTAAGTGCCAAGATGGCCGCTAGAAAAGTACGCATTACAATCTCCAAAGCTGTTGAATGTATTGATGATTGTTGACGAGCGAGATCATCTTTTCAATTGTGGTTGTCACGACTGTGGTAAACCACAGTAAGCTTATGAAAGGCTTGTGCTAGCATTAGCGCATGCATTTACTGACTACTATTTCCAAGCGTCTAAGCGCGCATCCATGGTTTGTTCCAAGACTGGCACTGCTGTTGTTTGTGGTGACGGTGCTCGGTTTATTTGCCTATTTACGTCATGGCGAGCATGAAGAAGCCCGCTTGGTGCTGATTAATGATGTGTTGTGGGTAGAGCAAAACCTGCGTTTTGTGCTGGGGCAATCAGAAGAGCGCTTGGCGGCCTTGTTGGAGCAGGCGAGAGATAGCGATCTCTCTGAGGCGGAGTTTCGGGATCGGGCACGTTTGATTATTGGCGCAAATTCGGCGATTACCGGGATTCATCTCAGCTCTAAACAGCAGCTGCTTAATTATGGGCAGGTGCTGACCAATGAAGTGAGCCGCGATGCTTTATTGCTGACCCGCTCTAATCGCCGCCCTAGTTATATTGTGCCCAGCCAATCCAAAGGTATGGTGGCGCTGCTGATTGCCGATCACGATCAGGAATTAATCGCAACCATAGCCTTGCCGCAGCTTTTGCAGCAGCAGGTGCCTTGGTGGTTTGCTTACAAGTATCGCCTTGCAATATTGAATGCGGATGGGCATGAGTTGGCGAGCAAATCCAGCATTACTGCCGATGATGAAAACTTGAGCTATCAACTCCCCTTTGATTCTTTAGGTAGCGGCATGTTGCTGCGCATTACGGCTTATCGTCACCCTACGGGGCTGGTGCAAAAGTTACTGACGGCGAGCGTGGTGGCTTTAGCTTTGATCGTATTATTTAGCTGGTGGCGATTGCGCCGCCAAATGCAGGCGCGGCTTTTAGCAGAAAACGCCCTGCGTGAAGAGCATGCGTTTCGCACCGCTATGGAAGACTCACTCTCGGTAGGGATGCGCGCCCGCGATATGGATGGGCGCATTGTCTATGTAAACCCAGCTTTTTGCGGCATGGTAGGTTATAGCGCTGAAGAGTTGATTGGTAAGCTGCCGCCGTATCCATACTGGAAGCAGGAAGATATTGCAGGGCATCAGGCACAAAACGATATTGTGCTCAGTGGTCTCGCCCCGCACGAAGGGTTTGAATCGATGGTGCGCCATCGTGATGGCCATTTGGTGGCGACGCGTGTTTACACCACGCCGTTGATTGATGCTACGGGTAAGCAGCGGGGCTGGATGAGTTCGGTGGTCGATATCACGGCCTTAAAAGCCGCCGAAGCACGGGAAAGAGAGCAGGAAGAAATGCTCCGCCATACGGGCAAGCTGATTACTATGGGTGAAATGGCATCCACCTTGGCGCACGAGTTAAACCAACCGCTAATGGCCATGAGCAACTACGCCAGCGCCGCCCGCCAGTTTGCTAATCAAAATAATCAGGAAATGCTGGATTCAACGCTTAGCAAAATTGCTGGGCAGGCCCAGCGTGCCGCCGCCGTGGTTAAGCGTATTCGCGAGTTTGTGCAAAAGCGCACACCACTACGCTCTTACTGCGATTTGAATGATATTGCGAGCAATGCTTTTGAATTAATCGATGCCAGCGCACGCAGCCAAGGCGTGCGTTTGCACTTTAATTTGGCGGCCGATCTGCCGCAAATCCATGCAGATGAAGTGCTGTTGGGGCAGGTGGTGCTTAATTTATTACGCAATGCGCTGGATGCTAGTGGTGAGCAGCCACAAAGCCGCCGCGATGTATGGCTGGCAACCTCTTGCGATAAGGATGGCGTGTATCTTTCGGTGTGTGACCGTGGCGCGGGCATTCCTCCCGAAGTAGCCAACCGCTTATTTGATGCTTTTTTCACCACCAAATCGCTGGGCATGGGTATAGGCTTAAATATTTGCCGCTCTATCTTAGAGCAGCACCAAGGGAAACTTTGGTTTGAAGCCCACCCACAAGGCGGCACCTATTTTTATATGAGCTTACCGCGATGAAAACTGTTTATTTAGTCGACGACGATATCGCCGTGCGCGATTCACTAGGCTTGCTGCTGCTTTCGCATGGCTATAGCGTGCACTCTTTTGCAAGTGGCGAGCAGCTCTTGGCCGAGATTCATCCAGAAAGTGAAGGCGTGGTGCTGCTGGATGTGCGCATGCCGGGCTTAAGTGGGCCAGATGTATTTAAGCTGCTGTATGAAATGGGCAGTGAGCTGATAGTGCTGTTTTTGTCTGGCCACGGTGATATCCCGATGGCAGTGCAAGCCATACGCCAAGGCGCGTTCGATTTTTTAGAAAAACCATGTAGCGAAAAGCAATTGTTAGAGCGGATCAATGATGCTCTAGATGTAGCGATTGGCCGCCATCAGCTGCGAAACAACCAACAATTACTAGAAAAACGCCTTGGCTCGCTCACCCCTCGTGAGCGAGAAGTGATGGATTGGATTTTACAAGGCAAGCTCAATAAACAAATCGCTGACGAAATGCAAATCGCCATCCGCACGGTAGAAGTCCACCGCGCCAACGTCTTCGCCAAAATGGGCGTGCGCTCGGCTTTGGATTTATCGCAGTTATTGAAGGTGGGGTAAAGATTGATCACTGTAGCTATGCAGCTGGCCGTATAAAAAAGCTTCAGCTAAAGCAGACCACGTACAGCTGTAAAACTTGCCAGCCTAGCAAACGGGCACTTATGCGACGATGGGTAGTGAGCAGGTGTGACGTTAAATCCTGCTATGTTTCATATCCTTAGAGCCGAAGCAAGCAGATTTAACTTTACTCTGACCCCAGTTATTCTCTGACCCCAGTTATTTTTCCCTCGGACAATGCTGCTGATAGGGACGCGCCAAGCTGGATGTCGTGAGTGTCGAAAAACACGTCATGCCCGAACGTCTTTAGGCGTTCGGCGAATTTCTCGACGATTGCTTTATCGCTGTGTGCGTAACTTAGAAATATGTGCATACCGTGGCTTTGGTGGAGGCATAACAATATGTAGACACCCTAAAGCGGCAGAAAAACCACCACCTTGGGGGCATAAAAACGCTGAGCCCCTTGTTAAACCCTTGCTGGGCGCAACCTGAAGTATTTTATGCCGATATATTACACCCGATTGAGCAGGGCTTCCCACCTTGCCTTGTTGTTTAGTCAGGTTAGCGATTGACTTCTTGGAGTGAGGCGTAAGGGCTGGGGCTGCATTTGAAATGAAAAAAATGTAATCAATAACTTATCTAATTAATTTTTATGCGGGATTTTTGCGGGGCAGGGTGATCATCTGTTGCGATTTGTGGTGATGTCTTTCAATATGACTTAATTCTAAGTGTCTGATTATGTTGGCTTGGTTTAAACCCCTCACGCATGGGGTACAAGGCTGAATAACTGGGGTCAGAACAAAATTAAATCCTACTATGCTTAATGCTCTTAGAGCCAAAGAAAGCGGATTTAACCTTATTCTGACCCCAGTTATTCTCGAAGCGGCTTCGGCTTGAATGAATTGTTAGGGCCCGCTCCACGCACCCCGAGTGCCCAGTACAAGGTTGAGCCGATGATTGAGTTAGCCGCGATGATCGAAGCCAGATCTAGGCCTAGCCACTCACCATGCTCAAGTGAGAGGAGCAAAAGGCTTAATAAACCCACCACTAAGCCGGCCTTTAGGTACTGTGAGAACCGCCGCTTATTGCGGGCATGTAAGCAAGTGAATCCAACAATGCTGAGAACAACCTGAGGCCACAGCCCAAGTATTGCGCCCACGAGTGCCCACTGTGTAGAAAATGGCCCTGGGTTAGGGCGTCCAAACTCATGCTCAAGGTAAAACGTGCCAACTAAAAGGACAGTGCAAAAACTAAAACTTGCGAGTGCCGCCAAAATTTGCCGCATGACCGGATCCTCCGTGCGGGGCCTAGTTTATTTATTCAATTTCACGCCAAACATTTTTCCATTTATCACCAAATAGTCGTTTTGGTAAAGTGTAATTTATATAAAAAACATAAACCATCATAAATATTAAAGGTGGCGATATTACAAATGAAATTGCGGCACAGAAAAACCTAACCATTAAATCTGGGTTGGGGGTCAGCTTATAAACGCCACCAACCATTGCCAATCCAACAAATATTAGCACTGGGAGCGCCGTCGCTATTAACTCTATAAATTTAAATGGGTACTTATTTATTGTGTCATCAACTGCATTTAAAGCCTTTTTTTGAAGAACAATTTTAATCCCATTATCAACAAATCCTAACTCTTCAAGTTTAATAACTGCTGGACAGGTATTTATTATTTTTATGGATCTTTGGATACTCATCCAAACATATACAGCAATGAATCCACCTAAAAATACAGCAAGAGAGAGGGGGACAGGTTTAGTTATCACGGCTAAGAAAAGCAAGTTAAAAGGAAATAAAACAAAGAGCACAGTAGAAAAAGAAATAGAAAATAATAAATAATTTAACGACGTGCTTTCAAGCTTGTTTTTTAAAATAAATAGCAACGAGACTAAGCATATAAAAAAGGAAAAAACATATGAAATGGTACTAACAAAGTAAATATCACTGCTAGTTTCACTGTATAGAACCTCACCAAATCCGTACCCAAATAAAACAAGAAAAAACAGCCCTATAAAAACCTGCTTGTATAACTGAGAAATAGAGAAATCGATTTCTTTACTCACAAAATACCTATTTTTTTTGATAAGCAGGATAATTACTTGCTGGGAATAACTCAATGCAGACAAGCCTGATCCCCAACAACTGTAGGCGGGTTATGACCCGCCCTTTAAGGCTTTCATTTTAATTTATTAATCCGGCCAGCGATCAGCCAGCAAGCGAATGAAAACTGATAGCAAATTAAAGAAATAAACCCAGCACCAAACAAAAGACATATGCCAGAAAAAGTAGGAAATACTCTAATTGTATTATAGCCCACGAGAAGTAGAGCAAGGATCGTCACAGAAAGGAATAATGGCAAATTATGCATAACAGATAAATTGTCATCAATTAGCTCTTGCGCACCCTTTTCAGAGTATTTTTGTTTTATAACTACTAATAGTTCTTCCTTTATCCCCCTTGCTTTTAACCACGTTTTAATTAGCATAAACGCTAAAGTCAGAACTAAAAGCGTGATCACGACAATTTTTGTTGTACCGCTATTTATTAGGTAGATACCAGGAAGACCAACTCCAGAAGAAAGGCAGGAAGCTACTAGAACAACCATACCTCTAGTTGCAATCTTTGCTGAGGCACTACTTGGAATGGCTTTGAAATTAAAAATTAAATTTACCATTGCAACAACCAGAGTGATTGTAATTAAAAGAATAACTGGGTTAAAAATCAAATCAACACCAACAGTATATTTTTTCAGCATCAGTACCGCGCCCAGTATAGACAATACCGTGATAAATATGAACCCGTATAATGCGGTCCTTTGTAGTGTGTTCATTATCTTGCCCATGCTGCAGCAGACTCTTTCGCACCTGTTGAGTTATCAACATAATCAACGATTTCAGCAGCAATGATATAGCCAACAATTACTATCGCTACAACCATAATTACAGGTGCACCTAAAGTGGCGGCCCCCATAGATATTATGGCAGCAAACGCTCCACCAATTGCAGCCGTTGCTCCCGCTTTTAAAACAGATACCCCCGCACGACCAAGAAACTCACTAAAGTCCTGACTACTTCCATCTTTCAAAAAAACTTCATTGGCATCGCCGAATATATCAATAACAGTGCCAATAGCGCCAATTTTCATACCCCCGCCAAAATTAGCTTTAGTTGTAATATAAATACGTTTCATTGAACCTAACCCTCCCCTCCCGCGATACTGGTAACCACTACCAAGATGCTCAAATTTTGCATTTCCAATTGGAGCTTTAATCGTCGTCTTTCTTGCCGCAACGCCTGTAAAAGTAAGTAAACGCCCTTTTAGTACATAGCGGTACATCCCTTTATTGGCTTTTTCAACATATAATTTCATGCCTAATGTGTTAAAAATACGCCAATTTGACTGTACATATCCTACAGTTTCTTTAAATGCATTAGCGGTCATAACATTACCAGTTAATGCTGAATTCGCTTCGTTTGCTAAATTGGCCACCACTACACCAAGTTGGCTATTATCTCTCGGTTCTTTGAGTAATTGAGCTGGGTCGCCACTAATTGATCCTGTTTGCTGAAGGGCATTAAGAGCTGCAGGCTTCAAGTCACTTTCAGCAATTAGGCCAACAACAGCACGCTCCTCAAACTTAGGTTTCTGCTCTACATATTTTATATAATCAAACTGGCTAGGTTTGAGCTTTTGGTCGGCAAGGTACTTTTGATAGAAATCCTGATTTCCTGGTTGGACTGATTGGTCATAAAACGAATTTAAATCCCCCACTTTACACTCAAGGGAATTACGTGATTGTTGCCCAATGATGACCATCATAGGCTCAGGTTTTATTTTTGGATCATCGTCATATTTTGTATCATCCAATTTATTTGGTGCATACTTTCCAATCACCACTCCATTAAGCTCCAGAACTAGACTTGTTCTAAAATTTCTAGATACCCAAATAGAAAAGCGCTCACCATCCTTAAATGTTGCTCTTTGGTTTTTGCTGGCTTCAACCAACACCTTGTCACGCTCATTATAAAAATCAGACTTTACAGCGCTTAAAGTATAGGTGTTTCCTTTTTTTAAATTTATATCAAAAACAACATCACGATGTTTACGTAAAATAACTCGATTAGCACACCCTGCAACAATCCCTTTTGCGTCTTGCCCCGGCAAGCAGATGTATATTTTTTTTTCTGGCAAATTATTCATTATTATTTACCTTTTCTAGTTATTTGACTTGCTTTGAAGCTATCAAAATCAATATCTTTTAATTCGGCCCAACCAGAGCTATCCAATGTCAATGAGTGCCCTGTGCCATCTTGGGACGCCAATTGAATTAATTCATTTTTTGGTGAGTTTCCATCTGCATCTTCATATCTTATTTTCATATTTGTCTTTTTGCCCTCAGATTTGAATGCCTTCACCAAGCTCGTAGGCCCACTGATCTCATGCTCCCCCCCTTTAATGCTTATTTCCCCTGGGCAATGGATTTCAATATTGCCGTCTTTTATCCGGATATAGCCGCCGCCAGAGGTGAAGAGCAGTTCATTACCTGCGGTGATTTCTGCATTTTCTTTGCAGGCGGTGATTTTAACGTTTTTATCGGCGGTGATTTCAATATCGTCGCTTTGGGCTTGCAGCTGGATTTTGCCTTTGGCTGCGATGATCTTCAGCGCAACCTTATCTTTTACCCCGGCCACAAACAGGCTGATGTGCTGGCCTACGTTGTGAATCCAGCGGCGGCCAGAGGTTTGATTGGTGTCACGCTGCGCGACTAAATCCAGGTTGGTGCCTGCGCTGAGGGTTTGGCTTTGCGGGCTGGTGATGGCTACGCCATCCTCGCCGTGCAGCAAGATAATTTTTTGCTGGCCTGCTTGATCTTTGGATTTGCTCTTGCCGTCTTTATCGGTGTTGCTGCCCGCTTCAAGGCTCTTGCTGGCGTGTACGTGGTGATAAAGATGGCCGGTGCTGGCAGTGCTGCCCGCGCTATTATCGGCCTCAATAGTTTTGCCTTCGTCGCCGGTTTCTATGCTGTCGGCAAGTTGGTTGGTGGCCGTTTCGCCTAGGCTTTGGGCCAACGCTAAAGCTGATTCAAGCTGGCTTTGCGCGGGGCTGTGGTCTAGCTGCTTGCCACTAGCGCCGCCTTTGGCTTCGGTGCTGATCAGCAAGCCATTGGCGCGAATTGCACCTTGATTGTCCGTGCGTAGCTCAAAGCCTTCGCCGCGTGGCTCGCCTTTTCCATCAGTGCGCGGGTGGATCAAATAACCAAGGTTGAGTTGGGTTTTACCATGTTCGCTAGATAGCTTAGTTCGGACTTCGCCCTTGGTATCATCGAATAGCAGTTCGCCGTATTGGCCGCCTTCATGCTCTTTGGTTTTAATGCCTGAAAGCGTTTTATTGGCAGGCAGAGCGCCAGCGCCGCTGAAGGCGGGCACTGGATGACTGCCGTTATAGGCAACCCCCGTTACAATTGGGCGGTCGATATCACCTTCAATAAAATCGACCAGCACTTCTTGCCCGATACGCGGGATGAACTGATGTCCCCAGCTTGCCCCTGCCGATGGATAGGCGACACGTATCCAGCAAGATGATTTATCGTCCAGATTAGCGCCAAACTCGGGGTGCTCAGCGGCACGTTGCCAGTGGAGCTGCACCTTGATTCGGCCATATTCGTCGGTGTGGACTTCTGTATCCGCAGGCCCAACCACGGTGGCGGTTTGCACGCCTAGGCTAGTGGGCTTGGTAAATTCTTGCCCACCCAGATGGCTAAGCACAGGCTGGCCGCGTCTTTGGGCGGTAAAGTCTGCTTGGTAAGGTGCGTTATCTTTTATCGAAGGGGCAAGCAGGCTGGGCGCAACTAAGCCAAGTTGCTGGGTTAAATCTACTGGCAAATTATTGTTTGCAGTGAATTTAAGCTCGGTGACGGCGAACTCTCGCTGCTCCGCGTCATCCCACTCGTGCGCGGGGTGATCTTCTAAGCGGAACCATTGCCCGGCTTGTAAGCTGCGCAATGTACCAGAACCGCTAAACGATTTTTTTTGCCCATCTAAAGCGTCCTGACGCAGCTTTGCATCGTTGCTGAGCTGGTCTAAATCGCTGGCGTAGTAATGTGCTTGAGGGTCGTAATATTCTAGGCTTGACTGAATTTGCTGCCCGCCTTCGCCCTGATCGATCGCGCTATTGTTCAGGCTGTGGCTGGTACTACTGGCTTTGTAATCGAAGCTGGCAAGGGAAACTGAGCTGCTGCCAATTTGACGCTGGCTGTGCCATTGGGTAAGAGAGTCACTTTTTTCGCTGGCATCGGCGCGATGAAAGCGAGCGATCGGCTCCAAAGCTTCGGGGATGGAGAAAACATCATCAAAAACCACGAGCTGCACTTGCGGGGAATCACCCGCCAAATGTACAAAGCGCCACGATAAACCGCATTCTTTCATTAAGCGGCATAGAAAGGCGTAATCATTCTCACGGTATTGCAGGCAATAAGAGCGGGGCGGGTATTCGCCCGATAGTTTGAAATCCAGCGTTTGCACTGAGGCAAATACAGGATTCTTGGCCTGATGTTCGGCCAGCACCTGTTTCACAATATCGACAGGGGATAAATCCTGAAACACCCGCGAAGTGCGGCGATATCTAAGCAACGCAAAAGGCGGCTCTACCGTCAGTGCGTACTTTGCAAAGCCCCCATCAGAGCCTAAAAGTTGTACCTGGCTAATGACCCCGCAACGCTCAATCGCATCACCATTGGCGTTTTCTATCGCCAATACCACCGGCAAGCCCAGTAGCGATTTGAGTTCTAAAGTACCATCGGGGGAGAGGCAGTCAATCTGATAGCAATAAGCCTGATTGATCCCCTCGCTACCTGTTACTCGCTGGGGCAATAACTGCTGGCCCCATGCTGCACCGTCGCCTAGTTGAAGAGAGATAAGGCGCTGATCTTGATTAAAAGCAGCGGCGAAAGAGGCAAGTAGATCAAAGGGCATGTTAAACCAAGGTCTTACGAGGAGGGTCATATATTACATGAAGCTTTTGCCATGCTGCTGTAGATATTTTGTGATTACTGCACAACACCTAAGAATTTTTATGATTGATGTAAGTAATATGCCCTATCCGCACACGGCTAAATAAAGTGGCAGGGGTTGAAATTGTTCTAATCCCCTGTTTTTTGCCAATAAAAATGCGGCCTTGTGAGCCGCATTTTTCCTAGAAAACATTAGAAACATTGATTGCATCATGGTAATGAAATTATATGGTTAAAAGGCATTCTTTCGACATATTTGCTGCTGAAGCCTTTTTTCATATTAAAAAAATTGGGTTATGGTTTGCATTTTGATACGCTTAATTGTTTAAAACCACACCCCATAACGGCGGATGTAGATAGTTTTAACGAATTGTGCCAGTGCCATATAGCCGATCATGGTGGCGATCAGCCAGTACCAGTAGGAAGAGTCTAGTGAGACAAAGCCTAGCGATTCGGCAATGGGCGAGAAGGGTAACCAGCAGCCAATTGCAACGGCAATCACGGTAGAGAGCATCACTGGCCATGCCGCGCGGCTTTGCAGAAAAGGAATCTTCTTGGTGCGTAGCATATGCACCACTAAGGTTTGCGAGACTAAGCCAACAATAAACCAGCCAGAATTCATGATCAGCTGACCACCGCCGTGGGCGTAATAGGCGGCTCCTGCGCCAAATACGGTCCACATCAAAATATAAGTGGTGATATCAAATACCGATGAGGTTGGGCCAAGCCAGATCATAAAGCGGCGGATATTGCCTGCTTCCCATTTACGTGGCTGCTGCAGGTATTCCTTATCCATTTTGTCCCAAGGTAAAACAATCTGGGAAATATCGTAGATTAAGTTTTGAATCAGTAATTGCATCGCCAGCATGGGCTCCCAAGGTAGCCAAGCCGATGCCACCAGCACCGAAAACACATTGCCAAACGCAGAGCTGGCCGTGATATTCAGGTATTTCAGAATATTGCCGAAGGTTTCGCGGCCCGTAATGACCCCTTCTTCCAGCACCATCAAATCTTTGTCTAGCAAGATAATATCGGCGGTTTCTTTGGCGATATCTGCCGCGCTATCCACCGAAATACCTACGTCGGCATCGCGTAGCGCTGGTGCGTCGTTAATCCCGTCACCCAAGAAGCCAACGGTGTGGCCATTGGCCTGTAGGGCTTTTACCACGCGTGATTTATGCAGCGGTGTAAGTTTGGCAAATACGCTGCAATCCTTGACGGCTTGGCAGAGCGCGATATCGTCCATCGCTTCGATTTCTGGCCCTAGCAGCGGGATGCCCGGCTCTAAGCCAACATCGCGGCAAATTTTACTGGTCACGATAGGATTATCGCCAGTAAGCACTTTGACCGTTACGCCGTAATCACGCAGCGCTTTAATGGCGGGTGCGGCCGAGGCTTTAGGTGGGTCGAGAAAGGTTAGAAACCCGCGCACGACTAGATCGGATTCATCAGCCACCAGATAGTGTTTTTTGTTTTTTGTAATGGTTTTAGTTGCCACTAATAAAACGCGGAATCCTTGTTCGTTATAGGCTTGGGTTTGGCTGAGTAGGCGGCTCCTTGCGGCTTGGTCTAAGGCGAGAATGTTGGAGCCCGCTTGATAGTGTGTCGACACGGCCAGCATTTCTTCTACTGCGCCTTTACAAATCATCAGCTGCTGATCTTGCTGATCGGCGACGACTACAGTTAAGCGGCGGCGGATAAAATCAAAGGGTAATTCGTCTACCTTGTGGTAATTCCTAGGTAAATCGCTCACATCTTTGGCGCGCTCCAGCACCGCAATATCCATCAGATTTTTAATACCGCTCTGGTGAACGCTATTGAGCCACGCCAGCTGTAAAATGCTTTCGTCCAGCAGGCCTTGGCAGTTGAAATGTTCTTCCAGAATGATTTTATCTTGAGTTAACGTGCCGGTTTTATCGGTACATAACACGTCCATTGCGCCAAAGTTTTGTACCGAATTCAGCCGTTTTACCACCACTTTGCGTTTGGCCATAGCGATTGCGCCCTTGGCCAAGTTGGCAGAAACAATCATCGGCAACATTTCTGGGGTTAAGCCCACCGCAACTGCCATTGCAAAGGTCAGTGCAGATAGCCAATCGCCCTTGGTTAGCCCGTTAATCAAAAAGACAATCGGTACCATCACCAGCATAAAACGAATCAATAGCCATGAAACGCTGCTTACTCCGCGGTCAAAACTGGTTTCTACCCGCTTATGGCTAAGGACATTTTTGGCTAGAGCGCCAAAATAGGTTTGGCTACCGGTGGCAACCACCCTAGCGCAGGCTGTGCCGCTAACTACATTGGTACCCATAAAGCAGATATTGTTGTTATCCAGTAGGCTTTCTGCCTCGCTACTGCTGGACTCGGCTGATTTTTCTGCTACATCGCCTAAGGTATCGTATTTCTCAACCGGCAGCGCTTCGCCGCTGAGTACGGCTTGGCTGACAAATAAATCACGCGACTCTAGCAGCTCGATATCGGCAGGAATCATATCGCCCGCTTGCAAATAAACAATATCGCCAACTACCACATTGCTCATTGGCACTTCTAGTTTGCGCGCCAAGCCCGTGGCGCTCGTGCGTAAAACGGTGGCGGTATTGCTGACCAAGGATTTGAGTTTTTCAGCGGATTTACCGGTACGGTATTCCTGAAAGAAGCGCAATAAGGCGCTTAAGGTCACCATGGTGGTGAGGATGATAATCCCTATCCAGCTTTGTTCTTCTGGGCCAACCATTTGCACATCGGTGATATAGGTGATGATGGCCAATACCAATAGCACCATCACAAAAGGGTTTTTAAATGCAAGATAGAGTTGGATGATGGCGTGTGGCGGCTTATCGTGAGCTACTTCGTTAAGGCCATGTGTATGTAAGAGTTCGGCAGCTTGGCTGTCGCTTAAGGCTTTGGGGTGTTGCGGATGAGCTGGTGTGTGATTTTGCGTCATGCTGCTTATTCCTGTTCACCAGCGTGCAGGGGTGCGATGCATTATTTAAGCAAAGCAGTCCCCTTGCGCACGGGTGTGGCGCTGAAATGAAAAAAGATATTTAATTCGCTCGCTGAATTGCTTAATTGCAATTCAGCGAGCGGTATCGGTTGGTCTGGCATGATTTTATTCCTTAGAAATAAAAATAGAATGATTAAATGGCCCATATCAAATATTCAGAACGAGCGTATCCTATTCATTAATTAATGGATTAATGATAAATTAAACTAATTGGCAGTTGATTTCAGATAATCAATGCACAAATGATTAATGTGCGTGACTAGCCATAGTTTTGCGCCTTAAGCCCCACTTAATTTGGTTTACATCGTGATGCTGGCTGAGGCTGATGGCCATCTGGTTAAAATTTTGCTGCAGATGGGCCGATAAATGCAGCAAGACCGACAAGCAGTATTTGCCTTCGGGCAGGCGAAAAACCTTCAGCTGCTGCGCCTGCAGGCCTAAGTGATTTAGATTTTGAATCAATAGCTTGCGCAAATTGCTGATGCTAGATTCGGCACTGGTAATTTGTAAAAAATACTGTGAGTTATTGGTTTTACGGCCGTGCAAAGCCCTTAGGGCAATGATGAGTTTTTTTAGATAATGCATGATTTTCCTCCGGTTAGGGGAGGATGCGCGGCTCCTGAAGAGCCAAATCAATAAGCATGTACCGGCCCATTAAACCCCGTGCGCATAAGCGTAGCGGCTGTTTATTAAGCGCTGATTTTTTCAGCAACAATGGAATAGGTGAGTACGGGCGGCCAAAAGCCAAAAGACACCACACCCTGCGTAACAGGATATGGCAGATTGAATCTACTTTATCCTGCTATACCGCGGTTACAAACACAGATTGATTACATCCGTCGTTGTCCACAGACAGCCTCTTAGATAGTTAATATGTGGCGGATTCTACCCAATAATTAATTAATGTCAATGCGAATTAATTAATTACTTTGTATTTGTGATTATTCAATGCGCTGAGCATTAAATATTGATTTGGAATTGAGCAGATTATCAGGCGTATTCATCTGCTTGAAATCAGTGGATTCAAATAGGTCATAGGTTCTCAAGTATTTCGAAAATCAGCATTGTCACTCCCGCGTAGGCGGCAATCCCGCTAGGTTACTGGATCCTTGGCAAAAGCACGTGTGTGTGACGCTTTTTTAGCCCGCTTAAAATTCATGAAAACTTGTGATTCACTACTTACTCGCAAAAATAATGCCCTCACGGTGATGAGGGCATTCAGTTTACGATTTAAGCGCTACGCGCGGCTACCGTTGCGGCAAAGGCATCCAGCATGGGCTGGATGCGCTCGTGTTTTAGCTTGAGCGAGGCCTGATTTACCACCAGGCGTGAGCTAATCTCACGGATGTCTTCTACCGCCACCAGATTATTGGCTTTAAGCGTGCTTCCTGTGGACACCAGATCAACGATGGCATCGGCTAGGCCCACCAGTGGGGCCAGCTCCATCGAGCCGTAGAGCTTGATTAGATCGACGTGTACGCCCTTATTAGCAAAGTGCTCGCGGGCGCACTGGGTGTATTTGGTGGCAATGCGTAAACGCGCACCTTGCTTAACTGCACCTTCGTAATCAAAGCCCTGTTGCACTGCCACCATGAGGCGGCATTTGGCGATATCTAAGTCGAGCGGTAGATAGAGGCCCGCACCACCGTGCTCTAGCAGCACATCCTTACCGGCAATGCCTAAATCGGCAGCGCCGTATTGCACATAGGTTGGTACATCGGTTGCACGAACAATGATGAGCCGCACATCGTCCATATTAGTGCCAATAATTAGCTTGCGGCTGGATTCTGGAGCCTCACTGGGCACAATGCCTGCGGCGGCCAGTAGCGGCAGCGTTTCCTCGAAGATACGACCTTTAGACAGTGCAATGGTAATCATGGTGTGTACCCGTGTAGGGGGCGCGGCAGCCGTGCCCAGTAGCAATTATTCTGTAAATGTAAGGGCACGGCACGCCGTGGCCTCAGGTGATTATTTTGTAGTGTAGGGGCACGGCATGCCGTGCCTTATGGTCATTATTTAAACAATTTAAGCGAAACGGGGTATTTAGAAGGCCAGCCGTTGATGGCTTTTGCACCTTCCCATAGTGCAAAAATAGCGGAGCCTATGGCCACCCACCAAAGGGGGAGTGGGCTTTGTAGGGCAAAACCTGCCAGCATTGCCAAGGCATAAAAGCAGCCCATTAAGAGCTGAAAATTGCAGGCGTTAATGGCATGTTGTTCAACAAAATCTGAATGTACGCGCGCAAATTGCAGCACCAGCACTGGAATCAACAACGCCAGCACCGCCATCGGCAAAATTGGCAGCCAAAATACCCCAGCTAGATGGGCCAGTGCGGCAGCGCCTTTTTCGTTTTGTGAAGGAGGACGCGGCTTATCGTCCTGCTCCTCTGCTGCGGGTTTGGGATTGAAGATCAACATGGGGTACCCAGGAGTAGGGACACGGCACGCCGTGCCCAACAAACAATTAGGAAATTCTTTCGATTTGCGCACCAACCGCCGACAATTTACGCTCGATATGCTCGTAGCCACGGTCGAGGTGGTAGATGCGATCAACAATGGTTTCACCAGTGGCGATCATCCCTGCAATCACTAAAGAGGCCGATGCACGAAGGTCGGTTGCCATGACGGTTGCACCTTCTAGCTTTTCTACCCCAGTCACAATCGCCGTATTGCCTTCGGTATTGATTTTAGCGCCCATGCGGATTAGCTCGGGTGCGTGCATAAAGCGGTTTTCAAAGATGGTTTCGGTAATGATGCCCGTGCCTTCCGCTACGCAGTTCAGCAGCATAAACTGCGCCTGCATATCGGTTGGGAAAGCGGGGTAGGGCATGGTGCGGATATTCACAGCCTTAGGGCGCTGTTTCATATCAATGGCGATCCAATCGTCACCTGCTTCGATATACGCACCGGCTTCGCGCAGCTTTTCTAGTACCGCTTCCATGATATCGGCACGGGTATTGCGTAATACCAGCTTGCCTTGCGCCACGGCGGCGGCGATCAGGAAAGTGCCGGTTTCGATGCGATCCGGCACGATGGCGTGCTCTGCGCCGTGCAGCTCGGCAACGCCTTCGATGGTAATGGTGTCTGTGCCGTGGCCGCTGATTTTTGCGCCCATTTTGATCAGGCAATCTGCCAGATCGACGACTTCTGGCTCACGTGCGGCGTTTTCGATAATCGTAATGCCGTCTGCCAGTGTGGCCGCCATCAGCAGATTTTCTGTGCCGGTTACGGTGACCATATCGCAAACAATGCGTGCACCTTTTAGCTTACCAGTGGCTTTTACATAGCCGTGCTCGATCACAATCTCGGCACCCATTGCCTGCAGGCCTTTGATATGCTGATCAACTGGGCGTGCGCCAATGGCACATCCTCCTGGCAGGGAAACCTGAGCTTCACCAAAGCGAGCTAAAGTAGGCCCAAGCACCAAAATCGATGCGCGCATGGTTTTAACCAGCTCGTAAGGGGCGATCAGGGTGGTGACTTCATTGGCGGTGATTTCGTATTCGTGGACATTATCGGTCATTACCCGCACGCCCATGCCTTGCAGCAGTTTTTGCGTGGTTTTAACGTCAGCTAATTGCGGAACATTGGTCAGGCGCAAAGTGCCTGCAGTCAGTAAGCTAGCGCATAAAATAGGTAAGGCGGCGTTTTTTGCGCCAGAAATTGAGATTTCGCCGGAGATTGGGTTGCCACCGATAATTCTTAGTTTGTCCATTTTTCTAACTCAGTTGTTGTCCACTAAAAGCACAAAAGCGTGATTTGTGGTTTTTTGGTCGTTTAGGGTGTGCAGTGTTTGCACACCGATTTCATTAGGGTTGTTATTTAAAACAATACCAAAACAGCGCGGCAAGGCCTGCGATCAGCCAAGGTAGATTGGTCAGGGCCGCCAGCTTTTGCGAGCTGCGATCCAGTGGTTTTCTGGCTTCAACGATGGCTTGCTCAAGCTTGGCGCGATTATTTTCAATGGCGTCTAGATTGAAGCGATCATCTTGGCTCATTGGAATTGCTCAGCCCATTCGCTAGGAGTTAGCGTTTTCTCCAGCGATAGGGCATGCAATTCGCCAGAGTCTAGCTCTGGTTTAACCGATTCTTTGACTAGGCGATGGCGGGCTAACAGGCCAAGGCCTTCAAAGCGTGGAGAGGCGATGCGGGCATAAAAGTGATGGCCATCACCGGTAACTTCAACGGCGGTTGCGGCGAGGCGCTCGGTAAGCAAGGCTTGTACTGATTCGGGAGTCATAGATTGCTTAATGCCTTAATTTGTAGCCAGATTTGATTAATGCGTAAGCCGCACTCGATAAAATGGTCAGTGAGAGCAACGCAACAGCAAAAGCATGCCAAGGCGATACATCACTCACACCAAAGAAGCCGTAGCGAAAACCATCAATCATATAAAAAACTGGGTTCCAGCTTGAGATGCCCTGCCAAAAGGCAGGCAAGCTGTGGATGGAGTAAAACACGCCGGATAAAAACGTCAGCGGCATGATTAAAAAGTTTTGAAACGCTGCAAGTTGGTCGTACTTTTCTGCCCAAATCCCTGCCAATATGCCAAGCGCAGCCATCAGCGCGGAGCTAGTCAGCGCAAAGGCTAAAATCCATAGTGGGTGAGCAAAGGCAGGCAGATTAAACCACATCGTCATCACAAGTACACCGGCCCCCACCACCAGCCCACGCACCATGGCGGCAAGCAGATAGGCAAGGAAAAACTCTAGGTGCGATAGCGGTGGCAGTAGCGCAAAAATCAGGCTGCCAGTGACTTTGGATTGAATCAGGCTAGATGAAGAGTTGGCAAAACTATTTTGCAAAATCGACATCATCACTAAGCCAGGAATCAAAAACGCCGTGTATTGCACACCAGGATAAGGCTCTACATGGCTATCAAGTACATGGGCAAAGATCAGCAGATACATCAGTGCAGTGAGCACGGGTGCAGCAACGGTCTGAAAAGCAACTTTCCAAAAACGCAGTACTTCTTTATAAAACAGCGTGTAAAAACCTTGCATAATCTCGTCTTGGCGTATGGGGCATTTGTAAAAAACTATTGGGGAGAAACCTTGTGCATTCGAGCGCCAGCATATCTTTATTTAAAACCCAAATCTTGTACCTTGGAGGGCACTAAGAGCACGGAGCTACACTGAGAAAAGCTGCAAACTGAGTATTGCATTAGTGTTTGTAACCCTATTGCCTTTCTCTGTGCTCCTCTGCGTTATCCTTTTACTCTGTGTGGTGCAAGATTTGGGTTTTCAGGCCATGTAGCTAAAAATCGCGTGCCCACCTTACTGCATCATGTCCACAAAAATGGTTTCTAGATCTGCCTTGCCTACTTCGATATCTCTGAGCTGCACTGCGTTATTTCTAAGCTCGCTTAAGATGGCTTCAAGGTCACGGCAATCTGCTAGTTTTAGCTCAAAGCCACTGTCTCTTTCGCAAATCAGCAGTGGGGCGAGTGATGCAGGCAGAATGGCGGGCTTAATCTTGATAAACAATTCACGCGCAGCGCCACGGCTCATCAGCGTGTCTTTGTCTTCTAGTGAAATCAGCTCGCCTTTTTTGAGCATGGCGATGCGGTTACACAGTGCTTCGGCTTCTTCTAAATAATGCGTTGTTAGCACAATGGTGTGGCCGTCTTTATTGAGGCGGCGGATAAAATCCCACAGGGTTTTACGCAGCTCCACATCAACGCCGGCCGTTGGCTCATCTAACACAATCACGGGTGGGCGATGCACTAAGGCTTGCGCCACCATGACTCGGCGTTTCATCCCACCAGAGAGCGCACGCATATTGCTATCGGCTTTGTCGGTGAGGCCTAAATTGTGGAGAATTTCATCAATCCACGCGCCATTATTGCGTAGGCCAAAATAGCCAGACTGAAACGTCAGTGTTTCACGCACGGTAAAAAAGGGATCGAAAACCAGCTCTTGCGGCACAATCCCTACTGCGCGGCGTGCTTCGCGGTAGTCTTTTTGTACATCAAAGCCCATCACCGAGATATGCCCCGATGTTGGGCGTGAAAGGCCTGCTAAAGCCGAGATCAGTGTGGTTTTTCCTGCGCCATTAGGGCCAAGTAGCGCAAAAAAATCACCCTGCTCTACCGTGAAACTCACCCCTTTTAAGGCGTGGAAATCACCGTATTGCTTGGCTACGGCATCAAAAACGATAGCGCTCAAGGAGCTACTCCAACTGCGGCACTGGCTGGTGTACTTGCATTGGGTGCTTTAGCTGCATCCATAGCATCTAACTCTGCATCCGTTGGGCCTAATTGCAGTGGTTGAGGTGGCGCGCCATCCCATACACGGTAATAACGCCGCTGTAGGTAGGAGTCACGCAAAAAAGCATATGGATCTGCTTGGGCATCGATCATTGGATCTAAAGGCAGCAGTTGGCGACGTTGTTCTACGCCCCAAGCGCCATAGCGGGCAATTTGCGTGCCAAAGTCTTGCGTGCCATTCCAAATATCTAAAGGATCGGCAAAGAGGCGTACAGCAAGGTCACTGCTATCGCGCAGGGTGGTTGGGCCGCGTAGTGGGATCATTAAATAAAGGCCGGAGCCCATTCCCCAGCTACCTAAGGCTTGGCCGATGTCTTCATCGCTTTTTTTCAGCCCCATATCACTGGCCCAATCGACTAAGCCAAACATGCCCAAGGTGCTGTTGATGGCGACTCGGCCTAAGCTATGACCAGCCTCAGTGCCCTTGCCTTGTAATAAAGCACCAAAAGAGGCGAAAAAGTCATCAATATTGGCGAAGAAATTGCTCGCGCCTTGTTTGATTGGGCCTGGTGAATATTTCTCGTGTGCTTCAGCAGCAGGTTTGAGAACCGCTTTATCAACCGCATTATTGAAGGCGAAAATGCCACGATTGACCGGCTCGATAGGATCGTAGTTATTCTGTGGCGTCGCACATGCGCCAAGTAAGAGAGCAAATAGGGGGAGAAGGCGGCGCATGTGTGTGTTTATATCAGTGATTAAGGTCGATATTCTAGGCTGATTTGGCCTGTTGCGGGCCGATAAATTATTATCTGCCCGCTGGATAAGCAGAACACAGCACTGCCCACAAAATATCGACCATTATTGCTAGCCGTTTTTTGCTGCACAGGCTGAATCCGGCGTATCGCTCTGTGGCTTAAGACTGCTATTTCAAGGGCAGTATTGTGCTTACACCATAGAGGCGAATCAGCCCAGCTAGGCCTTCAGTCAGCTCTGAGAAGCATAGCTCGGCCCCCTGCTTACGCGCACTACGCAGCCAGTGCAGTAGTACCGCCACTGCGGAGGAATCTGCTGCACTTATTTGGCTAAGATTTACTTCCAGTAGCTCGCCTTGGCTGAGCGTTGGCAAGGTGGTCAGCTGTGCTGCGGCCGTGTCTAAAGTGAGCTTGCCACTGGCTTGAAACACTTTCATTTGCTTGCGCTACGCTGTGCGTTATTGCGATCAGAGAGCTGCTTGATTAAGCCATCAATGCCGTCTTTGCGGATGATCGTATTAAATTGATTACGGTTGTTATTGATAAAGCTAATGCCATCTACGGCAATATCGTAGGTTTTCCAGCCAGCATCGGTTTTTTCAAAGCTAAAATCGAGTGGGATCGGTTTTTGCCCTGGTAGGCTAACTTCGGTACGCACGGCCATTTCGCTTGCATCGTTGCCTGGGCGAGTGCCTTTTACATCCACTTGAGCATTTTTATAAATAGAAAGTGCGGATAGGTAAGTGCGCACCAGCATGGTTCTAAATTCGCGGGTTAAGGCTTGCTGCTGCTCTGGTGTGGCTGTTTTCCAGTAACGGCCAACGGCCAGCATGGTCATACGATTGTAATCGGCCAAAGGGGCAACGCGTGCATCAACAAGATCGCGTGCTTTAAGGGGCTCTTTATCATTTTTTTTAATGATATCAAGCACATCGCGGCTCACATTTTTAACGATGACTTCAGGTGCTTCAATTGCTGCAGCTAAGCTACAGGTGGCGATAAAACCCATTGAGAGGGCAAGGATCCATTTTTTCATTATTTTTGCTCCGATTTTTGTTCACCAGCGGTTTCTGCTTTGTTAAACAGCACACGACTAATTAATTGCTCCAGCACGATCGCTGAAGAGGTAATGGTAAAGCTGTTGCCATCGGCAAGCATTTTGCTATCTGCACCCGAGGTCACACCAATATATTGCTCACCCAAGAGGCCAGAGGTCAGGATTTCTGCTGAAGCATCTTTACTAAAATGATAGCGGCTATCCATATCTAGCTTCACCCTTGCGACGTAACGCTCTGTATCTAGAGTGATACTACTCACACGGCCTACTAAAACCCCAGCACTTTTCACTGGCGCACGCACTTTCAGGCCACCCACATTTTCAAAATTTGCAATTAGCTCATAGCTATTCGATGCCGGCAGTGTGGTTTGGCTGCTGACACGTAAAGATAAAAACAGTAAGGCGGCAATGCCTGCAGCGGCAAATAGGCCTACCCAAAAATCAATCATGCCTCGTTTCATTCTTTAAAAACCCCTTAATCTGACACGTAACGACAACTGACACATCATGAAAAAACCTAAGCTTGCTGCTTTAGATGCCTCTAAACATAAAGGCCGTGAGTACAAAATCCAGTGCCAGAATCACCAGCGAGCTTGTCACCACGGTACGGGTGGTGGCTCCCGATACGCCTTCGGCGGTGGGTGGCGCGTCATAACCTTCAAAAACGGCGATCAGTGAGATGGCAACACCAAACACCACACTCTTTATCACGCCATTGATCACGTCTTGACGAAAATCAACGGCGCTTTGCATCTGCGACCAAAAAGCGCCTTCATCTAAGCCAAGTAGTTTTACACCGACTAAATAACCACCAAAAATACCCATCGCGCTAAACATTGCCGCCAGTAGCGGCATAGAAATCACGCCACCCCAAAAGCGCGGAGCCACCACACGGGCAATTGGGTTAACCGCCATCATTTCCATGGCAGCTAATTGCTCGGTGGCTTTCATAAGGCCGATTTCGGCAGTAATGGCAGAGCCTGCTCGGCTGGCAAACAGTAAGGCTCCAACCACGGGGCCAAGCTCACGAACTAAGGACAGTGCAACTAAAATACCTAAGGATTCGGTAGCACCAAAGCGCTGCAACGTGTCATAGCCTTGTAGGGCTAACACCATCCCAACAAATAAGCCCGATACCCCAATAATCAATACCGACAGCACACCTGCAAACCAAATTTCACGCATTGTAAGCTGAAAACGGATCAGCGAGGTAGGTGAATGACGCAGAATAGCCAGCATAAAGCGGCAGGCAAAGCCCAGCTTGATGATGACGTTGCTAAATGGTCGGCCCAATGCTGAAAGGGCTTTAAACAAAAAATTAGGCAAGGCGCTGCTCCAGACCAAGATCCGTGGCATAAGGCACGGCGGGTTTATGGAAAGGCACTGGGCCGTCGGTTTCCCCATTAATAAACTGTTTTACAAAGGGGTGAGTTGAGGCGCGAACCTGCTCTGGCGTGCCTTCTGCCACAATTTTGCCATCGGCCAAAAAGTACACATAATCGACAATCGAAAGCGATTCTTCTACATCGTGGGTCACAATCACCGATGCCGTGCCCAGTGCATCGTTTAAATCTCGAATAAGTTTGCCGATTGTGGCCAATGAGATTGGGTCTAGCCCTGTAAATGGCTCGTCGTACAGCATCACCGCAGGGTCTAGCGCAATGGCGCGGGCTAGCGCCACGCGGCGTGCCATCCCGCCGGATAGTTCGGAGGGCATCTGCTCGCTCACACCACGCAGGCCAACCGCGTTTAGCTTCATCAGCACTAAATCATGGATCATCGTTTCGGGCAGATTGCTGCGTTCTCTCAGTGGAAAGGCCACATTATCGAAGACGGATAAATCGGTAAATAAAGCGCCAAATTGAAACAACATGCCAAGCTTTTCGCGCATCTTGTAGAGGCGAGCTTCATTCATACTACCAACATCGTCACCCGCAACATTGAGCTTGCCAAGATCTGGACGAATTTGCCCGCCAATGAGTTTGAGGAGCGTGGTTTTACCTGAGCCAGATCCACCCATAATGGCGACCACTTGCCCACGCTTAATGCTAAGGGATACGTCGGTGAGCACCGCCCGTTCGCCGTAGGCAAAGCTTACATTCTCAAATTGCACCAGAGGCATTTCGCAAGATACTCCTGACATAAAGAGCGCTATTGTAGGTTGCTCTGTCTTAATCAGATAGATGAACTTTGTATGAAATGGTACGGAATTATTGCCATGCAGCAAAGGTAGTAATAGGTGGGAGTTGATAATTTGCTGTGATGACAAGCTTGTAGCGGTTCTTTATTGCATTTTCTTCTAATGTTTTTAGCTAAAAAGTGCGTATAAAAAAGCCCTAAATACAACACTTAAATTTGGCTCGTTTGCTATCGCTGCAATATCTAGCACTTAGCTTGCGGTCTGCTTTATTTGGGCAATACTTGTCTGCACCCTGCCAGTTCACTGTTTGTTTTAAGCAATTCGCGTACTAGTATGAAAGCCAGTGTTCATATTCTGGCAGGATTACTTATGTACTTAGAGCACTTTGGCTTAAATGAACCCCCTTTTAGAATTACACCGCACCCAGAGTTTTTCTTTGCGGGTGCTGAGCGTGGCGCAACTCTAGACGCGCTTATTTATGCCGTACTGGCAGGGGAAGGTTTAGTCAAAGTGGTAGGTGAGGTGGGTAGTGGTAAAACGATGCTATGTCGCGTTTTAGTTGAGCGCTTACCTGCCAATATTGATAGTGTTTACATCGCTAATCCGGCCATGAAACCGGATGAGTTGATGTTGATGATTGCAGATGATCTAGGTTTGGCCAGCGATGCAACACATACCAGCGCTAAAGTTAGAGATTTGCAAGCCGCCTTACTAGAGCGCTTTGCCGCTGGGCGGCAAGTGGTGATTTTGATTGATGAAGCACACGCTATGCCAACTGCCAGTTTAGAGGCGGTTAGGCTGCTGTCTAATTTAGATCATGGCCATCATAAATTATTGCAAATTGTACTATTTGGCCAGCCAGAATTAGATAGCCGTTTAGCGCAGCAAGATTTACGTCAATTACGCGAACGCGTGACCCATGCTTTTCAGCTTGCACCATTAAAAAGTGATGATATTGAAGCCTATATAGAGTTTAGGATGCGGGCCGCAGGCTATCGTGGGCCTGAGCTATTTCAAACTCAGGCGCTTAAGCAAATTTATATTGAATCAGAAGGTTTAACTCGGCGAATTAATATTTTGGCAGACAAATCGTTAATGGCCGCATTTAGCCGTGGCGAGCATTTAGTGAATGCGCAGCATGTAAAAGCTGCAATTAAAGACAGTAGTTTTAAATCGCTTAAAAAAAGGCCCATGATGGCGTGGGTGCTCTTTATGGGCGTATTAGCCGGGGGAGTTGGGGCGAGTTTAATTCAGCAGCCAAATATAAAAATGGCCTCCGCTCCACTGGCAGCCCCAGCGCCTTTGCAATCAGCTAGCTCGGCTGAAGTGCTTATACCTAGTATTAAATTAACTGAGCTATTAAAAAATAAAATAGCTCAATCAAGGTACAAATTTAATCATGCAGAGGCAAATCATATTGCCATCATGCTATTAGTGACTGATCGTGAGCATAGCGAAGATTTAGAAAAATACTTCATGCAAACTAGCCAGTTACTGCCAAAAGATCAATTGCTTATTTATCCGGCAGAAATACGCGGTAAAAAAGGTTGGGGTTTAGTCTATGGTTTATTTACAGATAAAGCTAGTGCACAAGTAGCCATGCTAGCTTTACCAGATCGATTAAAGAAAAATAAACCCATTTTGCGTACCGTAGCAGGAGTGCGTGATGAATTGTGGAATTTATAACTTAAGCTTTGCAGATTAATTATCTGCTTTATTTGATCTGTGGTATTTGCATGAGTACTCATCAATGCGGTGGCAAATTCTTATTCTGCTGTTATTACTTAGTGCATGCGCTAATCAAACGGGCTTGCAAGTTGAAAGCGGACGCCATTTAGAATTAAAACCCGTAGCCAGTAATATACCTAAGCCAATATTAAGCACGCCTATT
The DNA here is from genome assembly GCF_025352645.1 of Iodobacter sp. Classification (GTDB taxonomy): domain Bacteria; phylum Pseudomonadota; class Gammaproteobacteria; order Burkholderiales; family Chitinibacteraceae; genus Iodobacter. The sequence goes on along the minus strand of NZ_JANXSO010000022.1, from coordinate 21,830 downwards.
TTAGCTAAACCACAAGCCGTAGCTAAGACGGCTACCTATAGCGTGGTGGTACACAATGTACCCGTGGCTGAAATATTATTTGCCTTAGGGCGCGATGCTAAAATTAATGTAGATGTGCATTCAGGGGTCAGCGGCAATGTAACCTTGAATGCTATTAATCAAACTCTGCCGCAAATTTTAGAGCGAATGAGCCGGCAAGTGGATTTGCGCTGGGAGTTAGAAAATGGTGTTTTGATTATTACTCCAGATATCCCTTACTTTAAAATATATAAGATGAATTATTTTAATTTATCTAGAAATGTAAAATCTAATGTCACCTTGGCTAATTCGGTAAGCAGTGGCAGTAGTGGTTCTGGTTCTGGTAATAGCTCAAGCACGCAAATTGATATGGTGGCCGAGCATCAATTGTGGAAGCAAATAGAGGCAAATTTAAAAGATCTTTTAAATGTAGCAAAAAATGATGCACAGTCCAATGGATCACAGCTTGGAAGTATTGTGCAGGAGAAAAGTGCGATCGCTGTAAAAACCAATAGCTCTGCGGATAAAAAAGAAGTGGTGCAAACGGCCGCAGAAGCAGCAAAAGCCGCCAAAGACGTTGCGCAGACAAATAAAATAAACGCAGAAACAGAGAAATTAAAAGCGGGCGAATCACAGCCCATCAATAAAATTACTAGCCCTGTGGTCATTAATAATAGTCGCCTTGTGATTATGAATCCAGAAACAGGAATTATCACCATAAAAGCCAGCCAAGCTGAGCATGTAAAAGTAGCCGAATATTTAAGCGCTATTCAGGGAGGCGCATTGCGGCAGGTTTTGATTGAGGCAACAATTGTAGAGGTATTGCTTTCTGACCAATATCAAGCCGGTGTGGATTGGAGCCGAATTGGCACCACTGAAAATCAATTAAATTTCACTCAATCTAATATCGCCAGTAATATGGCTACGCCACCCTTTAGTCTCTTGAGTTACGCTAAAACAGGGGGGGTATTTAATGGCACGTTTAATTTTACTATAAAGATGTTAGAGCAATTTGGTCGTACCCGCGTGTTATCTAGCCCTAAAATAATGGCGCTTAATAATCAAACGGCGGTGATGAAGGTAGTAGAAGAACAGGTTTATTTTACGATTAAAGTAACGCCCCCTGTGATTACCGATGGCAAACCAACCACTCAAGCCACTTACGACAGCGAATTACACACCGTGCCGATTGGCTTGGTGATGCAGGTTACACCGCAAATATCCGAAGACGGCCAAATTGCCTTAAATGTGAGGCCAACTATTACTAATATTAATTCTTTTGTGGAAGACCCTGCGGTTGCTATTTTGGCCGCCAGTAGCTCATCGCCAATTAAAAGCTTAGTGCCTATTTTGCAAGTGAGAGAATTTGATTCAACATTAAAAGTGGCCAGTGGGCAGGTGGCTATTTTAGGTGGATTAATTCAAGACTCTTTAAATAATGATAGACAGGGATTGCCAGGTGTTTCGCGTTTGCCCTATATAGGCGATTTATTTAGCTATCGGAATGATAAAGTTAAAAAAATTGAATTGGTGATATTTCTGCGGCCAGTTTTAATTAAAGATGCCAGCACGCAGGGTGATTTAAAAGATTATCAGCAGTTTTTGCCTAATGATCAATTTTTTAAAGGCAGTATGGATCATGATTTATCGGCATTTCAGTCAGGCAGTACGCCGTTAGAGTCATTGCCATGAGTTTATTACTGCAGGCACTTAAAAAAGCGGAAGAGGCTAAACGCTTACGCGAAGCTACCGCTCTGGAAGGGGGGCCACAGTATGAAGAGGCCGTGGCTGCCAGCCAGCCAGTGGCCGCAGCGCTTAGCGTAAGTGAGCTAGCCTTGGAGCTGGAGGCCCCGATTGAGCCGCCGCATGACTTGAGCCCACCGGCTAGAGAGGTAACAACAGTACCATTGCCGTTAGAGGCCAGCCCACCGGTAGAAGAATGGCAGTTTGTGCCACTGCCCTTGCTTGAAGAGGCGGTGCTTGAGGCAAAATCAAACCCTGTTATCCCTTTGTCTGAGCCTTTAATAACCGCAGAGCCTACAGCTTCTGCTGCAGAGATTCCTCCACCAATCGAGGATGATTTAACTTGGCTAAAGCAAGCCTCAGCAGCCTCTGTTCCAGCTCCTCTTCCCCCAGTTACACCCGTGCAGCCAGCAGAGCCTATGCTTGCGCCAACATTAACGCCTACTCCGCCTGCGCCTTTTGCAAAGCCCTTAGTTAAAGCGGCTTCACGCTCTAAAATCCTGCCTTGGCTAGTGCTAGCAGGTGTGTTGATTGCGGGGGGTATGGGGGGATATTTTTGGTGGCAATATCAATCCTTAATGGTTACGCAAGCACCTGCTGTTGCCGCTGCGGCGGTGGAGGTTGCGTCGCCGCCAGCTGCGTCAGCCCCCATTGTTTTATCGCCACCCCCATCGCCTGTTACTCCAGAGCTGAATGAGCCTACCGTGGTGGTGAAAGTACCCGCACAGATTGTGCCTACATCAATACCGCGCCAATTCAAGAACAATGTAGCCAGTGTAAAAGAGCGTTCTGGTGGTCCTGATGGGGCGGGCGTGCGCTTTGATACACAAAATAATGAGGCAGCAGTGCCGCTGCCGCTGGTGATGGCCTACCGCGCCTTTCAAGAAGGGGATTACCGCCGTGCAGAGGAGGCATATCGGCAGATGCTGCAGCTTGATGGTCGAAATAGGGACGCTTTATTAGGCATGGCGGTGTTGGCGGTGAAGCGGGGCGCGGGCAGTGAGGCTGCACAGTTTTATCGGCAAGTCTTGGCGCTTAATCCGCGGGATGAGGCTGCTCAAGCAGGCTTGTATGCGCTCACACCAAGCAGCGAAGGCTCAGAAGCGGGCTTACGCCAATTAGCCAGCCAGCAATCAGGAGCCGCGTTTGCCTTGGCTAATTTTTACGCAGGGCAAGGCCGCTGGAGCGAGGCGCAGAGCGCGTATTTTCAAGCTTTGTCTTTGGATAGCAATAATGCCGATTACGCCTTTAATTTGGCGATTAGCCTAGAGCATTTACAAGAGACTAAAACCGCTGCTAGGTATTACCGCCAAGCCTTGGCAGGGCGAGGCTCTTTTGATCGGGCGGTTGCTGAAGCCAGATTAAAGGAGCTGGAGTTGCCATGAACGCGCCAGTCAGAAAACTGCCGCTGGGCGAGTTGCTGGTTTCTAAAGGCCTGCTCTCAGAAGATCAGCTACGCATTACTTTGTTTGAGCAGCGCCGTAGCGGTGTGCCCTTAGGCAAGCTGATGGTGTCGCTGGGCTTTATTTCTGAAGGTATTCTGCGCGATGCGCTTTCAGAAAACCTAGGCCAAATCAGCGTTGATTTATCCAAAATATTGGCGGATACGCAGGCGATTAAGCTGATCCCCAAGGATGTGGCCAAGCGGCATATGTTGCTGCCGGTATCGCTAGATATAGAGCGTAATAAGCTGACGCTGGCGATGTCTAATCCCAATAATCTGGTGGCGCTCGATCAAGTACGCATGCTGCTGAAAGACAAGTATGAGTTGGAAACACTGCTTGCAGCAGAATCTGATTTAAACCATGCCATCGATCAGTACTATGGTTTTGAGCTGTCTATTGATGGCATTTTGAATGAGATTGAAACCGGTGTGATCGACTACGCCAGCTTGCAAAATGCCGAGGCCGAGTACAACCAGCCAGTTGTGCGGCTGATCGATGCTCTGCTGGCCGATGCCTGCACGCGCGGCGCGTCGGATATCCACTTTGAGCCTGAATCGTCTTTTGTACGGATTCGCTACCGCATTGACGGTGTGCTGCGGCAGATTCGCGCCCTGCACAAAACCTATTGGCCGGCGATGGTGGTGCGGCTAAAGGTGATGAGCAATATGAATATCGCCGAAACCCGCTCGCCACAAGATGGCCGAATCTCGCTCACCCTTGCGGGCCGCCCGCTGGATTTTCGGGTGGCAGCGCAGCCCACTACTTGGGGCGAGAATGTGGTTTTGCGGATTTTGGATCGGCAAAAAGGCTTGGTAAAGCTAGATAAACTGGGGCTAAGCAAAGAAAACCTCTACCTTTTGCAGCTGATGATTGCTAGGCCGGAAGGGATTATTCTGGTGACTGGCCCCACTGGCTCTGGCAAAACCACCACGCTCTATTCAATCTTAAGCAGCGTGAATACCGAAGCCGTCAATATTATGACGCTGGAAGACCCCGTGGAATACCCGATTCCCATGCTGCGGCAAACCTCGGTGAACGAAGCGGCCAAAATGGATTTTGTAAACGGTATTCGCTCGATGATGCGGCAAGACCCAGACATCATCCTGCTGGGCGAAATCCGTGATCGCGATACCGCCGATATGGCGTTTCGCGCCGCCATGACCGGCCACCAGGTTTACTCCACCCTACACACCAATTCCGCCATCGGCTCGATCCCGCGCTTGCTGGATATTGGCGTGCTGCCCGATGTGTTGGCGGGCAATATTATCGGCATTATCGCCCAGCGCTTAGCCCGAAAATTATGCCCGCTTTGCCGTGAGCCTTATCAGCCAGATGACTTTGAACGGCGCTTACTTGGCGTGGCTGAAGAGGTGGGAGAGCTGACAATTTATCGCCCAGCAGGCTGCCCCAAGTGCGATCACCAAGGCTACAAGGGCCGGATTACGGTGATGGAAGTTTTAAAAATGAGCGTTGAGCTGGATGAGCTGATCGCCAGACGTGCCACTCGGCTAGAGATGAAAAAAGCTGCCGAAGTACAGGGCTTTAAAACCATGGCTGACGACGCATGCCGCCACGTCATTGACGGCATGACCTCGCTGGCCGAGATTTCCCGCGTGATCGATCTGACCGACCGAGTGGGCTAAGTTGAATAAGGAGGATAGCAATGTATATACGCGAACATATCTCACGAGTGATTGATGGCAAAACCTATAACACCCGCACCGCCTTAAATTGCCATATGCATACCGAATCGAAAGACGATCAGGGTGTGCCTTATATCATTGATCTTTATCGTACCAAAAAAGATCAATATTTTTTGGTTGAGCACAATATTCCTCACCCCTATATGGAAAAGGAAAAAGCTGCTGCGGTAGATGTGCTGACACCCATCTCGCTAGAGCAGGCCGAGGAGTGGGTCGAAAAATATTGCCCTTGGCGCAAGGAAAAAATTTTTTCGACCAATAGCGAGGCAAACCTCACTACTTTAACGCTGCGGATCGACAAAATGACCAAGGCCCAATTGGTGGCGCAAGCCACTAAACACAATTTAACGCTCAACGCCTACTGCTTGCTGAAGCTTGAAAAAATACTCTATGAAAAAGACGTTCCACGCGGAGGCGGAGGTATTTTTCTAGAGCGTGGTTTGAATTTGCGTGATTAGGCCTGCAACCATTCTATGGGCGCTGGCTAAACTCTCTTTGTAGGGGGTGATTGTGAGCAAATAAGGGAATCAGATGCAGTTTATCTATCGTGCTGTAGATAGCACTGGCTTAATAAAAAAGGGTAAGTCAGAAGCTAATAACCTAGCAGATTTAGAGCTGCGTCTAGAGCGCTTGGGTCTTAGCCTTATTCACGCTAGTGAGGCCACTGTTGGCGGTGTTTTGGGGGGTAAAAAAGTAGATCGGCGGGAGTTGATTACGTTTACTTTTCATATGGAGCAGCTAACACGGGCAGGGGTGTCTATTTTGGAAGGGCTATCTGATTTGCGGGATAGCTTAGAAGAGCCGCACTTTCGTGCTGTGATTGCCCATTTAATTGAAGATATCGAAGGGGGTCGCCAGTTTTCACAGGCTTTGGCGGCGCATCCACAAGTGTTTGATGCTATTTATGTAAATTTAATTAAGGCAGGCGAAGCCAGCGGTAAATTACCAGAAGTATTACTTAATTTAACCGATTCATTAAAGTGGCAAGATGAGTTGGTTTCTCAAACTAAAAAAATAATTATGTATCCAGCTTTTGTGGGGGTGTTGGTGCTGGGAGTCATTACTTTTTTAATGATTTACCTTGTCCCTCAATTGGTTTCTTTTGTGGCCGCAATGTCGCAAACTCTGCCATTAAATACCAGAATATTGATTGCTATTTCAAATGTTTTTATTAATTATTGGTGGGCGATATTTAGTACGCCCGTAATTTTATTTTTTGCGATTCGTTTTCGCCTGCGCCACGATGAAAAATTTAGGCATCAATTTGATGGATGGAAATTATCAATTAAGCCATTTGGCCCTATTTTGCATAAAATTATTTTGGCGCGTTTTGCTAATTTTTTTGCACTGATGTATGCGGCGGGCATTCCTATTTTGGATTGTATTAAAATTTCAGAAGGGATTGTTAGCAATAGCGTCGTAGCCGAATCTTTACAACGCATCCAGGCGCAGATTCGTGAGGGGCAGGGGGTGACGGCGAGTTTTAGCCAGGAAAAAATGTTCCCTCCCTTGGTATTACGCATGTTAAAAGTGGGCGAGGGCACAGGGCAGCTAGACCATGCTCTGCTGAATATCTCCTATTTTTATAACCGTGATGTCAAAGAATCCATTGAGCGTGTGCAAGCCCTCGTTGAGCCTTCTCTTACCGTGGTATTGGGGCTGATTTTGGCGTGGATTATGTCCTCAGTGCTGGGGCCGATATTCGATACAATTAGCAAAATACGATGAGCTATATTCACCGCACCCTTTTATTATCGAATACACAGCTGATTGCCTTGTATATAGAGCAAGGGCAATTAGTTGAAGAGGCTTGTTTTGGTTTAGATAATATGGGTAAAGAAGCCTTTTTAATTTATTTAGAGCAGCGAAAAGAGTTTGTTTTTAGTTTATTAGTGGATGTCGTGGAAGAAGACTTTCAATTAGAATCTATTCCCCATTTAGGCAAAAAAGATCGCCATGCCTTATTGATGCGCCGCGTAGAGCAAAGCTACCGTACCACGCCTTATCGCCGCTTTATTGTGCAAAAAGAAGCTAAAAAAGGCGAGCAAGACCAAGTATTACTATCGGCCTTAAGCGCGGCTGCGCCGATTGATGCGGTGGTTAATGCCCTATTAGAAAAAAAAGTAGTGTTACAAGGGATTTACTCGGCGGCGTTATTGGCTGGGGAAATGATGCATCGCTCGGGATTGGGGCTTGCGCATTATTTGTTGATTTCATTTAGCGCTGATGGCGGTATGCGGCAGACGTATTTATCGGCCGAAGGGCTTAAATTTAGCCGCGTGAGTAGCTTGCCAGAAGGGATAGATTTGCAAGATGCGGCGCGTATGGCCGAGGTGATTGTGCTTGAGTCTTTACGCGCTAGGCAGTATTTATCAACCTTACGCTTGCTGGGCCGAGACGACAAAGTGCAATTGGCCGTGGTGGCATCCAATGGTTTAGATTGCCAAGCGGCTATCAGCCAGCGTTTGCAAACCAGTGGAGATGCTGGGCATTTTACGATTAGTGATGTGCCGCTGGGCTTATTAGCACAAAAACTGCGGCTCCCCGCTGGCGATTCGCTGCTGAGCATTTTATGTAGCTGGCTGATGCTGCGGCCACCTGCTAATCACTATGGGCAAGCCAAGCATTTAATCCACGCCAGTTGGCAAAAATGGGGGCGGATACTGCGTTATGGTGCGTTTTCAGGCTTGTTTTTTGTGCTGATTTGGAGCGGATTGGCGATGCAAGAGGCAAGCGATGTGCAGGCCTCGATTAACCAATCCTTGAAAAAAACCGCGCAAATTGATGAGCGTTTACGTCGATTTAGCCTTTTGCTTAAGCAAAGCAATGCTAGCGATCCTGCCGCCATGGAAGGCGTGCATGAGCTATATAACCAGCAGTTGCTAACTTGGCCTGATATCGAGTTAACGCTGCAGCAAGTCAGCCAAGTTTTGCTGGAATTTCCTGAGCTAAGCTTAGATGAGCTGCGTTGGCGCTCTGGCCGCACGCCGCTAGAGCCTGCTGCCGATGCCTCGGCGGTGGCCACTCAGCAGCCCGTTGTTTTGGAGCTACAAGGGCGGGTTGAGCCGTTTTCACAGCAGTATCGGCAAGCTTTAAACAGTGTCAGTCGCCTCAGTAGCCGCTTATCTACCTTGCCCAATGTAAAAGTAGATACGTTGCAATTGCCTTTAAATATCAGCTCCACAGCCAAAGTGGAGGGGCAGGTGCTGGCTACTAGGGATGATGAGAAGCGGGTTGATTTTGTGCTGCGCTTAAGTTGGGAGCCAAAAGCACCATGAAAATAGCTGGGCAAGCTTGGCAATTTATTCGCCACGATTTAATCCTAAGTGGCGCAGCGCTGGTTTGTGCGCTGCTGTTTATTGGTCTTTCACAAACTTATCTAGGCTATATGCAAGCCGAGCAGCAGATTTTGCGTAGCCATTTGCAAAGCTTAACCCTGCAAGCCGATGCGCAAGAAACCGCGTGGAATAATGCCGTGCAATATGGCGCGCTTTATCAACGCTTAAGCCGACAAGGCATTATCAATGCGGAGCATCGGCTAGATTGGATTGAATACTTAACTGAATTAAACCGTGAAGTGCCGCAGTTAAAGATTGCTTTTCGGCTGGAGCCGCAGCGTCCTTTAAGTGCGGCGGTGGAAAATGTGCAGCTTTACGGCAGCAAAATGCAATTGAATTTTGAGATTAAAAATGAAGAGGTATTTTCAGATGTCCTAGCAGGGTTGCAGCAGCTGGCTGGCTGGCCAGCTTTAGAGCAATGCGTTTTAGCCCGTAGTGAAGAGGCTAGAATAAAAGTGGCGTGCGATATTGAATGGCTGAGTATCGGCCCCATTGCTCAGCCCGTGGCGGAGGTGGCGCAATGAAATACGGCTTCTTGTTGATGTTGTTGTTTCCTTGCCTTGTGGCGCAAGCAGATTGGGGCAAGTTATTTTTTAGCCCTGCTGAGCGCGCCTTATCAAGAGGCGATGGCAGGCCGCAGGCAGAAGCATCTGCGGTGATTGATACGTTTAGATTAGATGGTGAAATAACGCGTAATGGTAAAAAACTACGCTGGGTGAATGGCGAGCTTAGCCACGTTCCGCTCCCCTCTGGGCTGAAAGTTGGCCAAACGCTGACACGTAAAACGGGTGCGAAGCGCGATGTCTATCAGCCGCCGCAGGAATAAGCATGCAGCGCGTATTTAATCAGCGTGGCGCGATTGCCTTGATGCTGCTTATGGTGGTGGGGCTAGGTATTGCCGCTGCGGTTTTATCGCGCTTTAGCCATCATATTTTTGAGCTACGGCGTGAGCAGCAAACGCTCAATGCCTTGCAGCAAGCTAAGCAAATTTTGCTGGCCGATGCCTTGGCAAAGCGCGGAGGTGCTCTGGTTCGCCCTGGTGAGTTTTATTGCCCAGATCGCAATGTGCAAGGTGAGGCGGGCTATGGGCAAAGTGGTTTAGGTTTAGCCACGCCATCTTGCCCTAGTAATCAGCCCGCTACCCGTATCGGCAGAATTCCTTGGGCGACTTACCATGCCGAAGAATTACGCGATAGCTCGGGCGAGCCTTTATGGATGGCGGTGGCCGATGGTTTTCAAGAAAGAATAACGCTGCCGCTTAATAGCGATACCGCTCCCCAAGCGCCTAATCCTTGGTTTCTTGCCGCAGCCAATAGTGGCGCGCAGGCTTTGTCTAGTGCAAGTGATCCTATTGTGGTGGTGATTCTAGCCCCTGGCCCCGCGCTAGCAGGGCAAAACCGCAGCACCACGGCTCAACAGCGTAATCCCAGTAATTATTTTGAATGTAACCGGCAAACGGTTGGTGGTGCTTGCCTTGGGGCACCCAATAACTATGCCAATAATAGCGCCACACTAGGTCGTTTTTTAGATGGCCCTCGCCTAGATAGCAGCGGCAACCCAACACTGAACGATAGAGTTATCACTATTCGGCGCAGCGAATTAATCGGGCCATTAGAGCAAAGAGCGGCCAAGGAATACCAGCAGCTATTCGATTTATGGGCTAGGCAGGTGGGCAGCAAACGGCTATTGCCCATTCCCAGTAATCCACTCGATGTGGGCTTGCCTTTCCCCGCCAAACCAGATGACGTGGGCTGCACGCAAACGGGAGCGGTTAGCTTGCTGCCATCGGCTTGTGCGCCTAATCCCGCCATTTGCCGAGGCCGTCCACCTAGATCGGTTGAGCTAACAGGTGTGGGGTTAGTGGTTTCACCTTTGTATTTGGTGAATCCCATTAATATGCCCGCTAGCATCGCTAGTTTGGCCAACTGGCAAAGCCTGCTGGTTGAATACGATTGGCTGTATCGCAATCGCTGGGAGCAAGTGTTTTTTTATGCGCTAGCCAATACGCCAAGCTGCGCTTTGCCTGCTATGCAATTACTCAATATGCAGCTGCCTAGCGATATGGCAGGGATAGAGGCGGTATTGATGAGCACAGGCGTGGCGCAAACGGGGCAGCTACGCAGCACGGTTTTAGAAAGAGCTAGCCTAAGTAATTACCTAGATTTGGTGACCAGCGGTATTGCACCACCGCCCTTTGTGAGCAGCATTAACCGCAGCGCTTGGGATTTACTACCGCTACCAAGCAACCGCTATGCCAAGATGCAGGCTACGGATGTGGGCAATGATGCTTTGTATTATCGCTATACCTCTAGCGCACTTCCCGCTACATCCAAATGGCTATATGCCCCAAAGGATAGACCATGAAGCAGAGTGGCTTTACTCTGGCTGAAATTGCCATTGTGTTGGTGATTGTTGGCATTATGCTGGCGGGTGGTCTGGGAGCATTTAAGGCGCAAACTGACGCGCAGCGCAGCAATGAGGGCCGTGCGCAATTGGCTGAGATTAAAGAATCTTTACTAGGCTTTGCCGTACAAAATGGCCATCTGCCTTGCCCTGCAAACCCTGCCCTGACGACCTTTGTGGAGGATCGCGCGGCTAACGGTACGTGCAACCGTGCTCAAGGCCGCGTTCCTGGTGCAAGCCTAGGTCTCGCCAAATCAACGGATCCCTATGGCCAGCCGTTTACTTATCGGGTAAGCACCGACTTTGCCGATAATGGCCCCGCCTCAGCCCCCCCGCTGATTACGGATAGCAATCAAACCTTGGGAGGATGCCCGGTTGGTAGTGCGGCTGCGCCTGGCATCAGTTTTATGCTTTGTTCCCGCGGGGATATTTTTGTTTTACCAACCTCAGGTGCAGCAACGCCATTGGCTTCACAGCTGGTGGCGGTGATCGTGATGCATTTTCGCCACGGCCCACCCAATGCAGGTGCGGGATCGGTGGATGAGCAAGAAAACACCAGTATCAACACCACCTTTATTAGTAAATTACGCGTCGATGATAATCCGGCCACGCCAGTGGATGAAGAATACGACGATATAACAGACTGGATCAGCCCCTCCATCTTGATTGCAAAAATGCTGGCGGCAGGTAAGTTGCCTTAGTTGCTTAAACATAAAAAAACCCCACAGCGCGCTGTGGGGTTTTTCTTAGGGCTAAGCGCTTTAAGCAACTTGGCCGTGGCAGTGTTTAAACTTCTTGCCAGAGCCGCATGGGCAGGCATCGTTACGGGCTACGCCAGAGAATTGCAGCTTTGGGCCACCTTCTGCTTGCATTGCCTGCATTAAGGCTGCTTTGATCTGCTCATCGTCACCACTGGCTAAGATGGCTTCTAGATCGGCGTGGTTAAATTGCAGTGCCGACGCTGGGATTTCTTGTGGGCGCACGGCTTCTACATCTTCTGGCGAGCGTACTTGCACGGTCATTACAATTTGCATGACCTCACGCTTGATGTTTTCTAGCAGTTGCGAGAACAGCTCGAACGCTTCACGTTTGTATTCTTGCTTAGGGTTCTTTTGTGCATAGCCGCGCAAATGAATACCTTGGCGTAAATGATCGAGCGATGACAAATGCTCACGCCAGCTTTGATCTACGTGTTGCAGCAGTACCGAGCGCTCAAACTGGCGGAAAGTAGTTTCACCAGCTAATTCAACTTTGGCGTTATAGCTTTCTGCCGCGGCTACTTGCACGCGCTCTTTCATGGCTTCAATGGTGAGCGTGGTATCGTTTTTAACCCAGTCAGCAATATCTAGCTGGATATTTAGCTCGCTCAAGGCACGCTCTAAGCCAGCCACATCCCACTGCTCTTCCATAGAATCGGTAGGAATATGCAAATTGAAAAGATCGCCAATCATGCTGTCACGCATGGCACTAATGGTGTCGCTGACTTCTTCGCTTTCTAAGATTTCATTACGCTGACCGTAAATAGCCTTGCGTTGCTCGTTAGATACATCATCGTATTCCAGCAATTGCTTACGAATATCGAAGTTGCGGCCTTCAACCTTGCGCTGCGCGGATTCAATCGCGCGGGAAACCATACCCGCTTCAATTGGCTCGCCTTCAGGCATTTTTAAGCGATCCATCACCATTGCCACGCGATCCCCTGCAAAAATACGCAGTAAGGAGTCTTCTAGCGATAGATAAAAACGGCTGGAACCAGGGTCACCCTGACGACCAGAGCGGCCACGCAGCTGGTTATCAATACGGCGTGATTCATGGCGCTCGGTACCAATAATATGCAAGCCGCCCGCGGCCACTACCGCATCATGGATGATTTTCCAATCGGCTTTCATGGCTGCAATTTTGGCGAGTTTTTCGGCGTCACTCAGCTCAGCGTCTTGCTCAACCGCTTTGATTTCGCGCTCAATATTACCGCCCAGTACGATATCCGTACCACGGCCCGCCATATTTGTGGCAATGGTAATCACGCCAGGCGAGCCTGCTTGGGCCACGATATCGGCTTCACGCGCGTGCTGTTTGGCGTTCAGCACATTGTGCTTGAAGCCGTCTTTTTCTAGCATTTCAGAGAGCAGCTCAGATTGCTCAATCGAGGTTGTACCGACCAAGACGGGTTGTTTACGCTCTTGGCAGCCCTTGATATCGGCAATGATGGCGTTGTATTTTTCGCCGGCGGTTTTGTAAACCTGATCTTGTCTATCGTCACGCACCATCGGGCGATTCGTTGGCACGATCACGGTTTCTAGGCCGTAAATTTGCTGGAATTCGTAAGCTTCAGTATCGGCCGTACCGGTCATACCTGATAGCTTGGTATACATGCGGAAGTAATTTTGCAGAGTAATCGTGGCAAGAGTTTGATTCTCTTGATTGATTTCTACGCCTTCTTTGGCTTCAACCGCTTGATGCAAACCTTCAGACCAGCGGCGGCCAGACATTAAACGGCCAGTGAACTCGTCAACAATGACAATTTCGCCTTCTTCGGTCACCACATAATGCTGATCGCGCAGGAATAATGAATGCGCGCGCATTGCCGCGTAAAGGTGGTGAACTAAGCTGATGTTCACTGCCGAATAAAGGCTGTCGCCCTCTTTGAGCAGGCCTTTTTGGCTGAGGATAGCCTCAACTTTCTCGTGCCCTGCTTCAGATAGCAGTACCGAGTGGGCTTTTTCATCTACCCAGAAATCGCCTTCTGATTCTTCCTCAGATTGGCGAGTAAGCTGGCCAGGGATATCGTTAACCAGTTGATACATCTCGATGCTGTCTTCAGCAGGGCCAGAGATAATCAAAGGGGTGCGCGCTTCATCGATCAGAATCGAATCCACTTCATCGACAATGGCGTAGTTGAGTTTGCGCTGTACGCGCTCACCCACGGTGAACACCATATTGTCGCGCAGGTAATCAAAGCCGAATTCATTGTTGGTGCCGTAAGTAATGTCGCAAGCGTAAGCTTGTTGCTTATCGTCGTGCTGCATTTGGCCCAAGTTCACGCCGCAAGTTAGCCCTAAGAAGTTGTAGAGCTTGCTCATCGTGGCCGCATCACGGCTGGCCAAGTAATCATTCACGGTAATCACGTGCACGCCATTGCCTGATAAGGCATTTAAGTAAGCGGGCAAGGTTGCAACCAGTGTTTTACCTTCACCGGTACGCATTTCAGAAATCTTGCCTTGGTGTAGCGCTAAGCCACCCATTAGCTGTACGTCAAAGTGACGCATGCTTAAGCTGCGCTTAGAGCCTTCGCGGCAAACAGCAAAGGCTTCTGGCAGAATTTGATCAAGCGTCTCACCCTTGGCGACGCGTGCTCGGAATTCTTCCGTTTTAGCCCGCAGGTCATCATCAGATAGCGCTGCAATACCGGCTTCGAGCGCGTTGATCTGCTTTACGATGGTGCCATATTGTTTGAGCAGGCGGTCATTACGACTTCCGAAAACTTTTTTGAGCAAATTTGCAATCATCTAAAGCTACCAGCAATGGGCAAGGCCCGGTTAGTGTGACAACGGCGGTTAGAACATCCTAATCCGCCGTATATGCGACCATTTCAATTAAAATTCAAGATCAATCGCCAGATTTTATCTCAGCAAAGTTAATCATTTTGTTTGCAGGGCCAATAAAGCGTAAAGGGTTTTGTGCAATTCCCTTATAGCGAATCTCAAAATGCAGATGTGGCCCCGTTGAGCGCCCTGTGCTTCCTAGTAAGGCAATGGTCTGGCCAGCGTTGATTTGCTCACCTACTTTTACGTCCAATTTGGATGCATGAGCATAGCGGCTGGTGATTCCGTTGCCATGATCTAAGTCAACCATATTACCATATTGGGGGTGGAAGGCCGCAAAGCTGACTTTACCACTGGCTGCAGCCATAATGGGCGTGCCAGTTTCCCCCACAAAATCGATTCCTTCATGAAAGACTTGGTTGCCGTTAAAGGGGTCTATCCTTTTGCCAAAGCTAGAGGATTGTAATCCTACATTCAGCGGGGCTTTGGAAGGGAGTTGCCATGCTTTTGGCTGCAGTAAGATGCTTTCTGCTAAAGCGAGCTGATCCAGCCTTGCATTTAAACTGCTGCTCGCCGCATCAATTTCACGGCCAAGGGTTGCGGCCGTTAACGGTGTGCCAGTGTGTTGTATCCCGCCCCGTGGCACGGGTTGGTTGGATAAAAACGGCTTGATATCAATGCCGGTTTTATTGCCAACTTGGCTGGCTAGGCCATCTAAACGCAGTAATTTGGCTTGCAGCTCGCCCACACGAATGGCGAGTGCGTCGATTTCAGTCTGGCGGGTGTTATTGTTACCCGGCATTAATCGCCATAAGGCTTGATTAGAGCTGGGTTTGATCAGCGAGCCCAAGGCGAAAGCGATCGATGCCACTAGCAAAAGCATAAGCAGGGCTAGACATATAATTTGTCGGCTATCGAGCGAAACCGCTTTGCCTAGCCGATTAGACATCACAATGATATTCATTGAATTTAACCTTTGCGAACCATCTTAATGCTGAAAAAAACCACTCTAAAGCAGGTCGGCAATGACCGACAGCTCGCCAGCCTGATGCATCAGGTGGACGATTTGGCGAGCGTTTTAGCCCAAGTGCGGGGTGTGCTACCGCCAGCGATGGCGAGTCATTGCCTTGGAGTGGCTTGGTCCGGCGATACTATTTTAATTGGTGTGAGTGGCAGTGCTGCTGCATCAAGGGTGCGTCAATTAGCGCCACAGATTTTGGCCGCACTGCAAGTCGGCGGGTGGAAAGCTACCGCAATCTTGCCCAAGGTGCAAGTTGGCCTGCAAAGCACAAAGGCCATTCGAAGCAAAGACTTACATTTAAAAGCGGGTGCTTGCGTGGCTTTTTCTGAGCTATCTGCCAATTTGGAGGATGGGCCTTTAAGGGAGGCAATTACGTCATTATTAAACCGACATGCACCTAAAGACAGCTGACCCCGTGGATTTGGTCTATAAATGCTGTAAGGCCCTGTAATCTAATGCTTTTATGGATTTCATGCCACATGAGACTAAATCTACGAAGGAGCTGGGCGATGAGAATAAAGCAATGCGAGGGTCAGGCTAAGCAAACAGGCTTTACCTTGGTCGAGCTAGCCATTGTGCTGGTGATTATTGGCTTGATTTTAGGGATGGCGTTTAAAGGCAAGGATTTGATTGATGGGGCGAAGGTGAAGAGTATGGCTGCCCAATATAATAAGGTGCAGGCCGCGTTTAATATTTACTTTGAAAGGTACGGGGCCTATCCGGGGGATGGCTGTGCTGCTCTTCAAGCCTTAGGGCCTTTTACTCCATGCGCAGGGGCGAAAAATGGCATATTGGATACGGTAGCCGAGGCAGGTTCGGCGTTGATTCAACTGCAAAACTCGGGTTTATTGACTGCTGCGGATGTTCAGTCGCCATTTGGTGCGCCTTGGAGTGTTTCTGTTTCTACTTCCGCCTTTTTCCCTCCTGCAGGGACTAATTATTTGTCATTCACTGCGGCCGGAGTACCCGTAACGGGAGCGGCAGCAATTGCCGACTCTCGCATGGTATGTGCTTTGGATAGACTGATAGATAACGGGGACAACGGCAATTTAGTCACTGCAGCTGGAACGGTGGTAAGAAGTACCACTGTCTATACTCCCACCGTTGATTGCTGGGGGGCCCCATATGCGGGTACAAGAGCAAGTATCGGTATACGGCTATTACCCTGAGTTGTGTTCCTGCCTAACTGATGTTACGTAGTCTCGTAGGATGCTCTCGCAGCGCAGCGCGCCTCACTCCCTCAACATTCTCCGTAAAAAACTTAAATTTATTTTTTTACCTAAAGAAATCCGAGCTTTCCCCCAGCTCGGGTTTGCTAATTCCTCGAATCACTTCCCTAAGTAAAGACGCGGTCACTGGCCGTTTTTCGGTTAGGGAAAGATGATTGGCGATATCCAGATGCTGATACAGCGTGGGTAAATCGCGTGAAGCGTGGCGTAGTAGATAATCGGCTAGATCATCGCTTAGCTCAAAACCTAAGCTAAAGGCGCGGCGCTTAAGGGCGTCGGCTTTTTCAGGATCAGATAGAGGTTTAAGTTGATACACCAAGCCCCAGCCTAAACGTGTGCTTAAATCTGGTCTAAGTAGCAGCAGCATGGGCGGTTTAGAGCCAGCAGCCAGCAGCAGTCCACCGCCATCTTTCAGCGTATTAAAGTGATCAAATAAGCGAATCTGCTCATCGCGGCTAAGCGCTTCAACATTATCGACGATCAGGGAGGCTTCTTGCGGCAGCGAGCTAGGCAGCGCGTCGTAGGCGGCATCGGTAAAAAAGATTTGAGCGCCAGCGGGCAGCATGGCGCGCGCGGCGGCGAGTAAGTGGCTCTTGCCACTGCCGCGTTCTCCCCACAGATAGAGAAAACGCACGTCTCCCTCACCAAGGCTCCAGCAACCAAGTTGGTAGAGTAGCTCGGCGTTTTCGCCTCGAATAAAGTTCTCAAAAGAGGGCGGGGCTGGCAGTTGTAAGTCCAGCACGAGTTGCTTCATGCGGGAGGGGCTCCATTGGGTCGATGACGAGCGTGCGGGTGTTTTTTCACAAGATGCGATAAAATGCTTTGCTTTGCAGCAGGTGCTATCCCTTTTAGGGACACTCATCTGCACTAATATAACGAATGTTCGCCATTCTAGCGCAGAAGCCACTAGTGGCGCTGCCAGTTTCACGAGGCCTTGCATGACCAATCAAAGCTTGAGCTACCGCGATGCGGGTGTCGATATCGATGCCGGCGATCAGTTGGTTGAAAATATTAAGCCCTACGCCAAGCGTACCATGCGCCCAGAGGTGCTGAGTGGTATTGGCGGTTTCGGCGGTTTAGTCGAAATCAGTAAAAAATACCAAGAGCCTGTTTTGGTGTCCGGCACCGACGGTGTTGGTACTAAACTCAAGCTCGCTTTCGAGCTAAATCGCCACGATACAGTCGGTATTGATCTGGTTGCGATGAGCGTGAACGATATCTTGGTACAGGGTGCCGAGCCATTGTTCTTCCTTGATTACTTTGCCTGCGGCAAGCTAGATGTGCCAAATGCAACTGAAGTGATTCGTGGTATCGCCTTTGGTTGTGAGCAGGCAGGTTGTGCACTGATCGGTGGTGAAACGGCCGAAATGCCTGGTATGTACCCTGCGGGCGAATACGATCTGGCTGGCTTTGCGGTTGGCGTGGTAGAGAAAAGCAAAATCATTACGGGCGACGATATCGTGCCGGGTGATGTGGTACTTGGTTTGGCATCGAATGGCGCGCATTCCAATGGTTACAGCTTGGTGCGTAAAATTATGCACCTTGCTGAAGCGGATTACGCTGCAGAATTTGAAGGCGGCAAAAGCTTGGCTGATGTGGTGATGGCTCCAACCCGTATTTATGTCAAACCGCTGCTGAAACTTATGCAAGCGATGACCGTCAAAGGGATGGCGCATATCACGGGTGGTGGTATCAGCGAAAACGTGCCTCGTGTATTGCCAAGCAATGTGGTTGCGGCTATCGATGCTCAATCTTGGACCATGCCTAAGTTATTCCAATGGCTGCAAAAAGAAGGCAATGTGGACGCGCAAGAAATGTACCGCACCTTTAACTGTGGCGTAGGCATGGTGGTGATTATGGCTGCAGATCAAGCTGCCGCCGCGATTGCCCTGCTTGAAGCCGAAGGTGAAACCGTTTACACACTCGGTACGATTCGTGCCCGCGTGGGTGATGAGCACCAAACGCAAGTTGCATAAATGGTTGTAGGGGTACGGCATGCCGTACCCGCGTGTTTATATCAGCACGCGTGGGCACAAAGGCGTGCCCTCCCTACAATACAGGGCGAGGGCTCTTACCTCGCCCTTTCGCTTTTGAGACTTATGAAAAATATTGTTATTTTGATTTCTGGCCGTGGCAGCAATATGCAAGCCATTGTGAATGCGCAAATCACAGGTGCAAATATCTGCGCTGTGATTGCCAACCGCCCCGATGCCGCAGGCTTGGTGTGGGCCGCAGAGCGTGGCATTGCCACCGCCGTACTGGATCATAAGCTCTACGCTGGGCGAGAGGCTTTTGATACGGCCCTAGCTGCGCTGATCGATGGCTATGCGCCAGATCTGATCGTGCTGGCGGGCTTTATGCGCATCTTAACGGCTGATTTTGTAAATCATTATGCGGGCCGTCTCATCAATATTCATCCATCACTTTTGCCTGCTTATACCGGCTTAAACACGCACGCACGGGCCTTGGCTGATGGCGTAAAAGTGGCGGGTTGTACCGTACATTTTGTGACTGCCGAGCTAGATCATGGCCCTATCATTTTGCAAGCCGCTTTGGCTGTGCTTGATGATGATAGCGTAGAGAGTTTATCCGGCAGAATGCTGGTGCAAGAGCATCTTATTTACCCGCAGGCAGTACGCTGGTTTGTTGAAGATAAACTAAGCATTGTGGATGGTAAGGTGCGTGTAGCCAGCCATAGTCCTGCCGCTGTTTTGATTTCCCCGCCGGTGTTGTGATGGGGCGCTGGCCGGGCTTAATACTGAGTGTGGCCGCGCTGTTGTCGATGCTATTGCATTTGGGCTGGATTTTTAACGAGCAAATTTATGCTTGGGTCACGCAAAAGCCTTTTACAGAGAGCGAGCTTAAAAAAGTCACGCAAAAATTAAGCGCGATTGAAGATGCCACCAGCAGTAAACCGGCAGGGCTGGCTGGGGTTAAGCCCGTTGAAAACCATGTAGTGTATTTGCAAACAGGGCAAAAACCGCAGCCCATTGTACTGGTTCCACCTAAGGCGCAACCTAAAGCCAAAGTGAAAATGGTTGCGAGTGCGGTGTCCGTGGCAAAAGCTTCTGAACCGGCTAGCGCAGCCAGTGCGGTAGTGGCAAAACCTGTAGTGGCTGTGGCAAGCAGTGTGCCTGAGGTGGCTTCGCAAGTAGCGCAAGTCATTGTGGACTCGCAGCCTGAATCAACATTGCCGCCATTAAAAGAAAGCCCCTTGATGTCGGAGCAAAGCTATCCGGCGCAGGTAGAAATTACCTATGCTTATGGGATCTTTCCG
This sequence comes from Iodobacter sp., assembly GCF_025352645.1. Lineage (GTDB taxonomy): Bacteria > Pseudomonadota > Gammaproteobacteria > Burkholderiales > Chitinibacteraceae > Iodobacter. The sequence goes on along the minus strand of NZ_JANXSO010000022.1, from coordinate 2,111 downwards.
ATCCGTATGAGTTGGAAAGCTGAAGCTGGGCACTATGCTTTGAAGTTGCGTGGCGCTTTGTTTTCTAAATCGCGCGAATTTATTAGCAATGGAGAGGTTGGCCCCGAGGGGGTCATCCCACAACGCTTTGCTGATTATCGTGACGGAAAAATGATTAATGAGGCTCTATTTGATTGGAAGGCCAAGCAAGTCACGCTAAATGACGGTGGTAGTAGTAAGCTTGAAGCACTAAAAACAGGCGATCAGGATATTTTTTCTGCTGCTTTTCAACTGGCCCTGCAAGGCGCAAAAATGAAAGACTTTACTTTCACCATTGCCAGTGGCCGCAAAATTTATAAAGACGTGCCGTTTGAAATCAGCGGCCAAGCCAGCTTGCATCTTGGTGATCGACAGATCGAAGCCATTTTGCTGCGCGGGCGCTTTGAGGACCGAACGTTTGATTTCTGGCTAGCGCCACAGTGGCATAACATGCCCGTACGGATGACATTATCGCTAGGTAGCGAAGGTAGCTTCGATATCTGGGCCAACGATATCAAAATTAATGGCGAAATGGTGTTGGAACCCCCAAGCAGCAGCCGTAACGCCAACTCTAACCGCATGATGCGAAGATAAAAGACATGATTGCTTTAAACAATAACCGATACCACGCCACCATTTCTGTTCTATCTGAAATGTTGGTTTTTGCCGCCCCATCCGATGCCACCATGTCGCGTTTCTTTCGCAGCAACCCCAATCTGGGCGGCCAAGATCGCCATATGATTGCCGAGTGCGTTTACGGCATTTTGCGCAATAAAATCCGCCTAGAGTGGGTTTTGGGTGGCCCGAGCAATGCACGTAGCCTACTCACGGCTTATTTAGTGGTGGTGGAGCGTCGTAATCTGCGCGAATGCGGCGATTGGTTTCCAGATACCGAAAAAGACACCTTTGCCCTATGCAAAAGCAAAAAACTAGCTGAAGCACCGGTCTATGTGCGTGCCGATTTGCCGGAATGGGTGGTGGCAGATTTAATCGCTGGTGGCATGAGTGATGCCGATATCCTAGCGCTTGGCGCGGGCCTGCAAGGCGCTGCGGCACTGGATCTGCGTGTAAATAGCTTAAAAGCCAAACGCGAACAAGTCGCTGCCGAACTAAAAGACGTGGGTGGAATTGATACCACGCCAACGCCATATTCACCTTGGGGCCTGCGTGTAACGGGCAAGCCTGCCATCAATAAATACCGCGCCTTTACCGAAGGCCGTGTAGAAGTACAAGACGAAGGCAGCCAGCTCTTGGGCCTGCTCACTGGCGCAAAACGCGGCCAGATGGTGGTGGATTTCTGCGCCGGCGCCGGTGGTAAAACCCTGCTACTGGGCGCGATGATGAATTCTAGTGGCCGCTTGTACGCCTTTGATGTATCAGAAAAGCGCCTGAATAACTTCAAGCCACGCTTGGCCAGATCTGGTCTATCCAACGTTAACGCGCAGCTGATTTCTAGCGAAAATGATCAAAAAATTAAACGTCTAGTTGGCAAAATTGACGCGGTATTGGTGGATGCGCCTTGCTCTGGCATGGGCACAGTACGCCGTAACCCAGACTTGAAATTCCGCCAAAACCCAGCCAGCGTGGCTGAACTGAACGCCATGCAAACCAGTATCTTGGCTTCCGCTTCCCGCCTAGTGAAGCCCGCAGGCCGTTTGGTTTACGCCACATGCAGCTTCTTGCCATCCGAAAACGAAGCCATTGTCGAAGCCTTCCTCGGCGCCAATCCAGACTTCAAACTGCTGGATGCGCCGGAGCTGCTGAAAGCCGAGCAAGTAGAAATCGAGCTAACCGGCCCTTACTTCAAGCTATCCCCGCACCTGCATCAGGCCGATGCGTTTTTTGCAGCGGTAATGCAAAAAGTTTGATTCTGCGTGTCTGGTGATCAAAAAAGCCCATCTCTTGAACTGACCCCAATTAGTTGGACAGTATAAAAGCTAGGTACTCAAGGTCTGGGTTCTGTATTGCACAGGACTCAGCCCTTTTAACTTCAACTTGATTCGGTCGTGGTTATAGTAATGAATGTAATCCACGATGCCTTGCTCTAGTTGCTCAAGACTAGTGAATTTTTCTAAGTAGAAGAACTCTGACTT
>NZ_JANXSO010000006.1 GCF_025352645.1 Iodobacter sp. | reverse complement strand
ACTCGATCCACAAGCGTGGCTGACCGACACCTTAGAAAAGTTACCCACTTGGCCAAACAGCCGCATCGATGAATTACTGCCGCTACGACTGCTAGCAGAAACTTAAGCGTCAAGGCGGTGGAGCGGCTGAGCCTTTACATTTGGCACGCACGCTTTCCCTTTGTGACCAATCCACGCTGATATTTTTTCGCAAATTGGTCGTAAGCTCATGCGCAATGCGTTTGAGCGTTTCATCCGGCAGTTCACGCACCGCCGACTCATTATTCGCCAGTGCATCGTAAAACTTTACTTCATCTTCTGATAAGCCCAAGGCTTCACCACGTGCAGCCGCTTCACGAAATTTCTTGGCCATGGCGACCAATTCTTCCATCACTTGCGCAGTTTCAATACTGCGATTTTGATAGCGTTTAACCACATCCGTCAGTAGCTCAGAAAACTTGCGCTGCTGCACCACATTGCTGGCAAACTTGGATTTGATTTCCCCTTCCAGCAAGCGCTCTAGCAATTCTACGGCCAGATTCTTCTCGGGCAGATTGCGAACCTCAGCCAAGAAATCGTCATCTAGCAGGCCAATATTTGGCTTTTCCAAACCCACCGCATCAAAGATATCAACCACTTCATCAGAGGCAACCGCTTGCCCGATAATCTGGCGAATAGCCAGTTCCCTATCTTCATCAGTGCGTTTCTTAGCGCTCAGATCCCGCTTAATCAGCAGCACTTTCACCGCTTGCAGAAAGGCGACTTCTTCACGCACGGCTTTGGCTTCATCCATGGTGCCGCATAGGCTAAATGCTTTACTCATTGCCAAGGCATTATCGGCAAAGCGCTTTTTACCGTCTGCTAATCCCAGCACATGATTAGCTGCGCCTGCCAACAGGCGATGGCCGCCAGTGATAAATTCGCTGTAATCAAAGCCATGCAACATGCCGCGCAAGATATCGATTTTCTCTTCGAGTACCGCCCACGCTTCCGCCGTATCCACCGTCGGTTTACCTCGCCCATTGCTGGCGGTGTATTCCTTCAGCGCCGCTTTTAGCTCGTTAGCGATGCCGATGTAATCAACAACTAAACCGCCTTGCTTATCGTGAAATACACGATTCACCCGTGCAATGGCTTGCATCAGATTGTGCCCTTTCATGGGCTTATCGATATACAACGTATGCACGCAGGGCGCATCAAAGCCGGTGAGCCACATATCGCGCACGATGACTAATTGCAACGGGTCTGCTGGGTCTTTGAAGCGTTTTTCCAGCCGCTTTTTGACTTGCTTAGGGTAGATGTGAGGCCGGAGTAAAGCCTTGTCACTGGCCGAGCCTGTCATCACAATTTTGATCGCGCCCAGCTCTGGATCATCATTATGCCAATCTGGGCGTAGCTTGATCATCTCATTATATAAATGCACGCAAATCTCTCGGCTCATCGCCACGACCATGGCTTTGCCCGACTGGCTTTGCTGCCGTGTTTCAAAGTGATTGACCAAATCAGCCGCCACACTGGCAATACGCGGCTCGGCGCCGACAATCCGCTCCAATGCTGCCCATTTAGATTTCAATTTGCCTTGCTCGCCTTCTTCTTCATCCTCGGCCAGCTCATCGACATCATCGTCAATCTGAGCCATTTCATCGACTTTAAGACTTAATTTGGCCAGCCGCGATTCATAGTAAATCGCAACTGTCGCGCCATCTTCTTTGGCCTGCTGCATATCGTAGATGTGGATGTATTCACCAAATACCGAACGGGTATCTCTATCCTCGCTAGACACCGGCGTACCGGTGAAGGCCACAAAAGTGGCATTGGGGAGCGCATCGCGCAGATGCTGGGCGTAGCCAACCTGATAAGTGCTTGTTAAATACGGAGGGCTCGCCTCTTGAACAACGCCAGCCGTAGCAACTTCAGGCGCGGATGAAATATGCTTTGGCAGGCGTTGTTTGAGCTTGGCTTCAAAACCATACTGCGTGCGATGTGCCTCATCCGCAATCACCACAATATTGTGGCGATCCGACAATAGCGGGAATACATCCTCGTCCTCACCCGGTGCAAACTTTTGGATAGTGGCAAACACAATCCCACCCGAAGGCCGGTTACTCAATTTGGCGCGCAAGTCTTGCCGAGTACTTACTTGAACTGGCTGCTCGCGCAGCAAATCCTGCGCCAAAGAAAACACACCAAACAACTGGCCATCCAGATCATTACGATCGGTAATCACCACAATGGTCGGGTTTTCCATCGCCGCTTCCCGCATCACTCGCGCGGCAAAGCAGGTCATAGTGATGCTCTTGCCCGATCCCTGTGTATGCCAGACCACGCCACCTTTGCCTTTTTTGCCACCGATCACATCGGGGCGAGATGCTGTAACCACTCGTTCAATGGCTGTACGGACAGCGTGAAACTGGTGATAACCAGCAATCTTTTTGACCAGCGTGCCATCGTCTTCAAACAACACAAAAAAGCGCAAATAATCCAGCAGATAGGCAGGCGCAAGAATGCCGCGAATCAGCGTTTCTAGTTCATTAAATTGCCCTAATGGATCAAGGCTAATGCCATCAATCGTGCGCCATTGCATATAGCGCTCGGCATTGGCCGATAACGATCCCATCCGCGCCTCAGAGCCATCCGAAATCACCAGAATTTCGTTGTACTGAAATACATCAAGAATTTGCGCTTTATAAGTTTGAATCTGCTCGAATGCTTTATAAATATCCGCGTTTTTATCAGCAGGATTTTTAAGCTCCAGCAATACCAGCGGCAAGCCATTTACAAATAAAATAATATCCGGCCTGCGGGTATGTTTTGCGCCTTTTAATGTGTACTGATTAATCGCCAGAAATTCATTTAAACCAGACTGCACCGCAAACAGTCCCCCTCGCCCGCTTGCGGGAGAGGGTAAGGGGAGAGGGCTAGCTGCATCCCAATCAATCAGCCTTACAAAATCCCCGCGTGTTTCGCCGTCTTTCTGGTATTGCACCGGCACACCATTCACCAGCAAACCATGAAAATGCCGATTTGCTGCCAATAAAGCGGGGGTTCCTAAATCCAGCACCTGCTTAAGCGCATCGGCCTGTGCCACTAAAGGAATCAAGGGATTTAATCGTGCAATAGCGGAGCGCAGACGTTCAATTAAAACCGGTTGCATATAATCAGCGCGCTCTGCGTCTTTACCATCGGGCGCAATATCATAGCCACAGAGATGGCGATAACCTGTTTCAACCAGCCAGCTAAGGGCTTCTTGTTCTAATTGGTCTTCGGTCATCGTGGTGATTTATGTCGATCAAATCGACACATCCTCAGAATATGTTTAAAAATAAGCGAAAAATCGACATGTCAGCATGGATTTTTCACCTAGATATAAGTGAAGCGATTTGCATTAAAGCACTTATGCCCAGTAGGGTAGGTAGCGTGCATCCAGTGTTGAGCTTGATGCTGAATCATCCAGCACCTGCCCCACACGGATTCGTTAATCTACTAGCGACTCTAAACGGCTCAGCCATCCGTCAAAGCGCGGACATTCCGAACGGATGGCTGCAAGACCTGCTAGCTCAACAATATCGGGGCCGTGCAGCTTTTTGTCATAGCCTGCAAACAAACTTTTCATTCGATGCGAAGGGCTGGTTTGTGGACTATCGTTGACCAGCTCAGCCGAGCCGCAACGGCGTACGGCTTCTTGCATATTGACTAAAGTGGCAGCGCTTCCCTGCAGCCAGCTCACCGTTTGTTCTGGTACTGAAAACAGCAAGGCTTCGAACTCATAGCGTTGCACATAGGGAATAAATCGAGCCTGCTGCTCTTGACTGACCAAAGCAAGAATCGCAGCCTCTAGTTCATCTATTGATCGATTATCGCGGCCTTTGAACTTATAAAAGTCGTACATCGAACTCACTACATCAAAACTGCCTAACATGGCGGGCAGTGCATGTCGGATTTTATCGAGACTGATATTGCCACGCAGGTCAACCCCAGTCGCCTGAATACCAAATGCGGCTAAATGTGGCCGCAATACCCGACTGACGAACTCGCGTTCGGTCGCGCCTTCGGTGCTGATTCCCAGACGAATCATTCTGGCGTCCCTCCGAATACATTCATTTCCCAGATTTCGCCTAGCTTGTATTGCTCCAACCAGCTTTCTACTTCATTTGCCTCTAATCGTCTGAATCGGGACTGATTGTCGATTTGATCCACGACGACCATGTCCTGCCACTCAAATTGATTCGCCAAGGTCACCGACTGTGTGGAAGCAATAATCTGCGTTTTTTCACTGGCCGAGCGCATCATTGCAGCTAGTAATTGCATCGCAAACGGATGCAAACCCAGCTCTGGCTCATCCAGCAAAATCATCGTCGGCAATTTCGGTTGTAGTAGTAGCGTGGTCAGGCAAATAAATCGCAATGTGCCATCTGATAGCATCGTGGCATCAAAATAATCATCGCTCCCCTTATGCTTCCAGCGCAGCCGAATCATATCGTTCGCCTCTGGCTGAAACACGAAATCATGAAAGAACGGCGCGACGCGTTGGATCGTTTTTACAATCCGCAAATATTCAGGTGCTTCCCGAATGCCAAACAAAAACGCAGCCAGATTTTCTCCCTGCGGCATCAGGCGAGCAGTTTGATGGAGGCTATAGCTGGTCTTAACTTTTGCGGTATCGCTGGTGTCATGGAAGTGATACACCTTCCAATCGGATAAATAACCCGCGACATGCTCGGCGGGTCTTGCTGTGCCTGCCGAAGGCAAACCGGACTCCAGCGCACCAGCGCCAGCCAATGGGTAGGATTTTGTACCCCCTCCGTAGCCAATTTCAGCGGCATAGAATAACGCTGCTTCTTCAGCAAATACCAAAGAGTCATCCGTCGTGGGCAGCAATTTTGCGTGATAGCCATTTGGGCTGAAATGCAGATCAATCTCCAGCGCTTCAGTCGTCTTGCGGCCAAAATACAGCGCCTTATCCGCACCATTGAGCTGCGTACGTAAATGCAATTGCAGATCTTTATCCAGCAAGCGGTTCATGAAGCAAAAAAAGCTGATGAAATTGGATTTACCCGCCCCATTTGGACCAATCAGAATATTGAGCGGCTCTAACGCCAGATCAAGTGACTTAATGGAGCGAAAACCTGCCACTTTGATATGTTGCAATCGACCTAATTTAGCCATGATTTTCGGCCTTGTTCCAGTGTGGAGTGTTATTTGACATCAGAAAATAGCCACCGTAAGCACTTTGTTTTGGGCAGGAGATTATTTGTGCGGCGTAAGCCACCGGAACGCGGCGGCTTAATATACCCGCCAGCCTATTCAACATCACACCACCTCCGTAACGGAGCTGGCCGGAGATCAGGCGTGCGGTAGGGTGGGCTAGCCGCGCTGCAATGTCTATTTTGACGGAACTGTATTTCGCGGCGTAACCCACCGGAACGCTGCCGCTTACTATACATGCCAGCCTATCCAGCCCAAGCCATTGATAATCAATGGCTGCATGAATATACCCATTCAACATCACACCACCTCCGTAAGTAGCGCTCCGGCTCCGGCTCCGGCTCCGGCTCCGGCTTCGGCTTCGGCTTCGGGCAGGCGGAGCTGGCCAGAGATGAGGCGTGGTAATAATGTGTCACGCAGGGTGGCTAGGGTTTGGGCTTGCAGATTATTGGTAAAAATCGTTTCTCGTATAGCTGCCGCCATGTCATCAAACGCATTGAAAACTGCATCGGGTGGCATCACCACAGGCAGGCGATACACGTTATTTCTGTTCAACCCCGGCACCGCCCCATCGGTGTTCATGTCGTGCAGCCCAAGGGTTTGCAGAAGATAAAAGCAATAGCTCAATGGCTTTTCTGTTTTGACATAGAAAACTGTATCAATCGGGAAAAAAGGACGGTCTTCCCAATAGAGGCTACCGACAGTTCCTTTTCGCCCAACAATCACTGATGGCCCACTCACCAAGGCTTGATTATGTGAGCCAGTAATACCGCCTGAACCATAAACGGGGATATCGCCGTCGATTCGGTCTGTAGCCTTTAATGCTTTGCCGTAAGCCAGCTCTAGTAAATCATCGACTTTGCTAACATTCCACCCCTCCGGCACTAGGCCTTGTGGGGAAGCGGTGAAGGTGGCGGGGAAGAGGGTTTGGAGTTCGGGGGGGAGTAGATCGTCATTCCCGCGTAGGCGGGAATCCAGTGGCGCGGCTGGATCCCCGACAAAATCACTCGGGGATGACGCGGGGTTGATCATTTGCTTGGTGCTGGCATTGGCATTGGCGTGGACGGGGTCGAAATCGACAAACCACGACTTGAACAGCGCCTGCGCCATCGCCTCCAGCGTCGCATTGGTCTCGCGCAACAGCGCAATACGGTCGTCGAGGGCTTTAAGTGTTGAAGCTGCGCTCTTTTGAATATCTAGCGGCGGTACTTTTACTGAAATTTTCCTTAATTCACTTTGCTTGATACCCAGCACCGTTGTTCCTGTTGCACGAGCTTTCAGTTGCTCCTGCATATCCTCGGACATCATCAAATAAAGCAAGTAATTATTATCAAGAAATCCATCTTTGCCGCGCAAAGTAATAACCCGCTGCGCCAGTGCCACTTTTTCATGTCCAAGCTGAGCAACTTCACCCAAAGGCGCTTCAGTAGTCATGACAATATCGCCGGGTTTTGGCATGCCTCGACGCATCCATACGTCGAAGTCTTCATGGGCAATGAATTCCGTAGGCGTTTCAATTCGCCCTGCTTTAATCACTTTTGCGGTAACCAGTGGAACACCCGACTCAGTTTTCATCGGAGTTTTTCCACGGTAATCAATTAGGGCATCAAGGCAATCTTCTAGGGCTAAAACTGGCCACTCAGCCTCGTAGGGCGCAATCACCGTAGGTATTGCGCCACAAGCCTTATCACTAGATGCGTTTAGAGCCATACCCTCATCCGCCGGCGCATTGCCGCTGTACGGCGAATTCTCCTTACCCATTTGCATCTCAGAACTCATACCCCAGCCCTCCCAGTTTCTGGCGAATCAGCTGGTCGAATTCCGCGCCTGTTGTTTTATTATGGGTATATCGCTGCAGATCAATATTATAAAAAGCTGCAAGCAAATACCCTATTTGTGCAAGCACCACTTGCACCATTGGATTATTCCGCATTGCCGCTCTCCATCTCGTTGCACAACTCCGCTTCGATTTCTTCGATACTCGGCAAGCTGGCTTGCAGGTCTTCCGGCAGTGAGCGGGTGAGCTGGTTTTCCCATTCTGCGACGCTAATCGGCTGGCTACTATTTCCCAAAGCGTATTCGACCAGAATCTGATTTTTCTCTCTGACCAGCAGCAGACCGAGTGCGGGCTGATCGTCTGGATGAGCGAGCAGGCGATTGACTGCTGTCATATACATGCCCAGTTGTGCGCCATCACCGGGGGTGAATTCGCGGGCTTTCAGTTCGATGACGATATAGCGACGTAACTTGAGGTGATAGAACAATAAATCCAGATAAAAATCTTGATCGCCCATTTCCAGATGAACTTGTCGCCCGACAAAGGCAAAACCCTGACCGAGTTCAAGTAAGAACTTCTGGATATGATCCATCAGCCCTTGTTCCAGTTCTTTTTCACGGCGCGGTGCGTCGGTGCCTAAAAAATCGAACAGATATGGGTCTTTAAACACCTGGCTGGCCATGTCGGAATCGAGTGGCGGCAAGGTGGTGGGAAAATTATTCTGCGCTTTGCCGTGGCGGGCGATGGCGCGGGATTCGATTTGCATGGCTAAAATATTGCGCGACCAGCCGTATTCCAGAGTTTGCTGCGCATACCACAGCCGCTCCTCTCGATCACTGAGCTTCTCTAATAGCGCGATATTGTGATACCAGGTTAATTGTGCAAGCACCGCTTGCACAATGGCCTGATCTGTCCAGGTTGAGGCAAAACTGCGCATATATTTTAGATTGCGCGGTGAAAAACCTTTCATATCCGGAAAAGCCAAGCGCAAATCGTGAGCCAGCCGGTCGATAACCCGTGCGCCCCAGCCTTCATCCTGCTGTTTATTGAGGATGTGTTGGCCGATTTCCCAGTACAACAGCACCATGGCCGAATTACTCGCCAAGACCACACGCAAGCGCTCCCTGCCTATACGTTGCTTGAGTTCATTTAAAGTGATGGCATAGCTATCAGGCATTTCAATCGATTCAGCTGGCACAGGAAAACTAACCGTACGGTCGATTTTGCCTCGCTGTTTGCGCTGATCTGGTTGATCAGAACTCATATCCTAAGCCTCCCAGTTTCTGGCGAATCAGCTGGTCGAGTTCCGCGCCTTTGGCCATCTGTTCGCCCAGTTTTTCCGTCAGCGCTGTCATTTTGGTCGCAAAGTCTTCGTCATTGTCTTCGATTTCTTCTGCGCCAACATAACGGCCGGGGGTGAGTACGTAGCCGTGTTCGGCGATTTCGGCCAGTTTCACGCTGCGGCAGAAGCCGGGGATGTCTTCATACCCCTCACCCCGGCCCTCTCCCTCAAGGGGGGAGGGAGAAGAGCGCCAAGCCTTCACCAAATTGGCAATGCGGGTAATCGCCTCGTCATCCAGCTCACACTGCACGCGCGAAATCATTTTGCCGAGCTTGCGCGCGTCGATGAACAGCACTTCGCCTTGGCGGCTGGTTTTGCTCTTGGCCAAAAACCACAGGCAGGCGGGGATTTGGGTGTTGAAAAACAATTGGCCGGGCAGCGCAATCATCACTTCGACTACGTCGGCATCGACCATGGAGGCACGGATTTGGCCTTCGGAATTCTGGCTGGACGACATCGATCCATTGGCCAGCACAATACCGGCGCGGCCATCGGATTTGAGGTGGTAAAGCATGTGCTGCAGCCAAGCATAGTTGGCGTTGCCTTGCGGCGGCGTGCCGTACACCCAGCGCGAATCGCCTTCTAGGCTGCCATGCCACCAGTCGCTGATATTGAACGGCGGGTTGGCGAGGATGTAATCGGCGCGCAGGTCGGGATGCTGGTTTTTGGTGAAGGTGTCGCCCGGTTCACGGCCAAGGTTGAAATCAATGCCGCGAATGGCGAGGTTCATCGCCGCCAAGCGCCAGGTGGTAGGGTTGGATTCCTGCCCGTAAATCGACACATCGCCCAGCTGCCCGCCGTGTGCTTCGATAAATTTTTCCGACTGTACAAACATACCGCCCGAGCCGCAGCAGGGGTCGTACACCTTGCCCTGATGCGGGTCGAGCACGGCCACCAGCGTTTTTACGATGGATTGCGGCGTGTAGAACTGCCCGCCTTTTTTGCCCTCGGCGCTGGCGAATTGGCCAAGGAAGTATTCGTACACTTGGCCCAAAATATCGCGGGCTTTGCCTTGATCAGCCCCAAAGCCAATCGTTGAAATCAAATCGACCAGTTCACCGAGCTTGCCATCGGGCAAGGGGGCTCTAGCGTAGCGTTTATCCAGAATGCCTTTCAGGCTGGGGTTTTCTTGCTCCAGAATCGCCAGCGCATCGTCAATGCGCTTGCCGATGTCGGCTTGCTTGGCATTGGCGCGCAAGGCTTCCCAGCGTGCGCCCTCTGGCACCCAAAATACGTTTACTTCTTTGTAGTAATCGCGGTCTTCCAGCTCTTCGGCCAGCAGCTCGCCATCGCCATCGTGCAGAAAGTAATCGTCGTTTTCATCGGCGAAACGGGTGGTGAGTTCGGCACGGCGAGCGGCGAAGGAGTCGGAAATGAATTTTAGAAAAATCAGCCCGAGCGCGATGTGCTTGTATTCGGCCGCATCGACGTTGGCGCGCAGTTTATCCGCTGCCGACCAGAGGGTTTTTTGTATATCTTGCAGCATCTTGGCTTTTTCTTAATATGGGATAAATTTATTTGTCAGATTATACGCAGTAATTGAGCATTCAGAATGCACAAAGCCCGCATCACTGCGGGCTTTGTGCTTCATTCGCTTGGGCGATTATTCGATTAAAACGGAATATCATCCTCAAAATCATCAAAGCTTTTTGGTGCTGCGGCAGCGGGTGCAGGTGCTGGGCGGCGAGCTGGCGCTGGGGCGGCTTGTTGTGGCTGATAAGCCGGCTGCTGATTAAAGCCGCCATCGTCATAGCCAGTATCAGCTGGACCGCTGCTATTGCCGCTGCGGCCACCAAGCATTTGCATTTGGTCGGCGATGATTTCGGTGGTGTAGCGGTCTTGGCCGGTGGTTTTATCTTGCCATTTGCGGGTTTGCAGGCGGCCTTCAATGTAAACCGAGGAGCCTTTTTTCAGGTACTGCGCGGCGATTTCGGCTAGGCGGTTGTACATGGTGATATTGTGCCATTCGGTTTTTTCTTGCTTTTGGCCGGTGGCTTTGTCTTTCCAGCTTTCGGTGGTGGCAATGCTGAAGTTACATACCGCACCGCCCGATGGCAGGAAGCGATTTTCTGGGTCTTTACCCAAATTGCCGATCAAAATTACTTTATTTAATGAAGCCATTTGTTTATCTCTTTTTTAATCTTTTACGGGGCAGACGGGGTGGTTAAACCCGCCGTCTCTTCAATCAGTTGCCGCGCCGCAGCTTCGTCCCAGCCTGTTTGCAGAACTTTCAGCAAGGCCACGCGTTCGTCAATTAACACAACGGCTTCTTTTACACCGTCAATAGCGGCAAGTTTAACAGACAGAGCCTGTGCGCTGCCTTCCCAATTATCGCCAATATGGAACATTTGTGTTTTAACCGGCAGCGGCGGCTGCATGCCTGCGGCAAAAAACAGCCAGATCACCATCAGTGCAGCACACAGCAAAAAGATAGCAGTGACGCTGCCATGCTGCTGATACAGCCAGCCCGCAATTGCGGAGCCTAAAAACATGCTCAAGGATTGGCAAGTATTGTAAACACCCATCGCCGTACCCTTGGCATCGCTTGGGGCAATTTTAGAAATAAGGCTAGGCTGGGTGGCTTCTAAAATATTAAACGCAATGAAGTACACCGACAACCACACCACAATCATGGTCAGATTAGGCATATACAGCGCCATGCCCAGCTGGGCGAGCAGCATCAGGCTGATGGCAAAAATAAACACTTCTTTTAAGTGTTGTTTTTTTTCACCATAAATCACCGCTGGCACCATCAGCACAAAGCCAACCAACACCACGGGCAAATAAACCCACCAATGATGCGTAAGCTCTAGCCCGCCTAATTGAGTCAGCAGCAGCGGCATCACAGTAAACATGGCCATTTGCGCGGCGTGCAGGGCAAATACGCCGTAGTTCATGCGTAAAAGCTGCGGATTGCGCAATACAGCGGGCAGGCGGGTGGCACTGATTTCGGCGTCAGAATGAAAACGCGAAATGGTTGGATTAGGAATAATCTGTTTCACACCGATCATGGCGGCAATGGTTAAACCGGCAGTCAGCAAAAAGATACCAGGTAAACCAATCCATGCCGCCAGCGTGGGCGCGGCCACCAAAGAAATCGCAAAGGTGCTGGCAATACTACCGCCGATCATCGCCATGGCTTTGGTGCGGTTTTCTTCGCGGGTTAAATCGGCCAATAAGGCGGTGATGGCAGCAGAAATAGCCCCTGCGCCTTGCACCGCGCGGCCCACAATCAGCCATGCCACATGATCAGCCATAGCACACATCACGCTGCCGACTGCGAAGAGGGCAAGGCCGATATAGATGACTTTTTTGCGGCCAACCCGATCCGACCACATGCCAAAAGGCAGTTGCAATAAGGCTTGCGTGAGGCCATAAGCGCCAAACGCCAAACCAACCATCGTATGATTATCGCCACCGGGTAGTTTGCCAGCGTAAACCGCAAACACCGGCAAGATCAGAAACATTCCCAGCATACGCAAGGCATAAAGCCCGGCTAAGCCAAGCGAGGCACGTAGTTCTATAGGAGTCATGGGCTTCAAATATCAATGTCGGGGGCAAAAAAACTGTTTTTATCCACGAAAAACACGAAAATTACGAACAGACCACAGATCATCCACTTATTCAGTGGATTCACGCCGTTTTTAGTGCTTTTCGTGTTTTTCGTAGAAAAATAAGCTTTGCAATAAGCATTAAAGATACAAATGTAATGGTCAAGTAAATGCTTCCAACGCACTTTTGACAGGAAAGTCCGGTATATTATCCGATTCCTCTTTACTGCAGATACCGGCCTTTATGTCGTACCGTCGTATCGAATCATCCGAAGCCCCGCAAATTCGCATTCGCGGCGCTCGCACGCACAATTTAAAAAACGTTAATCTCGACCTGCCACGCGGCAGTTTAGTTGTGATTACGGGGCTTTCCGGCTCGGGCAAATCGTCTTTGGCGTTTGATACGCTCTACGCCGAAGGGCAGCGTCGCTATGTAGAATCGCTGTCGGCTTATGCGCGGCAATTTTTACAATTGATGGAAAAACCCGATGTCGATCTGATCGAGGGCCTCAGCCCAGCGATCTCCATCGAGCAAAAAGCCACCAGTCATAATCCGCGCTCCACCGTTGGCACAGTCACCGAGATCCACGATTATCTGCGGCTGTTATTTGCCCGCGTCGGCACGCCCTACTGCCCCGAGCATAAGCAGCCACTGCAATCGCAAACCGTTAGCCAGATGGTCGATCACGTCTTAGCCCTGCCGGAAGAAACCAAGCTGATGATTCTGGCACCAGTAGTGGTCGGTAAAAAAGGCGAAAACGTTGATCTATTTGACGAGCTGCGTGCGCAAGGCTTTGTGCGAGTTCGCGTGGACGGCGAAATCTGCGAGCTAGAAGAAACGCCTAAGCTAGATAAAAACAAAAAGCACACCATCGAAGTGGTGGTTGACCGGCTAAAAGTGCGCGAAGACATCAAGCAGCGTCTGGCCGAATCCTTTGAAACCGCGCTGCGCCACGCCGAAGGCCGTGCAATTGCGCTAGAAATGGATAGCGGTAAAGAGCACTGGTTCTCCGCCAAGTTTGCCTGCCCAATTTGTAGCTACAGCCTGCCAGAGCTAGAACCTCGCCTGTTCTCGTTTAATAATCCGATGGGCGCTTGCCCAAAGTGCGAAGGCCTTGGCCAGATCACTTTCTTTGATCCTAAGCGCGTAGTGGCTCACCCCGATTTAAGCCTAGCGGCAGGGGCGATTAAGGGCTGGGATAAACGTAATCAATTTTACTTCCAGATGCTGACCAGTATTTCTGAGCACTATGGCTTTGATGTCAGTGAAGCATGGACAGAGCTGACTGCCGAAGTGCAGCAAGCGGTATTGCACGGCTCAGGCACTGAGGAAATTGCTTTCACCTATATGAACGAGCGCGGCAATAAAGTATCGCGCTCGCATGCCTTTGAAGGGATTATCCCCAATCTGGAACGCCGCTACGTCGAAACCGACTCGATGGCGGTGCGTGAAGAATTAGCCAAGTATCAAAACAACCAGCCCTGTCCGCATTGCGAAGGCGCAAGGCTGCGGATTGAAGCGCGTAATGTGCGCGTTGGCGAATGTAATCTGCACGAAGTCAGCAAAATGGCCTTGAAAGAAACCGCAGGCTATTTTGCGGCCCTTACGCTCACAGGCGCTAAGGGGCAAATTGCTGAAAAAATTGTGAAAGAAATTCGCGAACGCTTGGGCTTTTTGGTCAACGTTGGCTTGGATTACCTCAGCTTGGATCGCAGCGCCGACACGCTATCCGGTGGTGAAGCACAGCGAATTCGCCTTGCTAGCCAGATTGGCTCTGGCCTGACCGGCGTGATGTATGTACTGGACGAGCCATCCATTGGCCTGCATCAGCGCGATAACGACCGCCTGCTGGGCACGCTGCGCCATCTGCGCGACTTGGACAACACCGTGATTGTGGTTGAGCACGATGAAGACGCAATCCGTATGGCCGATTATCTGGTTGATATGGGCCCAGGCGCAGGTGTACATGGCGGTGAAGTAGTGGCAGCGGGTACGCCAGAAGACATCATGAACGAGCCACGCTCGATCACTGGGCAGTTTTTATCGGGAGCGCGCAAAATTGCGATCCCAGAAGTTCGCCGCAGCCCAGACCCAGAAAAATGGCTGTCGCTGAAAGGCGCTTCGGGTAATAACCTGAAACAAGTTGAGCTTAAGCTGCCGGTAGGCTTGTTTGTTTGCATCACCGGTGTATCAGGCTCGGGTAAATCTACGCTGATCAACGACACGCTTTACACCATCGCCGCGAAAGAACTCAACGGCGCATCGGGTGAGCCTGCACCGTTTGAAAGCATCACGGGCTTAGAGCACTTTGATAAAGTGATTAACGTCGATCAATCGCCAATTGGCCGTACCCCGCGCTCTAATCCAGCCACCTATACCGGCATGTTTACGCCGATTCGTGAGCTATTTGCCGGTGTACCCACCAGCCGTGAACGCGGCTACGGGCCTGGGCGCTTTAGCTTTAATGTGAAAGGCGGCCGCTGCGAAGCGTGTCAGGGCGATGGCGTACTCAAGGTAGAAATGCACTTTCTGCCAGACGTGTATGTGCCTTGCGATGTTTGCCACGGCAAACGCTATAACCGCGAAACGCTGGAAGTACAATACAAGGGCAAAAACATCACCGAAGTATTGGGGATGACGGTAGAGCAGGCGCTGGAGTTCTTTGCCGCCGTACCTACGGTGGCGCGTAAGCTTAAAACACTGACCGATGTAGGTTTGGACTACATCCGCTTAGGCCAAAGCGCTACCACGCTTTCTGGCGGCGAAGCACAGCGCGTGAAGCTGGCACTGGAGCTATCCAAACGCGATACCGGCCGCACGCTGTATATCCTTGATGAGCCAACCACAGGTTTGCATTTCCACGATATCGACCAACTGCTGGCAGTGCTGCATCGCCTGCGTGAGCACGGTAATACCGTAGTGGTGATTGAGCATAATCTGGATGTAGTGAAAACTGCAGACTGGGTGATCGATCTAGGCCCTGAAGGCGGCGCGGGTGGTGGGCGTATCCTGATGAGTGGAACACCAGAAGAGCTAGCCGCATGCACCGAAAGCCATACTGGGCAATATCTGGCTAAGACCTTAAATATGTGGAAATAAGCGCTAGCTGGCGCATGGTTTTTTAGGGTGGGTTGGGCTAGAAAATGCACTAAATATAGGCGCTACCGCATCCGGCCGTAACCCACCCTACGATGACCTTTTTCTTCTACAGGAATTGTGTAGATACTTATGCCTAAGCCCGCAACTTTAAAAACGCCATTGCGGCCAAAAGCGCGTCGTTAACTGGGTTATGCCTAGGCAGGTCTGGGATATCTAAGCTGTGCAAGATATGGCTAAGGCTTAGATCCACCTCAGGGCGATGCGCGCTCACCATGCGGTCATAAAATAACCCAGAAATATCTATCGCCTGATTCGGCAGCGCCACGCCCAGCTTTAAGCTGCGATTAATCACCGCCAGATCAAACTCTAGGTAATAGCCCACGATAGGCCTTGGGCCGATAAAATACAGTAGCTGCGCCAAGGCATCTGCAAGTGCTAGGCCATCTTGCACATCTTGGTGGCGTAAACCGTGCACGGGAATACTGGCGGGGTTGATTTGCCCAGCGGGCTTAACTAGAACCGTCCATGTTTCTGAAAGCAAAATGCGCTGATCCTTAATCAGAATCGCCGCAATGCTGATAATCTCGGCCAGCTTAGGGTCTAAGCAGCTCATTTCACAATCTAAGCTAACGTACTCTCCAGCCGGTGGCTGATCCCATAAAAATGCAAATTGCGGATCACGTAAGCCAGCCAGCGCGCGCAATCTGCGCCACTTCTGCACCCCGTTTTGCAGCCAATTCATAGCATGCCTAGCTTAAAGTGATGGCTGATCAGTTGGCGAAATTGCTTCACCACCCTAAGCGTATCTTTAAGCAGCTCTCGCTCTAAGGTGGTGAGCTGTGCTGGATCAAGCAGATTATCGACCGGCTTATCCACCGCCAGCCTAGCCAACCCTAATTTAAGCTGCAAACCCTGTAAAAACGCCAAAGATTCGCTCATATCACGGCCAAAACTCTCGTTTAAATGCCCTAGCGCAATCAAGCATTGAATCCGCCGATAGCTATTTGATTCTTTAATTTGATATTGCAAAGCCAAGCTGCGTACGCCATGCACCAATGGAAAAATACCGCCTTTTTTTAAATCTAAGCAGTTTTTATCCGCACCAGCGTGGATAATTAAGCGAGAAAACAAATTAATTGGCGTGGCAAATTGCTCTACAGGAAATGCAAAGCGGGATAAAAAAGCCGCGCTATCTGCCACGCCATCAGTTAAATAATCGCCTAACTCATCAAATAAAGCACTCTGCCCACAAACAGGCCGAGCATCCTGCCAGATCGCCATATTCATCACGTTTTCACTACTGGCAGAGCGGCTCCATTCATCCATTTGCCGCTTATAAGCCGTCACGCTTTGCCGCCAAATGGGATTAGAAATCATCACCTCGCCGGGGCAAGGCGGGTAGCCTAATTCAATTAAGTGAGCGGTAAAATCATTGCAGACCCGCTGCAAATCGGGATGCTGATAACCATCGGCAATAATCAGCGCATTATCCTGATCGGTATTTAAAATCTGCTCGCCTCGCCCTTCCGAGCCTAAAACCAGCAGGCACACATGCGACAGCATCTCCGGCGGAGCCAGCAGGCTAAAAAGCTTACTAAATAAGCGATGGCGAATTTCGGCCAGCAGCTCGGCCAACAAAGTGATCTTCATACCGCTACGGTTTAGAGAAATAATCAGCTGCTGCGTGCTTTTAACCGCAGCCAGTAATGCACTAGGATGCTGGGCGCGGCCAATTTGGGCGGTAATGCTGCGTGGATTATTGGCCAGCGCCGACATCAGATCAATCTGCTCTAGCACGCCGCAAATCTGCTCGTCTTGCTGCACAATCAGCCTTTGCACTGAATGACGCATCATCAGCAGCATGGCGTGATGCAGATCGTCTTCGGCCTTTACACAAATCAGCTGGCGACTGATATGGCGATAAATGGCTTCATGCTGCGCATCCAGCCCATCTGCCACCACATTGCGTAAATCACTTTGAGTAAAAATCCCCACGCCCGCAGCTTCTTGCACCAGCACCGCACGGCTGTGCGTTCTTTTCATTAGCTTTGCGGCATCCAGCACGCTGGCGCTTTCTGCCAACCAGCAAGGTGGGTGCAGCACGGCATCGCCCACCCGTGGCTGCAGCTCTTGTACTGGGCGATCTAGCGCCGCCAGCTTGCGGGCCACATCGGCATAAAAAAACGCCGCAAACTGGCGATTAGCATCGCTGATTTGCATCACCACATCGCGTTTAATATGCCAGAGCAGCGTGTCCTCTACCGCCCGCAAAGTGCCGCAAGCCTTGGCACTGAGCAGTGATTTGCTATCCAGCACATCAAAAGCGCCGTAAAAAACCGCCTCATCCCCTGTGCCCTCTTCACTGACCAACCCTTTCATCACCACCAGCAGCGCATCCACCTGCTGCCCCAGCTGCTGAATAAAATGACCCGCCGCAAAATAACTAATATCCAGCGCAGCTGACAAGCGATCGCGCTCAGCTGCAGTCAAGCTACTAAAAGGTGAGCGATTAAAATCAAAGGATGCCGTCATAAACCCTCCTATTTGCTTATTCTAGCAGTCAGCAAATACCTAGGTGGTCTAGCAAGAATATATCTGACTTAAAACAGTTTTTGCCCGAGCTTGTATCAGATAAACAAAGAATATTGCACAGAATAAACACCGACCTTGAGCAAAGTCCAGACGAAAAAAAACCCTTGATCAACAAGGGCGACATGCATTGAATCTAAATTATTTCCCACCAACCTAGGCGATTAATGGGGTACCTGGCGGAGAGCAAGGGATTCGAACCCTCGATACAGGTTTTGCCCGTATGCTCCCTTAGCAGGGGAGTGCCTTCGACCACTCGGCCAACTCTCCGTCAAGAGCGCGGATCATAGCTTTTACTTACAAACAAGTCAAACAAATAAGTCAAAAATTTGTCAAAAAAACCACAAAAAATTACATACAGCCTACAGATCCGCAGGCATCTCTGGCACAACAGCGCCATTCCCTGCCAGCATGCCATAAGCCATCCACAGCATCAGCAAGCCGTACACAATGCGCGGGAACCACTCAGCCACTTTGCTTTGAAAATCAGCGATATGCTCGCTTTCTATATTTACATGCCGCAACAGCATTTCTGGCAAAGTGCCGCTAGCTTCCCCTGTTTGCACAAAGCCAATCACCCGCTCCTCACCCAAAAAAATCTGCTGGTCTAGAGCTTTGGCTAGGCTATCCCCGCGCTGCATTTTGGGCAAAATACGGCTGTATTCGCTGCGGATCAGCTGATTATGAATCGCTCGGTTCGCCTTAGGCAGGGCATCAAACATCGGCAGCCCCGCTTCCAGCATCAGCGCCATGCTCTCAAAAAAGTCCCGCGCATTTCGCCGCACATGCATAGGGCCAAACAGTGGCATATTAATCAACAGCGTTTCAATCCGCTGGCGCAACATAGAAGGCCCGCTGACTTCCAACCAATCAGCCATCCCCTTAAACAATCCATATACGCTGGTAAAAAACAGCAGCGGCCGCAGGCAAGCCCATAAATAAGCCGCTGGGCTAAGCGTGCCTAAAACCAAACTTGGCAGCGGCTGCACCAACAGCGCCAGCACAAAAACCACGATAGGCAGCAGCATTTTGGAACGCATCTGCTTACTTAATTTGGCTTTAAGCGTATAGCGTTCCGCCAAACGAAAGTAAGTGAGCACTGGGCTGCCCGCAGAGATCGCCACATGCAGCAAATCCGCCTCCAGCTCGCTAAACAAGCCCGCCATCCGCCCTGCCGCCGCCACATCCTTACCCCGCCCCAACCACTTACGCGCCTCATCCACCCGTGGCTGGGCCGATTTTGTCAGCCGCAGCGACAAAAATGCCTGCGCCACCGGCAAGCCAGCTTTCTCCATCGTAGCCAGATGGGTAAACAAATCGGCACGGGTGGCGTCAGCTAATGGAGGGAGTTTGGGTTTAGTTTAGAAGGAAAATCGTACATAAAAATATTTAATCTCTCGTAAATATAATTCCTCATAATGCTAAACAGCTAAAGAATAACGGCATATATTAATTACAAGCACCATAAAAAACAGAGCCAATCCAAGAGGAGTAGTCGAGTATTAACCAGCACAATCTGGCTGCGTATAGGGCTTGTATGGCATGATGTAGTGTGTTGTAGACCAGCATTCGCATGACGATTATTGATTAATATATGATTTGACCCATCAATACGGTTCAAATAGAGGCAAGATAAAATGAGCTCCCAGAACACAAATCAATTGGCCAAAGCATTCTTTAATGCCTTTCCGATGTCCGCCTCAGGTGGTACAGATGAAAGCAGCTATTATGTCAATCGAAGCGACGATGATGCTCACGATCCTGTCATGAATATTCAACAAGCCATCGAATGGGAAGAGCAAGCAGGAAGCTATCTC
This sequence comes from Iodobacter sp., assembly GCF_025352645.1. Taxonomy (GTDB): domain Bacteria; phylum Pseudomonadota; class Gammaproteobacteria; order Burkholderiales; family Chitinibacteraceae; genus Iodobacter. Next base: position 9,254 of record NZ_JANXSO010000006.1, on the reverse strand, counting down.
TTTACTGGCCTGCGAGGTGTTGGAAAAACAACAGAACTTAACCGTCTAATTACTGAATTAGAAAACGCAGGTATTGCTGCATTTTATTGTGATGCCAGTAGCTATCTTGATTTAACTGACCCTAACCTCAGCCAAGCAGAGCTTGTTTTAACGGCACTGGCAGGTTTATCCGATGCAATCAGAAAAAAACACGGCCATGATATTTTAAAAGAAACGATTTGGGACAGAACAAGGCAATTATTAGGCTCGGATGTCACACTCAAACCTAAATTAAAAACTTCTATTGCAGGTGTTGAAGCCGAAGTTGAATTTGCCTTGCAAGACAACCCAGATTTCAAAAAAAACCTTATCAAATTTGTACGTGATTCCGGTGAGTTTTTCCTGCAAGCTCAGCAATATGCGCTCGAGCTTGCAAAGGCTATTCGTAATAAAACAAATGCGACAAAAATTGTTTTAGTGGTTGATTCACTAGAACGGTTATCTGCCCCTAGCGGATTTGAGCAAGACCTATTTAACTCTTTACGCGAAATATTTTATAACGATCCTTCACGCCTGCAACTGGGTGAGATTTCAGTTATTTACACCGCACCACCCTATTTACATGCTGTATTACCCAATGTAGATAGCGGTTTTTCTAACAGCTTTTGTTTACCCAACTTCAAAGTAATGGATAAACCAAGGGAAGAGAATATTTGCAATAGAAATGCCGATGGAATCAGCCGTATGGTGAATATTGTTCAACGTCGTTTTTCTGATTGGCAATTGCTTATTAGCCAGCCTGTATTAGAAAACCTAATCTGGATGTCGGGTGGGAATGTGCGCCGCCTATTCTCACTACTACGCCATACAGCGAGCAAAGCTGCATTAAATCGCGTGGTATTACCTATTACAGATATTGATGCCCCAGCGGTTAAACAAGCCTTGGCAGAAGAAAGCAAACCCTTGCAATGGCTAAATGCTGATGATAGAAAATGGCTAAAGCTTTGCCGCGAAAAAAGCGGTAATCTGGCACAACACATTTCAAATCTTGAGCAAGATTTACCACCTATTATCAGGTTATTTGATCACTCACTTATTCTTGATTACCAAAATGGCTCGATCTGGTATCAAGTATCCCCAATTGTGCGCGACCATGTCTAATCGTCAAGCAGATTTTGAAACCACTTGGGCCGAACTAAAGCAATTACTTGAATGGCAAAACAGCTTTGGGTTTTATTTAATTTTTGCAGATAATGCACACACCTCAGCAAAACTAAGAGAACGAGTGCAAGACTTTGTACGCACTCGAACTGGCACAATAGACTGGATCAAACCCGAAGATTCAAATACTGCGCTTGAGCAAGTGCTTAGCCGTATCTTTGAATCACCCACGCCCAGCAATGCCCCAATCTGGTTGGAGCTATCCATAGCCCCCTATGATTTAATATGGCAAGAAACTCGGCGCGAGATCATCTCGGCACTCAATAAACGCCGTAGTCAATTAGAAAATACAGTCAAGCGGCCATTATTCCTACAATTGCCTATGCAATTTGCACCTGAGCTAGTCACTTGGGCGCCTGATTTATGGAGCATTAGGCAGGTTATTATTGAGTTTCCAGCTTTAGATGAAATTGATAGTGGTACTGCTGAATTTCAACAAAGACAAGCCAGTATAAATTGTGAACGCGCCCGAGAGATGGGAGAGTTACATACCCAGCTTATTCAGGCACAAGAAGCAGTTGAATTAGCTCGACTAGTTGTCACCACTAAAAAAAACCACCCTCAAGCAATACAAAAACTGATCAACTCATTAGTTGATTTAGCGGATGCAAAACTCAGTAATAGTGATTTTATTACCGCAAAAAATCTAATCGACGAGGCAATTCTATACAGTCGAGAGTTAAAAAACGTTCTAGGGGATAGCCCAACAACATTTGTCAATCTAATAATTTGTCTTAATAAATCAGCAGAAATTGAACTGCACTGTAATAATTTAATTACCGCAAAAACTCACATCAATGAAAGTTTAAGCCTTTGCAGGTTGCTACATAAAACAATTGGCAACACTCCAACTACATTACATAACCTATTCTCCACACTCAACTTACTTGGTGAGATAGAGCATTGCAATCGAGACGAGGCAGCAGCACGAGCGGCTTATAACGAGGGCTTACAATTAATTCGCCAGTTAAGAAAAACTCAAGGAGATAATCCAAGTATATTGCGAGGCTTATATATCTCTCTCAACAGTATAGGGAATCTTGAGTTTGATGAAAAAAAATTTTCTATAGCCCATGAATTAATTAGTGAGGGTTTAAATTTATGCGATCAACTAAGACAGATACAGGGAGATACTCCAGCAGTTTTGGAAGACCTATCTAACTTTCTCAATAAGTTAGGAGAAATTGAGCGCAAGAAGGGTGATCTTGAAAAAGCGCGAATCACCTTATATGAAGGTTTAAAATTAGATCGCCAATTACGAGAAATTATCGGAGATACCCCTTCGATATTACGGCAGCTATCTGTTTCACTTAGTAAAATTGGAGATCTCGAATGCGACCGTGGTGACTGGGATACGGCATTACAAATTTTCAATGAATGCCTTCGCCTATGTCGCCAACTTAGAGCAAGCCTAGGTGAGTTACCTACGACACTACGTGACCTATCTATTAATCTCTGTAAAAAAGGGGAGTGTGAACACAACAGAAACAATCATAAAGCAGCACAAGAGGCATTCGAAGAAGGAACACTACTAGCTAGACAGCTTAGAAAAACCCAAGGCGATACGCCTACAGCCTTACATGATCTGTCTATTTCACTAGATGCGATGGGATATCTAGCGGTTGACTCAAACAACTTGCATTTAGCGACTCAACTTTTTACAGAAAGTCTACAACTGCGACGCCAGATTAAAAAAAATACAGGAGATACACCTGAGACATTACGCGAGCTAGCTACTTCACTATCTACATTGGGTGAAATAGCGCGTATTAACCGCGATTTTGTTACATCACGAGCGCTTATTAATGAGAGCCTCCAAACCAATTTACAACGCAGAGAAAACTTCGGAGATAGTTCCGCCATATTAGAAGACCAATGCATACTATTAGAAACACTAGGCAATCTTGAATGCGATAGCGACAACCCTATTGCAGCGCAGCTCGCCTTTAACGAAAGTTTGCTTTTGTGCTGCCAACAACAAAATATTCAAGGTGAATCTCCCGTTACTTTAAACCGAATTTCAACACTTAAAAACAAGCTAAATCACGTTACAAATATACTGATCCAAAGAGACCCAACAAACTAAAAAACATACTGTTTTTTCTCCCCCTCAATTTCACTCCCCCCACATCCAAGAGTTTTCCAGTGCTCCATCTATTCCAATCCAACCGTATCGACGTTCTGCTGGCGGCGCTGGCGCATCAGTTAGAGACTTCTCCTTTGGCGTCTCCCTTTGAGCAGGAAAAGATTGTGGTGCAGTCTAAGGGGATGGGGCGGTGGTTGAATTTTCGTTTGGCGGAAAAGCAAGGCATGACAGCGCAGATGGGCTATCCGCTGTTGGCTTCTTTTTTCTGGGATTTAATGCAGCGCACGCTGGGTGGGCAACTGCCGAAAAGATCGCCGTTTTCACGCGAGATTATGGGCTGGCGGGTGCTGGCTTGGCTGGATTCGCAGCCCAATGCGCCGGTATTGCTTAATTATCTACGTGAAGGCGGGGATTTTCGCCGCTTTGAGCTGGCCACGCGGATTGCCGATGTGTTCGATCAATATCTGGTTTACCGTGCCGACTGGCTACTGGCCTGGGAAAAAAACCAGAGCTTGGGGCTGGGGGATGATGAAGCTTGGCAGGCGGCGCTGTGGCGTTATTTATCTAAAGATGAGCTGGATATTCGCGTGGATGGCGGGCATCGTGGCGCACTGCTGGCGGCAACCCACAAGCGGCTGCTCGACCCTCGCCCTTTAGATTTACCCAGCCGCGTTTCGCTGTTTGGGATTTCTAGCCTGCCGCCGGTGTATATGGAGATTTTGCGTGCGCTATCCAAGCGCTGCGAGGTGTTTATCCATGCGCTTAATCCTTGCAGTATTCCATGGGGAGAGATTCGCGATCAGGCTGAAATAGCGCGGCTGTCTGATGGCTATGATCCGGATGATTTATATCTGGAGGTTGGCAATCCGCTACTGGCGGTGTGGGGCAAGCAGGGACGGGAGTTTTTTAACCAGCTGATTGCCGAGCCAGAAATGATGGAGTATTTCACAGCGTTTCCTGGCAACCATGAAACACTGCTGCAAACGCTAAAAAGCGATGTGCTAGAGCTGGTGGCCCGCAGCCCCGACACCGCACAGCGGGTGGCGCTGGATGATAAATCGCTGCAAATCCACGTGTGCCATTCGGCCATGCGCGAAGTAGAAGTACTGCACGATCAGCTACTGGCCTTGTTTGAACGGGATACCAGCTTAAGCCCCGCCGATATTGTGGTTTTGATGCCCGATATCGAACATTACATCCCTTATATTGAGGCGGTGTTTGGTCGAACAGATCAGCGGAAAACCGCAACAGATCAGCGCAAAAACCCAAACCCGCACGTGCCCTTTGCCATTGCCGACCGCAGCCTGCGGGATTCCGCCCCACTCGCCCAAGCGCTCTTAGAGCTACTCACCCTGCCGCAATGCCGGTTTACCAGCGATTGGATGATGGCGCTGCTGGATATTCCCGCTATTGCCCGCCGCTTTGACATCCCCGCCAGCGAGCTGCCCACCATTCATCGCTGGATCAATGAGCTGGGCATTCATTGGGGCCGAGATGGCGAGCATAAGGCCGAGCTAGGCCTACCTAATACTTTTGAGCACACTTGGCGCTTTGGCCTAGATAGATTGCTGCTTAGTATTGCCCTGCCCGCTGGCGTAGCTCACCATGCGGCTCCGCTGTTTGCCGGAACTCTGCCGGGCAATGGCGTGGCGGGCAATCAGGCTCAGCTGGCGGCTGGATTGGCGGCCTTTGCTGAAACGCTGTTTGCCCAAGCTACGGCTCTATCTGGCGAGCACACCCCAGCAGAGTGGCATATCAAGCTGATCGCTCTGATTGATATGCTCTTTGCGCCGGACGATGATGAAGTGGTGTTGATGGCCGAGCTGCGCGAGCAGGTGATGGAATTCGCGCTGCAAAGCCAAGAGGCGGGCTACGCTGCAGCGGTGGATTTATCCGTGCCGCGCAGCTGGCTGAATGGTGCGCTATCCGGCAAGATTCCGAGTGGTGGATTTTTAACCGGCGCGGTCACGTTCTGCGCCATGGTGCCGATGCGCTGCCTGCCCTTTAGAGTGATTGCCCTGCTGGGCTTTAATGATGGCGCTTTCCCACGTGAATCACGCCCGCCTGGCTTTGATTTGATGGCACACAACCCTCAATACGGCGATCGATCCCGCCGTGCCGATGATCGCTATCTGTTTTTAGAAACCCTGCTTTCGGCCAGCGATGTGCTGTATCTCAGCTATGTTGGGCGTGGGATTCAAGATAATGGCGTGATTCCGCCATCGGTGGTGGTGTCCGATTTAATTGATGCGGTGAGCAAGAGCTTTGTGCTGGCAGACGCCGCCCCCATGCCTGCCTTGGGCAATGAGGCACTAAAATGGCGGCGCTTAGAGCGGGAGCGCCTGCTTAGCCATCTGATTATCGAGCATCCGCTCCAGCCCTTTAGCCCGCGCTATTTCAAAGACCAGCGGCTGGCAGCGTATTCACCGCTGTGGTTTGCCGCCGCCACGCAACTGGGCCAAGCACAAAACGCGCCCTTATCGGTACTGAGCGAGGCCTTGCCGCCGCCAGAGCTTGCGCCGATTGCCTTTGCCGATTTTCTGTCTTTTTGGCGCAACCCCACCCGCTATTTGCTCAGAAATCGCCTCGGCATTCGCCTCGCCACCGAGGCGGTAGAGTTTGAAGGCAACGAGCCATTTAGCCTGTCTTTCTCCGCCAAAAGCGAGCTAAACAGCGTGATTTGGCAATCCTTAGAGCAAGGCTGGAGCACAGACGCCATTGCCACTGGCCGCGCCGCAGGCCTGCTACCCCACGGCGGCTTTGGCGATATCAGCGCCGCCAAGCAATCTGCCACCATGATTAAGCTATATAACACTGCCGAACCACTGATCAGCGATGTGCCCCTCGCGCCGTATTCTTTCCGCTTTGAGCTATCTGGACATATTTTGACGGGTGCCCTGCATCAGCTACGCCCCAATGGCCAAGTGATGATCTGGACCGATCACAGCTCACCGATCGAGCTGATCGCCTGCTGGCTAAAACACCTAGCACTGTGCCTCGCCAGCCCTGATGGCGTGGCACTGGAAACCCGCATCGTCAGCCCAAAAGGTCATTGGCGCTTTGGGGCGGTAGAAAACCCCAGTACAGAGCTAGAAAAATGGCTGCAATACTATTGGCAAGGCCAAGCAGAGCGCCTACCCTTTGCCACCCGCAGCAGCGCCAAATATGCTGAAGCGCTTAGTCAGGATGACGGCTCTAGTGAAAAAGCCAAGAAAGCCGCCTTTGAATCTTGGCACGGCAACAGCCTACGCGGCTTTAGCGGGGAAGAAAGCGAGCCATGGTATGAAATGGCTTGGCGCGGACAAAGCCTGCTGAACGATGAGAAATTTACGGAGATAGCAGCAGAGCTGCTGCTGCCGATGTATCAGGCAAGAGGCGAGTTTTAATAAACGTAATAAATAAGGGCAGGCCACATTTAATTGTGGTCTGCCCTCAATGATTCAAAACAAAATGGTGCAATGCGCTTTCGCTGGGCGACGTAAACGTCGCACGCAGCGCTTTTGGCATCCTACAAAACCATGGGCTTACGGCCTAACGTGGCTTAAAACCGCTCTTCCATACGCAAATAGCGCCACTGGCCTACAGGCAAATCAGATAGCGATACGCGGCCAATGCGCAGGCGGCGAATGGCGATTACTTTTAGGCCAACTAATTCACACATGCGGCGAATTTGGCGCGGGCGGTTTTCGCGCAATACAAAACGCAATGCGTCTTCGCTCTGCCAGCTCACCTTAGTGGGCTTAAGGCGCTCTTCATCTAGGCTTAGGCCATTATTTAGCTGCTTCATGCCTTCATCGGATAAAAAGCCTTCAACTTGCACCACGTATTCGCGCTCTACATCTACATCTGACAGCAGCTTTTTAGCGATACGGCCATCTTGCGTCAGCACTAATAAGCCCGACGAATCAACATCTAGGCGGCCAGCAGGGGCCAGATTATGCATATGTTTTTTTAGAAACACGATGCCCGATTTATCGGCAATAAAGCGTGTTTCAGCTTTGATCAATGTCCAAGCTGGACGCTCGCCTGGCTCGGCGGGGCCAGAGACATAGCCAACAGGCTTATGCATCAGGATGGTGGCACGTTCGGCTTGAAATAAAGTAGCTTGACGCTCTAGGGTAATTTTTTGTTCTGGAACAACGCGGCTGCCCAGCGTGTCCACCACCACGCCATCGACTTTTACCCAGCCTTGTTCAATAAATTCGTCGGCCTCGCGGCGTGAACACATGCCAAGTTCAGTCATGCGTTTGGATAAGCGGATGGATTCAGTCATGGTCGTGAAACTTTTCTTAAGAGCAATCTGCTATTGTACCCTTTAAGACAAAAAAAAACGCCACCGATTCGGTGGCGTAAATACATACAGAGGAGAGAGATGAAACAACATCGAAATCAATTCAATGCAAAAATTCCGTTTCAGCAGTAGTCATTCTAAATCCTGATGCCCACTGCGTCGTTGCAGGATTAACATCTTACGCCGCGAATATTACCCAGCAAAGACAAGCTAAAACTGCCGCTGCACAGATTAAAGCCCAAATTTGAATATCTTCTGCAGTAATGGCGACTTATGCTTAAGCTATATAAGCCCCAAGGAGCTCGCCATGAACTACGACAGCTTACTCGTTCCCAAAATACACGATATCAACACTTTCCAAGATTTTCGGGAAAGCCTAGCGGATTTAGCTCCGCGCATTGAGCAAATCATTGCCGAGCTTAAGCGTGACCCCGGAAAAATGATGTTGATCTCTGATTTATTCCGCGCGTTCCATAATATAAAAGGCGATGCTGGATTATGCCGAGTCGAGTTTGTTATTCCCTTAGTGCATGGAATAGAAACACTACTGGCTAGAATGCGCGCAGGCGAAATTCAACTCACGGAGGTGCTTTCTGAAGTGCTGCTGCTTACCTTAGATAGGCTAGAGCAAGCCGTAGAATCACTCAGCAATAATGCTTCCGCCAGCAGTTTGCACTTGCCCACGCTAGCCCGTGGCTTAGATGGCTTATCCACCTTGCAAGCCGAGGAGCTTGATCCCGCTTGCGCTAGGTTGATTGAAGCAGTAACAGGCTTTAAACATGCAGCAGTCATTGTCATGCCTGATCGCTCACGTAATGAAGTGGAGCGCTCTAATGAAGATCGTAGCCAAGATTTGCGCTTTTTCCGCAATATGGCGCTGCAATTAGAAATGCGCTCACCCTTGTTCCGTGGCCGCACCGCACGTAATTTGCAATTAGCGTTAAATACAAATAAAGCCGCGGGCGGCGTTGTTTCTAGCACCCAGCTAGAGGCGGCTGTTTATATGCACGATATTGGCATGATGTTTTTGCCTGAATCGCTATGGCTAAAAGTAGGCAGAATGACCGATGCCGAGCGAGCCCAGCTGATTGATCACCCTGCTTGGGCCGCCGGTTTATTGAGCCGCATGGATGGCTGGCACGACGCATCAACCATGTGTTTGCAGCACCACGAAAACATCAACGGCACCGGTTACCCCAATAAACTCAGTGGCAACGATATTGTGCCAGGCGCAAAAATCATCGCCTTAGTGGATGCTTTTGAGGCCGTTATGCTAAAACACAGCCATCGTGGGCAAAACAAATCCGTATTACGCGCCATTGCCGAGGTTAACGCATCCGATCTGCAATTTGATTCAGATTGGATTGAGCCATTTAACCGAGTGATACGCACCATGATGGAAAATGGCGGCTTGTAAGAATCAACAGTGCCTTCAAGAGCGCCCCCAAGAGATGATGCCCCTTGATACCGAGTTAATTTGGGTTTCGCTATCGGGGCACTGCCAATCTAGGGGCAAATTCGCTGACGATAAACTCAACAAAGGCGGTTACTTTGGCGGGAAGCCAGTCGCGTGCGGGGTAGACGGCATACACAGGTAGGCCCACTGCTAGCTGGTAATCGGGCAGCAGCGCCAGCAATTGCCCACTGGCAAGCGGTGCGGCTAATAAGGCGCGGTCA
>NZ_JANXSO010000166.1 GCF_025352645.1 Iodobacter sp. | reverse complement strand
CGATTTACGCGGTGTTCAAGCTAGAAAGCTTAAAGATCAAGCACAAAGCTAACCACTTTGCGCTACGCGCCAAGCTCTATATCAAAGCAACCCAGCAGGCCTTGGTGGAACTACAAAACCTGCGGGCTGCGTAACATCAGAGATTAAGTCAAAACAGCGCTTTGATTCATGGCGAAGGCTCTGTTTGAACAAAAAACTCAGCAGTTCGTTTTCTTTTTTTTCATGAACTTCGTGCTTTTAGTGAGCAAAAATCGTTGTTGGTCATGAGCGTGTGCAAGCTAAGTTTCTTGCACGCCATTTTTAAATTGGTTTGCAAGCAACTTGCACAGCATTTGGATCATTCTTCATGCAAAAATTAAGCGCCAAAATTAAGCAGCACCCTAAACTGGCCGTTGTGAGTGCCTGCTTGCTGCTGCTGGGCCTGATCACGCTGATTGCCACGCCCAAGAGTATCGCCAAGCCCGCCGCAGAGGCCGCTCGCGCCGCCATGACCGTGACCCTTACCGCCCCCCAAAGCCAAAATTGGCCGGTCATCATTAGCGCTAATGGCAATATCGAAGCGTGGCAAGAATCGATCGTAGGGGCAGAGATTGGTGGCTATGCCTTGGCCGAAGTGCAAGCGGCGGTGGGTGATGAAGTAAAACGCGGCCAAGTCTTGGCGCAATTTGTCAGTGAAACACTCAAGCTTGAGCTAGCCCAGCAGCAAGCCGCCCTTGCCGAGGCGGAGGCCGCATGGAATGAAGCACACGACAATGCCGAGCGCGTTAGAAAGCTCGACAGTAATGGCGCACTCAGTGCCCAGCAAATCCAACAAGCATTGCTGCAAGAAGGCGCAGCTAACGCGCGATTAGCTGCGGCCAAAGCGCGTTTTGCTAGCCAGCAATTACGCATCAAACAAAGCCAAGTCACTGCGCCCGATGATGGCGTGATCTCATCACGCAACGCCACCGTGGGCGCCGTAGTGCAAGCAGGGCAGGAGTTATTTAGATTGGTCAGACAAAGCCGCTTGGAATGGCGAGCCGAAGTCAGCGCCGCTGAAGCGCTACGTATCAAGACAGGGCAAAAGACCAACCTCATCCTGCCAAACGGCAAGACGGTAGAAGGCGTGGTACGTAAAGCCGCCCCTACCGTTGATCCGCGCACCCGCAATTTGTTGGTATATGTCGATTTAAAAAGCCGCTCACTGGATGAAGCCAAACCGGGCATGTTTGCCAAGGGCACGCTACAAACTGGCCAAGGCGAAGTGCTGACCCTGCCAGGCAATAGCATTGTGATGCGCGATGGCTTTGCCCATGTGTTTGTACTGGGCGCTGCCAATAAAGTGAAGATCCAGCGCGTCACCTTAGGGCGACAAGATAGCAATAGAGTGGCGGTGAATGGCATTAGCAAAGACGCCAAAATCATCCAAAGTGGCGCAGGATTTTTAGCCGATGGCGATATCGTAAAAGTCATTACTGCCGCGCATTGAGTTTATTTTGCAAGGCTTAAAAAGTCTGTTCTTAGGATGGGCAGCTGCCCACGCAGAAATAAATAACCTTGCCACGCGTGGGCACAAAAGCGTGCCCTATAGGTATCAAGCCAAGGCCATTACATTTACAAACTGTAGGGTGCAATAAGTCTGAGGCTTTATTCAGACGCATTGCACCTTATTAAACCCAGCTATCAAGGATCAGTAATGAATTTTTCAGCTTGGTCGATCAGAAATCCTATTCCGGCCATTATGTTATTTGTCTTACTGTCTTTGGCTGGTGTGCTGTCTTTTCATAGCATGAAGGTGCAAGACTTCCCTGATATTGAATTACCGATGGTAACGGTAACGGCAATTCAGCCAGGGGCAGCACCGGCACAGCTAGAAACCGAAGTAGCTAGAAAACTAGAAAACTCGGTCTCCGCCTTGCAAGGCGTAAAGCACGTTTATAGCAAGATTCAGGATGGCAGCGTGCTGCTGACCGTAGAATTTGCCCTAGAAAAACCCGTTAATGAAGCGGTTGACGACGTTAGAAATGCCGTCAACGGCGTGCGTGGCGACTTACCCAGCGATTTAAAAGACCCGATTATTGGCAAGGTAGAATTCTCTGGCGTGCCATTTTTAGTATTTACCGTGGCATCCAATACCTTGGGGGAAGAACAGCTGTCTTGGCTGGTGGATAATAAAATCAGCAAGGAAGTGCGCGCTGTTTCTGGCGTCGGTAAATTTGGCCGCGTGGGCGGGATTAACCGTGAAGTGCGCGTAGAGCTGGATCCCGCTCGCCTTGCCGCCCTAGGTATTTCTGCCGCAGATGTGTCCAGAAGCCTAGCCCAAACCCAGCGTGATGCATCGGGGGGCCGTAGCGATTTAATCGGTAGCGAGCAGGCGATTCGCACCATTGCCACCGTACAAAGCGCGGCAGAATTAGGACAAATGATTTTGCCGCTGAATGATGGCCGCAGCATTCGCCTAGACCAAGTGGCCAGCATTGCGGACACCACCGCCGAGCGCCGCTCAATCGCGCTACTTGATGGCAAGCAAGTCGTGGGCTTTGAAATTAGCCGCTCACGCGGAGCCAGTGAAATTGAAGTGGCAGCCGGCATCCATGCCGCGCTGGCAAAGATCAAGCAAGCCAACCCGGGCCTTGTCATTACCGAAGCTTACAATATGGCCGAGCCCGTGCAGGAGTCCTTTGATGGATCGATGACGCTGCTTTGGGAAGGTGCCTTACTGGCGGTGTTAGTGGTGTGGTGGTTTTTGCGCGACTGGCGCGCCACGCTGGTCTCTGCCGCAGCACTGCCGCTGTCTATCTTGCCCGCATTTATTGGCATGGCTTACTTGGGCTTTAGCCTGAATACCGTCACCCTATTATCCCTAGCACTGGTGGTGGGGATTTTAGTGGACGATGCGATTGTAGAAATCGAAAATATCGTCCGCCATTTGCGCATGGGCAAAACGCCTTACCAAGCCGCGATGGAAGCCGCCGATGAGATTGGCCTTGCGGTAGTGGCCACCACCTTTGCCTTGATCGCGGTGTTTTTGCCGACGGCATTTATGGCTGGGATTCCAGGTAAATTCTTTAAGCAATTTGGCTGGACAGCCGCGCTAGCGGTGATGGCTTCCTTAATTGTGGCGCGCTTACTCACGCCCATGATGGCTGCGTATATCTTAAAACCTATCACCCATGCACATAAAGAAGGCCGCATTATGCAGGCCTATTTAAAAATGGCCCGCTGGTGCCTGCAACACCGCAAGCTTACCGCGCTATTCTCCTTACTGTTTTTTATTGGCTCGCTCATGCTGGTGCCACTGCTGCCAACTGGCTTTATTCCGCCTGACGATCGATCGCAAACGCTGGTAAAAATTGAGCTGCCACCTGGCGCCACTTTAGATGAAACAGCCGCTGTGGCAGAGCGTGCCCGCAAAATGTTGAGCACTGAAAAATCCATCATCCGTATCTATACCGCCATTGGCGGCGGAGGAGCGGGAGCAGATCCTTTTGCGGCGGGCGGTGTCAGCGAGGTCAATAAAGCCAATCTCACCCTCACCCTAACCGAGCGCACCACTAGGGATAAAAAGATTCATATCGAATCCCGCTTACGCACGCTATTACAAGATATTCCTGGCGTACGTATTGCCGTGGGCTTGGGCGGATCGGGTGAAAAATTCCAGCTGATTTTACGTGGGGACGACCCAGCGATCTTAGTCGCCACCGCGCAAAATGTAGAACGCGATATGCGTACCCTGCAAGGCGTGGGGGCGGTCACTTCCAGTGCCAGCTTAGTACGCCCCGAAGTGAGCATCCGCCCAGATCTAGCCAGAGCCGCTGATTTAGGTGTGAGCATCGCCAGCATTTCAGACACCATTAGAGTGGCCACCGTGGGTGATTTTGATACCTCGGTGGCTAAGCTAAATTTACCCGAGCGGCAAATCCCCATCATGGTGCGCCTGCCAGATAGCACCCGCCAAGATTTAGAACAACTTAAACGGCTGAAAGTGCCCGCAAAAAGCGGTGACGTCACCCTTGGACAAGTCGCCGAGCTCGCGCTTTCATCCGGCCCTAGCCAGATTGATCGCTACGATAGAGCCCGTGATGTGATTTTTGATATTGAGCTTAATGGCAGATCACTTGGGGACTTAAGCAATGAAGTCGATCAGTTGCCCAGCTTAAAGCAGCTGCCAGCAGGGGTAGAGCGTGCCGAATTTGGCGATGCAGAAGAGATGAAAAAGCTGTTCGCCAGCTTTGGTATCGCCATGCTGACTGGCGTACTGTGTATTTATATGGTGCTGGTGTTGCTGTTTAAAGACTTTATGCAGCCAATCACTATTTTAGCCGCGCTGCCTTTATCTATCGGCGGGGCCTTTTTGGCGCTACTGATTGCACAAAGCTCGTTTTCGATGCCAACGCTAATTGGGCTAATTATGCTGATGGGGATTGCCACTAAAAACTCCATCTTGCTGGTGGAATACGCCATCGTCGCCCGCCGTGAAGGAATGAGCCGTTTTGATGCGCTCATGGATGCAGGCTTAAAACGCGCTCGCCCCATTGTTATGACCACCATCGCCATGGGCGCGGGTATGTTTCCCATTGCACTGGGTATTGGCGTAGACCCAAGCTTTAGATCCCCCATGGCGATTGCCGTGATCGGCGGCCTCATTACCTCCACCCTGCTTAGCCTTTTGGTGGTGCCGGTGGTGTTTACCTTTGTGGATGATTTTGTAGAGTGGCTGAGAAAGAAAAAATCGTAGGGGTGCAGCATGCCGTACCCACCTAAAACCCAATGGAAACCCAATGAAATACATCGCCCTTAGAGTTCGCACCGCCATGCTGGTGCATGGCTATACCGCAGATAATCAAGAAATCATCGAAGAATTCCATGATGAAACCTTTATGGAAAAACTCATCGCGATTGAACGCATTCAATCCGTCACCGAAAAATATCTATTGGTTAACGCATCGCACGGCAGGGTGATGTATTGGGAATACGAAGGCGATCTTAATTTGATTGCACAAAGGCTAAATGCGGCGGGATTACTCATTGCCTGATCGTACTCAGCCCCCTTCCCTATCATTCAAACCCCGCGCTTAAGCCTGCGTGAGATTGTTATAAACAACGCAACCACGCTCTTTGCCACTCATAGCGATACCAATACCATGCACAAAACAATTGAATATCTGGGACCGCTTACCGGTCGTTGTGGACTATTTAATTGGGATAAAAATAGCAAGCATTTCCCAAAACAGGTGGGCGGCTGCTTTATTGCCGGGACGCTGGTACACACGGATCAGGGGCTCAAACCCATTGAAAAAATCCGGATCGGTGATCGCGTGTTATCGCAGCCGGAAGGGGGCGGTGAGCGGGTCTACAAACAAGTTGTCAATACCCTCACTTACGACGACAAAGAAATCTGGGTCGTTAAATATACGCTGGTGGCAGAAGCTCATATGAAGCGCGATAAGCCGATCCACCATTTGTATGCCACGGCGAACCACCCATTCTGGGTGGATGGTGAAGGATGGACTGCGGCGGAAGAATTGAGCGCAGATCAGCAATTGCAGTTGGCTGATGGAGGTGTCGCCACCGTGCAGCAAGTGTGGCGGGTCTGGCGTACGCCAGCGGCAGGCATGGGCTGGGTGAGGGCGGATATCTTGGGCATGCCGGATGCAACCGAAGCGCATATTGTCAATTTCAGCGCGGGCTGCGACCTTTGGGCGTATCCGTTACGTCGTAGGCATGACGCAACTGTGCCATATTCTTGGTTCGGTGATGATGCATGCAAGGTCTTCGACAATGAAGAGATGGAGAGTATCTATGAAAGTGACGATCGTAACTTCAGAGCTCGAGTCTACAATCTGGAAGTGGAAGATTGTCACACTTATTATGTCAGTGAAGAGGGTGTCTGGGTTCGCAATAGAATGACTAAGGACTAGAGAGATTGCATGAGAGTCAGCGATCAAAATTTCAGATGAAACAAATTGCAATATGCCCTGTAAAAAAATCACCAAAATATAGCTCAAAACAAATACCTGACCACCGATCAAGAATAAACCGTCATCCCCTGGTGTTTGTATCGGGAATCCAGCCATGCTGCCGGATTCCCGCCAAAGGCACGCGGGAATGACGATGTTTCGTTACAGAAAATAAATATTCTATGCAGGCATCAGCCAATCAATGATGCATGTTAAATCCAGATATGGATAAAAACGCCATGTTCCGCAGCGCTTAGGAAAGAGGCTCGGATTTACCCGAGCCACACCATACTGCAGGCCAATCTTCTAATGGTATTGGGCGGCCAAAGTAATAGCCCTGAGCGCGCTGGCAGCCCAGCTCCAGTAGCCTTTGGGCCTGCTCTGCCGTTTCTACCCCTTCCGCCACCAGCGGCACATCAAAACCACCCGCTAGGCGAATAATCGCCGAGACAATGGCCTCGCTTTTATGATTATCCAAAAAGCGGCTCACAAAAGATTGATCGATTTTCAAGCAATCAAAAGCAAACTGATGCAAATAAGACATAGACGAATAACCGGTGCCAAAGTCATCAATAGCAATTTCCACCCCTAAGCTTCTGATTCGGCCAATCAGCGTAGCAATCACATTGCTATCTTCAATCAAAATAGATTCAGTAATTTCTAGCGTTAGATTATGTGGTGGTAAATCAAACTCTTGTAATGTTGCCTCTAATACTTGGTAGAAATCAGATTGAATTAACTGCCGTACCGATACATTGACATGTACATCAAAATCACTAGCCCAACCATTTTTTAGGCGCTCGGCAATTTGCCTACATGATTCGCGCAGCACCCAATGCCCAATAGGTAGAATTAAACCTGATTCCTCTGCCAATGGAATAAACAAACCAGGAGAAACCAAACCACGCTGGCCACTTTGCCAGCGCACTAAAGCCTCTGCACCAATCACTTTACTATCACTTAACCTCACAACCGGCTGAAAATAAACTCTGAATTCATTTTTCTCAATCGCAGCATTAAGTTCTGAAATTAAATGAATTTTTTGCGTAGACTGCTCAACCATATCACTTTGAAATATTTCATATGAGCTAGCCCCTTTACCCTTGGCTTTATTCAAAGCCATGCTCGCGTTTCTTAAGTTATCGATTAAATCAAGATGATTAAATCGAGCGGATACCACACCAAGGCTGGCACTAATCAAAACCTCATCGTACTGCAAATGAAAAGACTGAGTAAAGCTATCTAATATCCCCTGAATTAATTCAGTCATACAAATTTTACCAACGTCAATATCCATGCAAATAACAAACTCTGTATCTGCAACGCGGGCAAACAGCGCCTGCTCTGGCAAATGCTGCTTAAGATTATTAACAATGGCGCAGAGTAATTCTTCCCCCTGATCATAGCCAATGCTGTCATGAATACTTCTGTAATTATCTAAACCAATAAGCAGTAATGCATCCCACTTGCTAGCAGCGTCTTTTTTAACTAACTCAGACATTTCTTCACGCAAGCCTTCACGGCTAAGTAAGCCGGTGACTTGATCATGGCGAATTCGGTAATTAAGCTGCTCAAACGAGCTAGATAAGGCGCTCGACATTTCATCAAACGCATTTGCCAGCAAGGTTGTTTCTTTTAATTGCAGCCCACCTGCAATCGTAGGCTGCCACTCTTGCTTAGCTAATAATTTAGCAGTTTGCGCTGCTAGCAAAATAGGTTTCGTAATACTGGCTAATATTTTCCACGCCGCCAAGGCTGCTATTAATCCAATACATAAGACAATAGCCAAAGTAACCATCATATCTTTGATTAAATCACCCAACAAATCCCGTTCTGGAATAAGAATAACAATTCTCCAATTCAAACCATTGTCATCGGCTAGTTTAAAAACCCTGCCATATATTTTTTCATCACCAAGATTAAATTCAATGTCGTTAATTTCTTTATTTTCAATAAATTTTGCACTCATTCTTACCATTTCATTAGAGCTATCCTTGGCCTTAAGCAAAGTAGCGCTATCTTGTTTTGACAGCTCATTAATTGACAATATTGGCAAGCGTTTTTCATTACTTGAATGAGAAATAAGCTCATTATGCTGATCAACAATATAAATAGCCCCTCTACCTAGATTAGGGCTAGATTTTAAATACTGATTAAAATTACTTAATTTAATATCACTAGCAACAACGCCAATCATTTTTTTATTTTTATCATAAAGCGGGCTGCTAAATGAAATAGTGACCCCTTGAATGGCATCATAATCTTGATATGCCGTGGTCCACATTGTTTTTTTACTGCGGCTAACGGGGGCATACCAAGGCCTAACCCTTGGGTCATAAGGATTAAACTGATGCAGAATTGAATCAGTAGATTTTAAACCACTATAAAAATTTAAACTGCCGCCGGTTCTACCATCTTTAAGCAGTAAAGAAAATTTATTAGTGAGTATTTCACGACTCACCGCAATATATTCACCATGAATAGAGCCAAAAGAGATCAGGCTAAGGTGCTTTTGGTCTGGAAATATTTTTTCTAAGATATGCGTAAATGGCGCTTCAAATTGGGATAAATCTTTATCTAAATTTGAATACTGCTCCGTCAGCAATACCGCAGCCATTCGATTAGCCAAAGCGGGAGCACGCAGAAAAATATTTAAATCGCTCCGCACTGCAGCCACTTCAGCGGAAATAACTTTATTGCTCAAATTTTTGAGCATTTTCCCTTGGTTGCTCATTTGCAAAGTAATAATTGCGCCAAGGGTTAGCACCAGCATAACCATAAAGGTAACTGTAACTGCAAACTGCAGAGAAATGCGCCCACGCAGCGCAAGTTTTTCTAGTTTCAAAGCACGCCTCAACGATTCGTTTCACTGCACCAGCTAATCACGTATTAAGTAAGCAAGAATTGTTTAGCATAAACACTGCTAATTTCCCCGTGGTAGAGCATAAACTTCAACAATCTCTAAGCATCTAAGCTTACAGAAAAGGGAACTACTCCCTTTTTAGCACAATTATTGTAAGTAATTATTATTTTAGAAAACTAAATTAATAGCAGTCTCTCTGCCAGATAGGCTCTGCATATTACTAAATAATAATGCAGATTAGCAACCTGCATATTTTTTTGATTAAAAATACTCATATTTATATAAAATAAAGCGCATATTAGCTATAGATTGCCAGTAGAAAAAATACAAATAGCGCTTAAATGTTAAGCCGAAATCTTCATTGCTACTTACCTACCCCTCTTATTTTTCAAGCTAGATTTGCCCCCCCCCTAAGGAGGTCTATAAAAACCAATCATTGCCATAGCTGCAGGCGATATTAAAAAACAAAAAAACCATAAATTACTGATATTTAAGGATTTTTATCTTTAAATAAGCATAAAATTTCAGAAAAAATAAAGCGGTACTGAGTCTCAGTTAATAGCCCCTCAACGCCCAATCCTATCAACTTAAGCAATACGCCATTCGTAGGGCGGGTGCAAGCCGCCAAATTTAAAGTGTAGATAAAAAAAACGCCAGGTTGCACCCGCCCTACGATGTTTAAAATATTTATGGGCTAGAGTAATGACAAATAGTTAAGTTGATAGGATTGCCTCAACGCCTCTCATAATCATTGATACGAACGACAACAATAAAATGCAAAAAGCGCCAAGCTTTTTTTTCTAAAAAGAAAAGGCTTGGCGCTTATATTCTACTTGCTGATTATGTCTATTGCTCAGTCAAGTACCCACACGGCTATTGCCCAGCTTTAGACGTCAAAACCAATTTAACCATCCAAAGTAACTACGCGGTGCAAGCCGCTAAATTAAGGGGCCCGGAGCAAGAGCACATAGTTCCATTTTAAAAAATAGATAACAATCTAAAAATTACAGCTTATAAACCAGCGCAAGGGTCAACCCGCTGAGCAGGCGCAATCAAGTTTTCCTGATCAAATGCATCTTTATGACTGGCTTCTACAAAACCTATAGATAAGGTATTAGGCAACCAAAGTGGCACTCCCACATCACGGCGAACATGGCCGTTGCCCGCAAGCAGCACCACTCCACGTGTTTGATAAGGCTTCATCACCTTAGCCATCGCCGTATCTCGGGCGATTTGTGCCAAGGCCATGCCGTCAAGTAGGTTTTCTGGCAACTTACCGCAGTGCCCTACCCTCACCTCCTCACGCTGGGCAGCGAGTAAGCCCACCGGCAGAGGCTGCATCAGGCCTAACTCTTGCGCATCCGCTAAGGCACTTACTCCCTGTTTGACCACCACCGATGCGTCTTTACGCGATAAATTAGCCGCCACAATGGGTAAATCGTAGCGCAGCGCCAGCTCAATCACTGGCCGATACAATGACCAATCCCAACGGCTGCCGCCTACTTTTTGAATTAAATAATCAGGATTATTTGGCTGCTCGCTGCGGGCTTGATCTAGCTCGGCCTGGCGTTCCCGATCAAATTGCTCCATGGCAATCACGGGCCGCCAGCCTTGTTGCACGGCCTGCTCTAAAGCCTTAAACCGTGCCTGATGCCCCAACGCATTATCGTGTACCTCGCCCATCAGCACATAAGATTTACCTGCAAAAGGCACATTTGATGTGGCGCAGCCAGCTAAAACCAGCACACTACATAGCAAAAATTTTTTATACATCACTCACCTAAGTTATTTAGTTTCTGGCTCATTACCATGCTGCGTGGCATCTACTTGGGCTGGCCCCAAAATAGTCCACGCCTGATACAGACGCTCATCCTGATCCAAAATGGCCAGCATCGCCTCTGCCACATCGGCACGCGGCAGATAATTGCCGGCATCATCACGCTGCGCTAAAACACGGTATTGCCCCGTGCCCTGTTGATGGCTGAGCCCCGCTGGTCGCGCAATCATCCATGCCAAAGCGCTTTGCTTTAAATATTGCTCGGCCTCATTTTTAGCCAAAATAGCCTCGCCCAGCATGCGCTTGGCGGCTTCTGCCAAGCCATCCCATTGCTCACCACAACCTAGAGAAGTGCCGAGTAACAGCCGTGTAGCAGGCATGCTGGCCTCTAGCGCTTGGATCACGTTTAAGTTGCCTAGCGCGTCGATACGCCGCCCTGCCGCATTTTTGCCGCCTAGTACACTGATCACCCGCCTAGGCTGCGTCTGCTCTAGCGCCGATATGCAATCCGCTAGGCTAAAAGCATCGCCTTGGATTAAAGTTATGCCCAACACGCTTAAAGCGCGGCAATCGCTTTCTGCCCTCACCATAGCGGCCACCTTTTCACCGCGCTGCACGCTGGCCTTGGCAAGACAAAGCCCTAGGCCTCGGCTGGCACCAAAAATCAATAAATCATGTGGATTGGCCAAGCTTTGGCTCCTTTATCTAAACAATATCAAATAATATTAATTGCAAATAACAATCATCATCATTTAAACATTACCGCGCTTTTTGCCTTGCTGCACCATAAATAATGCAGCAAGCCTTTTATTTTTGAGTAAAAAAACGCTTTAAAGCCAGCAGCTGCTCGGCCGATAAATGACCGTTGCTATCCCTGCCTAAAAACACCTTAAACATTACTCCGCCATCATGATTGGTAAACAAAACCGAGGCCGTGGCGCGGCCCATAAACGGGCGTTCTATGGCATAAATAGCCCCGCAATGATCCACTCTTAAATGTCCATGCAGGCCACTTGGCCCTGGTAAGTTAAAAAAGCCGTGGCTTAATTCGCCAAGCGGAATCGGGCCGGTAAACTCCATAATCACATCCGCGCTATGCATAATCACCGTCACATCGCCCCAGCCTGCCATTTCTAGCAGCAACTGCGCCATCTGCGAGCCAGCAATGCGCTGCCACATTTCTACAGGCAAGGATTCGATTACCGCGCTCATCGGCAGTGCGCTGCTAAGCGCCAAGCCTTCCAGTACTACTCCCGGATTTTTGCTGAGTCGTTCACGTAATTGCTGAGTGTTATTCATGCTGCTTTCCTTTGTGTTAAATCTACCAGCGCACGCGCCATGCTTGGCCCCCAAAAACGCGCAAGTGCGTCTATCTTCCAAAGATCGGCATTCAGCGGGCTAATCAAGCCCTGCTGCTGCCATGTATGCAGCAAAGGCATGCAGGCGGCGGGCAATGAAGTGGCGTTGATCTGCCCCACTTCGATGCTGCCCTGCAAAGCGGCCACCCAATGCTGGGTGGGGTCTGCCTGAGCAATCCGCGATACCGCAGCAGGTGGGGCGCTTAAATAGCGTTCTAAATCAGGCTCAATACTGTAGGCATAGCCTGCATGGCTACCGCCTGCTCCGGAGCCAAAAGCGAGGCAGCTTTGCCCTGATTTAATCGCCAAATTGTAGCGATTACGCTCACGCCCCAAGGCAGAACCAAAGTGACTATTAGAAAGCTGCTGCCAGCCCGCTGCTGCAAAACGGGACAATGCCATTTGATAAAACCCAAGCTGCTCTGGCAAAGCGCTCATCGGCGGGAATACGCCTTTTTCCAACATGCGCTGTATGGGCAGGCCAGGGAAAAGATTGAATGCATACACATCAATGCCATCCAGCCCTAAGCTTAAAGCCGTGTCTAAATCATGGGCCCAAAGCTGCGTGTGCTGCCCTGGTAGGCCAAACATCAGATCAGCCACGATCACCGCATCCGTGCCCGCAGCTAGCTCTGCCAGATAGGCAGCGGCTTCTTCGCCACTATGCTGACGGCCCAAGCGGTGGCGCAGCGGGCTATGGAAAGTCTGCACTCCGATCGAAAACCGATTTGCCCCAGCGCCAAGGCAGGCCTCTGCCTTAGCGCGGTCAAAGTGAGAGATACGCCCTTCAACGGTGATTTCACAATCCTCACTCAGCGGTAAATACTGCTGCACTGCCCGCAACAAGCGAGCTAAATCTGCCCCAGATAAAGCAGTAGGCGTGCCACCGCCCAAATACACTGCCGATATCTCCCCACCCGCCACACGGCTAGCCGCCGACTGCTGCAAATCAGCAATTAGCCGATCAACATAAGGCTTGCCGTGCTCTTCTTTCCAAGCGTTTTTATAAAAGCCGCAGAACACACAGCGGTTAGCGCAAAAGGGGATATGAATATATGCCAGTGCAGTATTTTTAAGTGGTGTTTGATTTATGTCTTGCCATGCAGCCGGCCAAGCTTCAGCGGCAAGCGGCTGCTGCCCCCAAAAAGGCATTAAGGCCCGACGCTGAGAAAACGCCTCGGCAATAGCCGGTTTCAATTCAATCGTTTGCAAAGTATTGGCCTGCTTAAGTTAACGATAATGATTATCGTTAACTTAATAGCCAAGCGCCAGAACAACGCCACCATAAGCTGATTTAAATCAATTTTTTAAAGCAATAAATACCAAGAGGGTAAATAAGCCACGCTCCCCACCGCTATTTATATCAGGCCTATATTTTATTTATTTATCATTTATATATTGCGCCAACTGCTATTCATAAACGCTTTTCTCTACTGATAATTTATTTAGAAGCCTTTTTTTCATTAAAAAAACCATACGCTGTAAATTTAAAAAAATACTTATGGATGAAATAAGCAAAGCCATTGTCATTAATGATGATAATAAAGATATTGCCAACAACCATCAAGACCTTATGAATACTCAAAAAAAGAGCATTTAAACTCTTTTTAAAAACCATTAAATATCTGGCATCTGTTTTACAAGCAAAGAAAGAATTTTTTATAGCGGTAGCAAAGGATAAAAATACATTGATAATGAGAATGACTATTGATACGATGATACGCAGCTGAGATCAGCCCTGCTTTATTTAGGCACGCTCTGCAGCCAAAGCAGACTATCTGCAAAGCTTGGCCTCAGCCCGCCCCCGTATTTATCAGGAATCAGTATGCAACGCAGCACCCACGCCCTTGCGCTTACTCTTTTAGCCGCTATATTTCAAAGCGCATTTGCAGCCGGTACCGCTTCAGCGCCTGCCACAGTCCTCGCTCCGGTTGTAGTCACCGCAACCCGTACCGCTAAAAGCCTAGATGATCTGCCCCCATCGGTAAGTAGCACCGATCGCGCAGAGCTAGATCAAGGCTTTATCAGCAATTACCGCGATTTAGCCAGTACTGAGCCTGGCATTAATATTAGCCGTAACGGGCGCTATGGTTTATCCAGCGTGAATGTGCGTGGCTTAGAAGGCAACCGAGTATTGATGATGGTGGATGGCATACGCCTGCCGGATGCTTTTGCCTTTGGTGCCTACTTAAATAGCGGCCGCGATCAGGTCGATTTTAGCCAGCTTAGCGCCATTGAAATTGCCCGTGGCCCATCTTCTACCCTTTACGGCTCGGATGCTTTGGGTGGTGTAGTTGGCCTGCGAACCACCTCCCCAGCGGATTTACTGCGTGGCCGTGGCTCATTTGCAGGCGTGGTTAAATCTGATTATGACTCTGCCGATCAAGGCATCAATCTTCACGCCGCCGTGGCGGGAATGCTCAGCGCAGATACCTTATGGCTGCTGCAAGCGGCCCAGCGCCAAGGGCATGAATTTGATAATAAGGGCACGGTAAATAGCCAAGATTTCCGCCGCACCACGCCTAATCCGCAAGACAGCAACAAGCGCAGCGTGCTGGCAAAAGTAGAGCACTACTTTGAACATGGCCACAAGCTAGCACTGGCGGCAGAAAACTATCGCAGTGAAGTAGATACCACGCTCTACACCGATATTGGCGCGCCGATGACACCAAGCATTACCGATAGCAAGGCCAATGATGTGCAGACCCGCAGCCGAGTGTCCCTAGATTACAGCTACACCGCACCAGCCAAGGGGCTAATCGATGCAGCACAAGCCAAGCTGTATTACCAAACCCAAAAAAATGAGCAATCCACCACCCAGCAGCGCCGCAATGTAGCCAGCTGGCAGCGTCTTTCTATCTACGACCAAGACATGATCGGCATGTCTGGCTTAGTAGAAAAACAAATAGATGGCGCCATCAGCCAGCACTGGACCATCGGCGGAGAATGGCTACAAAACGATTTAGCCGCACTGCGCACCGGCACCATCAGCCCAGTTCGCGACGTACCTAAAACCCAAACCACACAATGGGGTATTTACGCACAAAACGAATTGGGCTGGGATCAGGGCCGCTTCCTGCTCACCCCTTCGCTGCGTTATGACGCATTTAAACTACGCCCAGAAATAGACGCTGAATTTAGCCGCCAAAGTGGTAAAGCCGTGCCACTAGATGATGCCAAGGTATCGCCTAAGCTAGCCGCCAGCTGGAAAATAGCCGAGCAAATCACCCTGTTTGGCCAATACAGCGAGGGCTTTCGTGCCCCCAATGCCATGGAGCTAAACAGCAGCTATGTGTCCCCAATGGGCTATGCCGCCATTGCTAATCCAGATTTAAAACCAGAGACCAGCCGTGGTGTAGAGCTGGGCGCGCGTTTAGGCACGGCTCATTTAGGTGGCAGCTTGACTGCTTTTGATAATCGCTACCAAGACTTTATCGAGCTAGTCAGTATTAACTGCCCAGGCAACCCGCTCTGCGTTCCAGGCACAAATATTACCTACCAAAATCAAAACCAAAGCCAAGTACGCATCTACGGTGCCGAAGCCCGCAACCACTGGCAAATCAGCAGCGCATGGCGCACTTACAGCAATATCGCTTGGTCGGTGGGGCGCAATGAAAGCAGTAATGAATCGCTCGATAGCGTGGCACCGCTCAAAGGCGTATTTGGCCTTGAATACAGCCAAGAGCAATGGGGCGGCAATGCCCTGCTCACCGCCGCCAGCGCCAAAACCCGCGTCTCCCAAGCCTCATATTTTAAAACCCCAGGCTACGGCACCGTCGATTTAGCCCTGTGGTGGAGCCCAGTCAAAGACCTTAAAGTATCCGGCGGGGTATTTAATATTGGCGACCAAAAATACTGGATCGACAGCGATGTCCGCTCCTTAGCCAGCAACAACCCACAGCTAGACCGCTACACACAGCCAGGCCGCAATGTACGGGTGTCGGCTGAATGGCGTTTTTAAACAAGCTGCGGTAAAAAAACCCAAGTCTTAAACCACTTCGGCACCAGAGAACACGGAGAAAATCAATTCTTTGAATAAATCGATTTCTTTGTTTTTTTAAATACTTTCAAACCCAGCAGCTGAGGCTATTTATCACGAATCATTGCACTGCGCTTAAAAGTCCCCTTGAAGCACGCCGGAGCGAGGAACAAGCGGGGCGGGGTTTCGGCAAGGGTGCGAGGCAGCGAGCTGGACCCGCCAGCTGCCGACTCGATTGTCCGCAGCGTAGGAGTTTTCGTGCTTCGTGGGGTGTAAAGGTCAAGGACATAGGTAACACTTTAGTCCACAGACATAGGTGACACTTTTCGCGTTAAAGTTAAGTAATCATTTTTTGCACCTGTTACCTGTCGCTCATCAAACGAACCTAGTCGAATC
>NZ_JANXSO010000164.1 GCF_025352645.1 Iodobacter sp. | reverse complement strand
GATTCGACTAGGTTCGTTTGATGAGCGACAGGTAACAGGTGCAAAAAATGATTACTTAACTTTAACGCGAAAAGTGTCACCTATGTCTGTGGACTAAAGTGTTACCTATGTCCTTGACCTTTACACCCCACGAAGCACGAAGGCCCCTCGCTGCGGATAATCAGCTCGGCGACAAAGGCTGCTCGCTCGCTGCCTCGCTACCCCTTTGCCGAAACCCCGAGCCGCTTATTCCTCGCTCAGCGTGCTTCAAGGGGACTTTTAAGCCCGATACTGAGATCATTGCTCTTGGGTTTTTACATTGTTTGCTAATGCAAAATCAAATTCAGTTAACGCGTATATGGTTTATTCCCGGTTCTATCAACTCAAGCTTATGTTGTTAAGAGCGGTGGGTTTCGTAGGGTGGGCAAAAGAGCTTTATCTTGCCCACGCGGGAGGTACAGCGTGGGCATAAAAACGTACCCACCCTACAAGTACTTATGTTGATCGGATTGGGTTTACCTCGTTTTACGAGAAAATGGATTCTGTTGATTAAAATATTTTCAAGCCCAGAGATCTGGCTTTTATCTCTATTCATGGCACGGGGCTTAAAAATCCCCTTGAAGCACGCCGAGCGAGGAATAAGCGGCTCGGGGTTTCGACAAAGGGGTAGCGAGGCAGCGAGCGAGCAGCCTTTGTCGCCGAGCCGATTATCCGCAGCGAGGAGCCTTCGTGCTTCGTGGGGCGGCCTTCTTTGCTTACTTTCTTGGCCGTTCAAGAAAGTGAGGCCCACGCGGGGGCACCCGCACCAAAATTAACGTGCTGAAAGCACTAAAAATAATTTACTGAATAGAATCTAGTAAGCAAAATTGAACCGCTATACTCAATACCGCTCATCAAGTACAATTCAAAAGATAATTTAATTGATAGTAAGCCTCTCAACTTTCTAGGGTCAATAAAACCAGGTTATGAATAATTTAAGCCTTTATTTGAAGCCAGGAACAAAAATTGGCTCTCGATCACCCACTTATACAATTGAAAAAACGACTCAAGAGCTAATCTATCTTCGCTCTGAGCCTAATGCAAAAAATACCAATGGAACTTTGCGTTTAATTCCAACGATTGTCGTGATTGACTTACTGAAAGCTATTTCAGAAAAAAAGATGTCAACCGATGAGATTAATAGAAAAAGAGACGATAACGAGTCGGAAAAGTTATTTCAAAAATTAAAACTAGATCACGATCCTTTTATTCTTGGTTATGAATCAACGATTAAGGCCATTTGCGAATACTGCATTAACAATCCGCTCAGCAACTTAGTAAGCACAAAATCACAAAAACTCCCCAAACCCTTCCTCCTCCTCGCTGGCATCTCCGGCACGGGGAAGACGCGGTTTGTGCGGGAGCAGGCGGCGGCTTCTTGCCCGGCGAGCATCAATAACTATGCGCTGATTCCGGTGCGGCCAGATTGGCATGAGCCTTCTGATTTGCTGGGCTATGTCTCCAGAATTGGCGGCACGCATTATGTGGCTACGCCGTTTTTGCAGTTTATGGCGGCGGCCTGGCGGGGTGCGGTGCAGCCTAATACGGGCTACGTACTCAAAGATACCCAGGAGATCACCCCATTTTGGGCTTGCTTAGATGAAATGAATTTAGCGCCGGTTGAGCAATATTTTGCAGATTATTTATCGGTATTAGAAACGCGGCAATGGGATGAGCAAGGCTACACAAGCGAGGCTATTTTTGCGCCAAGCGCCCTGCTGAAATCTGAAGCGCCCCAGGTCATCAGCAAGCTACGCACTGACCTAGGATTTACCGATGCAACATGGGATGGGCTGTGGGCGCATTTTCTGCAAAATGGTATGCCGCTACCGCCCAACCTGATTGTAGCTGGTACGGTGAATATGGATGAAACCACGCATGGGTTTTCTCGCAAGGTGATTGATCGCGCCTTTACCATCGATTTTGGCGAGTTTTTCCCAAATGAATTCGATGAATACTTTAAGCCCAAACGCCAAGCCGTAACCCTCAGCTTTCCGCTTGCCTCACGCATCGCCGACCCTGCTGAGCTGGCCACGGTGCTGGCCGACCCTGATGGCAAAAAGAGCATCGCGTTTTTAAAACAGATCAATCACACCTTGGCAAACAGCCCTTTTGCCTTGGCATTTCGTGCGCTAAACGAGCTGTTGCTGATGCTGAAGTGCTTTTCACCGCAAGATGAAGCCGCGCTGTATGCCGTGTGGGATGATTTTTTAATGGCCAAATTACTGCCCAGGCTAGAGGGCGATGAAGACAAGCTCAGCAATGAGAATGGCAACCTGCTGACGCAGTTAAATCACTTACTAAGCGCTCAATTTAAAGCCTTCCCCACCCGCCCTGATCTCTTTAATACCGAGAACGATGTTGCGCCGCAGATTAAATTTCGCTCGCTTATAAAACTAGATTGGATGAGTAAACGCCTTGAACGCGATCGCTTTACTTGCTTCTGGCCCTAGCCATGCCTGATCTGCTTAGGCTAGAAACCAGCGATTGGTCGCTTAATGTGTGGAGCCGCGATATTGCGCCCTCGCAAAAACAGCTCTCGGCTACCTTGGCCGCTAGGCAAGCCTCGGCCCTGCCTATGGCGATTCGGCTGCGGCCCTCTAAATTTAAAAGCTGCACCCCGCTGCCTTGCATTGCAGAACACGAGCTTTTGCTGCGCGAGCCTATTTTCTTTGAAAACCGCAGCTACGAATTTGAATTTACCTTTAGCCAAGCGATGGATACGGCAGAAATTCGCCATCGGCTGACTAGCGTTTGCGATGCATTTCGCTTCACCGGCAGCGCACTGCGTGGCACGCTCAATACTGGCAATGATGTAGGTTGGCTGCGCTTGGGCCTGCATTACTGCCGCCACGGCCAATGGCAAGAAGCGGCGCTGGCGTTTGAAGTGCTGCCGGTTAAAATGGTGATGGTGGATGATCTAGAAAAAATCAATGCCGCCATTGATCACAGCTATCCGCTGTGGCGCTTTGCCCTAGCGCAAAAGACCGATCACGAGCTAGCCCAATCCAGAAAACCGCATGAACGCTTCCCTTTGCTATGGCTGGCGCAATTTGCGGCACTGCGGGACGCCTTGCTTAAAGAAATCCACTATATCTGCAACGCCCCGCATAATCGGCTACAGACCAGCTGCCGCACGCTTCGCGCCGATCGCCTGCGAGGCAGAATGGGCTATCGCTTAGAAGAAAAAGTGGCCCAAGCGCTGGCAATAGGGGATACGCAGCGTCGCTTTAAAAGCAGCAGCCAACGCCTTTCTGTGGATACCCCAGAAAACCAATTTATTCGTATGGTTTTAGAATATAGCCGCCGCAGCTTGGCCCACTTTGCCAGCGCTGCTGCCGCACACAATACAGCGCCTGATCGCGAGCGAATTTCACCTGCATTTTTTGCTGAGCTGGCCCTATGGCAAAAACAGCTAGCCCAACGCTTGGCGCATCCCCTGTTTGATGAAGTCAGCGATTTTACTGGCTTGGAGCGCGAATCGCTGGTGCTGCACCAACGTGCGGGCTACGCTGGGGCGTATCGTATCTGGCAGCAATTAAAGCTGTATCTGGATGTGTTTGGGCGTCACGCTGCGATCTCCGTTAAGCCGGTTTCCGAGCTGTATGAAATCTGGTGTCTGCTAGAGTTACGCCGCCAACTCTTAGCCTTAGGCTTTGAAGAGCAAGCCAGTCATAAAGCATTGCTGCAGGAAAAAAATCTAGAAAAAGTATTGCAGAATGGCTTAGGTGCGTCCTTCAGCTTTAGCCGTAGCGATGGCATCCTGCTGCGCTTGGCCCATGAGCCGATATTTGGCAAACCTAGCAGTAGCTATAACCAAATTTACTCTTGGAATGCCACGCAAAAGCCAGATATTTTGCTAGAAGCCACCTTCCCCAATGGCGAGCAAATTATCTGGATTTTTGATGCTAAATACCGCATTGATCAAGCAGATAAAGCAAACACGCCAGACCTAGCCCCCGACGATGCGCTAAACCAAATGCACCGCTACCGCGATGCCCTGATTCATCTTAGCCAATCGCCTGAAGGCGCAATCCTAAAAAGCCGCCCTGTAATCGGTGCTTACGTACTTTACCCTGGCTGGCATCCGCAGCAAGATACCGCCTCAGATAACCCTTATCACAAGGCTATCGAAGCGGTGGGCATCGGTGCTTTTCCCGCCCTGCCAGAGCAGGCCAATGGCTGGTTGGCCGCATTTTTACTGCAACATTTAGGCGGCAAGCCAAGCGCTATCGAATACCGTATCGAAGCACCCGATGAATACCTTGCCCAAGATTCGGTGCGCATCGCGCCGGCTGGGCTCTACCTGCGCCGTAACGGCCAACTGGTGTTTGTTGCCCCCACTGGTGGTGGCCGCACGCCAGCTTATCTAGAGCGCTTTAGGCAAGGCACGGCCCGCTGGTATCACATCCCCGTTGATACCATCAACAAGCAGCAAACCTCGCACACCATCATGCAAGACATCGCCCACTGCGCCATTGCCATCCACAGCAAGGGCAAAACCTCAGTGATCGACTATGTGTATGACGTGCGCTCTGTTAAACGTGTGGAGCGTAGCCAGATTTCTGCTGAGCAAGCAGGCAGCAATAAAGCCGCAGGCAGCGGCCAATACTGGCTATTTGAACTAGGTGCATCCCATCGGCTGGACGCGCTACTACAGCTTAATACCCAGCGGCCATTCAAATTTAAAATCACCAGCATGCGCGATCTACTAAGCGCCAGCAATGGCGATATGCTCGCCAAAAGATACGGCTATTTGTATCAAGAAGCTGGGCTGGATGCCTAGTTTGGGCAAGAGCAAGCGGAAAACCACAAGTTGCCCTGCATTTTAGGCAAGCAAACTAAAATGCCATTATTAGCCTAGGGTCTGTTGACGTTTCATTCACAATTGCGCTGAGCCGAAAAATGGCTAGGCACAAGGCATGCGACGAAGGCAATAACGGGTTATTGTCGAGGAGTATAACGCAGTGAATGGCCATTTTCCGGCCCAGCCCTTCGGGTTTGACCCATTTTTGGGGCTGCTCAGCGTTAAAAATCGCTAATGGTACTCGTGCCATGTCGCAATTTTTGCCTTGTTCAGCCCCAAAACTGGGCCAAACGCAGCCGTGAATGAAACGTCAACAGACCCTAGGTAAACCCTGATTAAATCGTCATTCCCAAATATTTCATCGGCAATCCCGAGTAAACACTGGATTAGCGCATGTGTGATAAAAACGAAATTGAATAAATAAAAATTTACCTAGTTATTTTATAAATATATTCTACTTATAATAGAAGCCAACAAAGTCGATATCTTAATTAGCTTAATAAAGCGGCAAGCCAACCGGGATGAAATGCCCAACCTAAAAAACCAGATAAACCAAATAACACACCAAAGCCACCAGAAACCCAGGCTAGCCCAAGCAACAACCAATTACTCACCAGCGCAGATACCGCAGCCACGGCTAATGCAATGGCGAGCAGTGCATCCGACATATCAAACTGATCGTCGTGATAGTTCATTTCGTCATAACTTTTAGAAAATCCTTTGGCTTTTTCTTGTAGTTGAGCTGATTCTTTTTCATATTTTACAATGGCATTTTGCTGCGTCACAATTTCTTCAGCAAAGAGTGCTTTATTATCCACGTTGCCATTAGTGGCCTGTAGCAGCTTAGCCTGATGCAATGCAGATTCAGATAAATGCAGCTTAAGTTTTTTAGATTGGTACTCAGACCAAGTATCAATCGAATCGGCCTTTGCCTGCTGCATAGCTTGCACAATATTGTCGTCTTTTACTTTGCTTATTGCCATAAAAACAGAAAGCAACACCACGGTAATCGCCACTGCATTATTTAAACGAGTATTAGATGATGTATTTGTTTCGATATCCATTGCGTAATCCCCACTAGTTATTATTAAAAATTAATTGCTGATTTTTTACTACACTTAAAATATATAGGCACAGAACGATCAGCATAATAAGTCCTGATTATGTCTATTGCTCAATAACGCCTAAATAAATCATTTTTTAGAACAGCGCCCTATTTTTTTATTTATAAGGCGGGTGAAACTTGTGAGCAATGTTCAATAAATACGCGGGCTTTACCCAACCTACGATATTTATGCTGAGTTTAAACAACAGCCATAATCAGACTTAACAATAGCTAAGGTGGCCAAGTCTTTAATTATCCTTGATAGGATGCGATCAGAATTTCCGCTAAGCATGGCTTAAAAAGCCTGCTTAGGCATCTGCTCAGTATGCAACAGATTTTTGAGTGGCAACAGGCTATTTAACTTATATAGATTAGAAGCTTCTGGCTAAATAGATTTAGCCAGAAGCTTTTTATACTGCGCGCTTCAAAGCCAGAGGGCCACCTAATATCGCTTAATAAGTTATTATCAATCTCATTCCACTTAGATATGGCTTTAGCTTGCCCACTTCATAACGAAGCCAAGCCTATTCCATCTCCTTATTTAACTCTTCATATAGCAGGGACTGCCATGAGCATCACACGCAGAGACTTTCTAAACGGCGTAGCCATAGCGATTGCGGCGGGTGTCGCCCCCATTAGCCTGCTACAAGCGGCACAGGGCGGCAATGCACTGGCCCACAAGACGCTAAGCTATCCACCCGCCCTCACTGGCCTACGCGGCAACCATCCGGGCTCTTTTGAGCCCGCACACAGCATCGCCTTCGGCGGCAAGCAATACAACTTCAAGGCCGCCCCGCTCGAAGGTGAGTATGACTTGGTGATCGTAGGTGCTGGGATTAGTGGCCTAGCAGCAGCCTGTTTTTATCAGCAATTAATGGGTGCGGATAAAAAAATCCTGCTACTCGACAACCACGACGATTTCGGAGGCCACGCCAAGCGTAATGAGTTCACCACCCCTGATGGCTTGCTACTGGGCTACGGCGGCAGTGAATCCCTGCAATCCCCGCGCTCGGTCTTTAGCCCAGTGGCACTAGGCCTGCTTAAGGTGCTTGAAGTGAATATCGACGAGCTGGCTAAGGGCTTCCAGCAGACCTTCTATCCAGATTTGGGCTTGAGTCGCGGCGTCTATTTCGATGAGAAACACTTTGGCGTAAACAAGATAGTCAGCGGCGATCCTGGTCACAGCGTGGCCGATGACATCCCGCGCGATCGCCTCAACGGCCGATCGCTAGCCGCGTTTATCGGCGATTTCCCGTTTAACGATATCGACAAAGCCGCCTTACTGGCCCTGCATGAAGAGAAAACCGATTACTTAAGCGGCATGACTCAAAAAGAGAAAGACCTCTGGATCACCAAGAATAGCTACACCACCTTTTTGCGTGACAAGGTGGGCCTTAGCGAGCGGGCGATCACTTACTTCCAGCAGCGCACCAGCGACTTTCAAGCGGTTGGCATCGATGCCACTGCTTGTTCTGATGCGCGGCTCTGTGCCCTGCCTGGCTTTGGCGGCATGAACCTGACACCTCTTGATGCTGATGAACAAGCAGAGCTAGACGATCCTTACATCTTTCACTTCCCCGATGGTAATGCGGGGCTGACGCGCCTGATGGTGCGCAAGCTTATCCCGCAGGTGGCCCCCGGCCACACTATGCAGGATGTGGTGTTAGCCAAGTTTGACTACAGCCAACTCGACCAGCCTAAGCACAAAGTACGGTTGCGCCTTGGTAGCACAGCGCTGCAGGCAAAAAATATCCATCGCACCGATAAAAGCAAGGGCGTCGAAATCAGCTACATCAAAGAGGGCAAACTTTATCGGGTGCGGGCCAAGCAGTCGATCATGGCCGGTTACAATATGATGATTCCCTACATTGTGCCCGAGCTGCCGGAGCCTCAGAAAAAAGCGCTACACCAAAACGTGAAGGCGCCGCTGGTTTACGCCAATGTGGTCATCAAGAACTGGCAAGCCTTCGTTAAGCTTGGGGTGCATGAGATCTATTCACCTACGGCCCCTTATAGCCGAGTCAAGCTGGACTACCCCGTGAACCTCGGTGGCTATGAGCATCCAAAAAACCCTGATCAGCCAATGTGCCTGCACATGGTTTATGTACCAACCCTGCCAAATACGGGCCTATCGGCACGCGAGCAATCTCGCATGGGGCGCGCCACCCTCCTCGGCATGCCTTTTGAGCAGCACGAGCAAATGATCCGTGAACAACTACAGGGAATGTTGGGCGCCGCTGGCTTTAACCATGAGCAGGATATCCTCGCGATCACGGTAAACCGTTGGTCCCACGGTTACTCTTACACCACGAACACCCTGTTTGACGATGAAGAGCAGAGTGAAAAGTGCATTGAGCTAGCTCGTCAGCCCATCGGCAACATCACCATTGCCAACTCTGACTCTGATTGGAGCCCCTACGCCCACTCCGCCATCGATCAGGCCTGGCGCGCGGTTAACGAGCTGGCCACCATGAAACAAGGATCGGCGCTCAAAAAGAAGGTCACCAAAATCTAAAAATTGAATAGCATTTGGGAAGTTTGCTCAGGCCGATAAACTCCCCGCTTATATGATTGGCGGGTGATTTTATCTATTAAGCTGCGTAAGAATAAACGCATGAGCAAACCTGAACCGAGCAAATCCCACACATTGGAGCGCCTGTCACGCGGCACTTAAATCGCGCAATGGCATGCACTCTTAACAGGAAAAAGGGGATAGCAAGCTAAATTTAGCGATGCGGCCATTCAGTTTTGCTTAACTATCAAGTGCCTATTTAATCTGCCACTACGCCAAACAACAGGCTCTGTAGAAAGCTTACTTCGACTCGCCAGTGTAGATTGGAAAGTGCCAGACTCCCGCACGATCTGCCGACGAAAAAACGTCTTAAGGTCGTCATCTCGGCACAAAAAAACATGGGCGGCTTGCAATGATTGGTCGACAGTACGGGTATCAAGATGCTGGGCGAAAGCGAGCCCATGTGGAAAGTAAGAATATTTTGTATGCGTGGTTGTCACATAAAAATAAAACTCCATCCGTACAAAATCCGGTACACCACAAAGAAAAAGCCCCGCATAAGCGAGGCTAAGTCTTTGATACTATTGGTCGGAATGAGAGGATTCGAACCTCCGACCCCTTGCACCCCATACAAAATGGTCGTATCAGATAGTCAAATGATTTTATTCATTATTTCTAAAATCGTTCTAATAAAAAAACGTGCTTTTTTCATTCAAAGAGGCTTATTTTAATTGGTTTTTTAGATATAGTATTAGAACAAATGAAAAAAGTAAATTTATAGCGTTTAATTCTAGAAAAGAGCTTGACCATTTATCACGTTTTAAATTATGATTTGTTCATGTGTTCAATAGCACATACGAGTTTTGCAGCTCGGTTACAAAGGCGGATATACCGTCGCAATGACGGTTTTTTTACGTCCGTATTCTACTGGTTCGGCCACTTCTATGGCGGGCAGTAGTAGGGAGGCTTCGGCCTGCCGGTTACCTTTGTCCGGTCTGCAAACCTTGCTACTGCCTGTCACCCCGTTTTGCAGCGGGGGCGGGTTTACCCACTACAAAGGAAGCCGCACCATGTTTAAGTTCATCTCAAAAATCCTTCGCGCTCTATCCCCTCTTGTTTCGTCCCCTATTGCCTCATTTTCGTCCCGTGATGCCGCTTGCGAGCTTGGCGCTCAGCTGGTGGGCCGTGGTGAGCGCGTCGTTATTCAGCCTTCGGCTTGCGGTTTCCTTGTTTCTCGGGTTTTCTAAACACGCTCTAAACAGTTTCTAAACAGAAACTAAACAACGCTAAACACAAACAAAACACTTTATAAGCATGTTTATGGACGATGAGCTTTTAAATTTAGCCAATCGTAAACCATCAAGTAAAGCTGCCCAGCTTCGGGCAGCTTTGCCTGAGATTAATGCGGCGCTTGATGCCGGAGCTAGTCACTTAGAAATTTTGGCGGCCCTGAATAAGCGTGGTTTTAATCTTAAGTTTACTGTTTACCAGACGATGCTTTTTAGGATTAAAAAGCAGCCGAAAAAGGAAAAACACAATGCGGCCAAGGCCACAGACACCGCCGAAAAAACGCCAGCGAAACCAGAGCAAAAACCAATCAGTGGCAAGCAGCCATTTAAGTTTAAAAATACAGCAGAAAACAAATGGGAATAACAAAATGAATATTCATTTCATATTGCAGGGCAAAGGTGGCGTAGGGAAGTCTTTGGTCGCTTCATTATTGGCGCAATATTTAACTGATTCAGGTTCTGCATTGTTTTGTGCGGATACAGATCCCGTCAATGATACTTTTTCCCGATATAAATCAATTAATGCCGAACGGATTAATGTTCTAAATGAAAACCAAGAAGTTGATTCTCGTGTATTTGATTCACTGATTGAAAAATTAATTACACATGAGGGCTGCGCTGTTGTCGATAATGGGGCTTCGACCTTTATTCCCATGGCGGCATATTTGGCCGATAACGGCGTGGTTGAGCTGCTACAAGACATGGGAAAAACTGTGTACATCCATACAGTTTTAACGGGTGGGCAAGCGATGGATGACACTGTAAATGGACTGATTGCGCTGCTGAACAGCCAACCGGCCCAAGTGGTAGTCTGGGAAAATGAATTTTTTGGGGAAGTAGAACGCGATGGTAAAAAGTTTGTGGATCTCAAGCTCTATACGGCGAACAAAGCCAGGATAAAAGGCATTATCAATATCAAGCGCCGTAATCCTTCGACCTTCGGAAAGGACATCGAGCTGATGGTTAGCAACAAACTGACGTTTGCCGATGCGCTCGCCTCCGAACAATTTAGCCTTATGCCACGCCAACGACTGGCCACAGTCAGAAAAGAAATCTATCAACAGCTTGAAGCTGCAGGCTTATAAAAATGAAAAAAAGACCATGCAATGTGGTCTTTTAAAGCCTGAAGGCCATACTGCAACGGTATGGCCGCTTAAAACTGCCAGTGCAAGTGCTTAACTGCATAAATCTGCAAGTTTTTTCACCCCTCAAAACTCCCCATCAAAGCCACACAGCCAAAGGCCGCAGCGATATTTATGCAGGTGCATAAAAACTACTCGATTAAGTGCGCGGGCGAGGCGGGGCTTCGAGTGCGCGCGCTGGGTGCTGATGGCAGGTTTTCTTACAAAATCTCGAAAATATGCAAAAAAGCCTGAAACGATGCATAAAAGCGAAAAAAAACCGCCCGAAGGCGGTTGATACATGCATGCACGCACGCACTTAAAACTATGGGCTCAAGCTATAGGGATTAAAACGGATCACCTCTACCCCTAGCCACTCATTCAACTCCAACAATCTAGCTTGTAGTGGGCGCACTTCATTCTGGGCAAACACCAAAGCGGCTTTCTCTACATCACCAAAACCGCCCGTATTATGCGGAATGATGCCCATCAGTTGCGGTGGTACACGGTGCGCCGATAGCTGATCATCACGTGTTACTGACTTGATATTAAAGAACTCATCCTTTGCAGCAATATCAGCCACTGGGATCACCTGCAGGCCGTCTTTCTTCCCGTTAGGCGCATACATAAACAAGTTTCTGAAATTGCCCGGGCCTTTGCTGTCTTTCAATGCTTTACGCAGCGTATCCACATCATCCTGTTGCTGGGCCGGATCAGTCATATACAGAATAAACCCTGCGTGGCTGCCATTCTGGTAGTAGCGGCGGCGAAACAATGTGGCCGATTCATTGAGCCACACAGCATTTAAAGCGCTTAGGTACTCAGGAAGGCCATATACCTCTTGGCTCACATCGTGCTCCATTAAGTGAAAGATCGATCCTTTCTCGAATTCGTATTCATTTTGATAGCCTTGAACAAAATAGTAGCTATCCATATCAATACCGCGCCGTGTGTACTTCGCTAGGCTAGGCTTAAGTGCCAACAATCCCCCTAAGCGGTTGAGGCGTTTTTCCATATAGGCATTGCCGAACAACATAAATTCAAAAGCAAATCGGCCAAAATCAGAACGGCTTAAAAGGGGGTGCGGCTCAAACGTACCTACCAAAATATTACGCTTCACATAGATCGCACTGGAATGATGAACTGCAGCCCGAAACGTGCGCGTTAAACCATCGAGGGAAATAGGCGGCTCAAACCATTTCCCCATACGTGTGCACTCCACATAATCCAGCAACTCACGGCGATCAAGCACTGCCACCGGCTCACCAAAAGTAAACGCCTCAGCGTGGGTTTGTTGCGTAGCTAAAGCCTGTGGCGCTTGGGTTTGTGCCATACGTTTTGCATTGCGTTTACTCATTTCAATACATCTCCAGACTGCTGCTGTTTGTTTCGGTTGTGGCTACCGTCAATAAATTGGCAATAAAACAATTGCAACCATTCATCAGGGCTGAATTCAAGGCGCAATTGATCCAAGTCCAAGCCGAATAAATTGCAGCCGCCTGCCTGCGCATCTTCAATCGTAACGATCTGCCGCCACTGCCCATCTTCACAGCGCCTGCCTTTGCCCAGTGCCACGTAGCTCACATCCAGCGGCATCTGCTCTGATTTAGCTTCACCGCAATTTAGAGACGCTCCACTCCAAAAGGGATAAGCCTCATGCCTTAATGAGGAAGGCGTAGAAAAATACGTTTGTCGATACTGGTTCTGGCTGGCCAGATCTGCGGCCCATTTTTTTAATTTATGAGACCAGTTAAACCAAAAATACTCATCCACATAAAGATTGCCGTGGTAGATCTGCTCACCCTCGCATTCAGTATCCAAAAAGCACAGATCACATTTAGAGCCTAAAAAAATCAATTCAGCCTTATTAGGCAAAACAATTTTTTTGCCTTTTAATTCAATACCGGCATATGCATAAGCAAATTGCTGAATATATGATTTAAATTGATGAGCCTGCCCCTTACTAGCAGCCAAGAAAATCTGATTACGGCCTGTTTCCAGAGCATCAAGAAAGGCCTCATGTGCAAAATAAGAGGTAGCGCCAATCTGGCGGCTTTTTAGAATATTGCGGATTCGTTCAGTCTTGCCCGCCTGATACCAGGTCAGCTGGTGATCAAATAGTCCTGCCATAAATGCGCTAGCCAATTTGCTACGCTGGGTATTGCTGATAGAAACAGATATGCGCTTATTACTGCGTTTATTCATATTAATAAATCTCCATAATGCTGCTGTTTGTTCCGGTTGTACCTTCGATAGGCTCATTGGCCATGGCGTGCATCGTTGCCCAAGCCAAATCCGCATGGCTGGCCTCTTCACTACGGCCAGCCATAAACGTCACTTGGCGGCCAGATGGGGTAATGGTTTTTTTGATAGACATGAATGCGGCCGCAATTTCGGTTTGAGCGCTGTCGAACTCCAAGCGCCCCTTGCTGATAACATCCAGCGCCTTAAACACAAGCCGTGACTTCACTTCGGGGGAATAGTTGAAACCGCGCGCTGCAGGGAAAAACTGCTTAACAAGCGGAAAAACCGCCTGGCCAATACCTGTGGTATCGATGCCGATATAGCTGACGTTATAGCGCTGCGTCATTTTCTTGATCGCCTCAGCCTGAGCCGCAAAATCCATGCCCTTCCACTGATGGCGCTCAATAATTCGAAACTTGCCCCCCGCCACCAGCGGCGGGGCTAATACAACGCAACCGGCGTTATCACCAGTTAATGCCGGATCGTAGCCAATCCACACCTGACGATAGCCGAGGGGGCGCGCCGCAAATGGCTTGTAGTCATCTGCCCACACATCCCAGCTATCCACCATGCACTTTTGCATCATGGCAAAAGGGAAAACGCTCTCGCCATCATCAATAAACTGGCAATAAAATAGCTGCGCTAACTCGTCTGGGCTGTATTCCTGCCGCAATTGACCCAGGTCGAACAGATCGCAACCGCCAGCCAACGCATCTTCAATCGTAACGATCTGCCGCCACTGCCCATCCTCGCAGCGTCGGCCTTTTTTCAATGCCGCATGAGCAATATTTAGCTGGATCTGATCTTCTTTTGACCGGCCACGGTTAAACAGCGCTCCACTCCAAAATGGGTAGGCCTGATGGCTAAGTGATGATGGTGTAGAAAAATAGGTTTGCCGCCATTGCTTCTGGCTGGCCATCCCCGATGCAACCTTGCGCAGCTCTTGATATCGAGGGATCCAGAAGTATTCGTCTAAATACAAATTACCGTGATAACTCTGCGCCGTGCGCCCATTGGTACCCAAGAAAATAAGCTCAGCTTCATTAGGTAAAACAATTTTTTCACCTTTCAAATCAACATCAGCGGTTTCACGGGCAAATTGCTGAATGTAGGATTTGAACTGGTGGGCCTGAGCTTTAGATGCTGATAAGAAAATCTGATTGCGCCCTGTTTGCAGCGCATCAATCAAGGCCTCACGCGCAAAGTAATACGTCGCACCAATCTGACGGCTTTTTAGAATATTGCGGATTCGTTCAGTCTGGCCCGCTTCGTGCCAGGTTAGCTGATAATCAAATAGCCCCTCCATAAATGCGCTGACCAGCTTGCTATGCTGCTCGTCACTGATCGCATTTTGCTGTGGTCTTTGCCGTGGGCCTTTATTGCGATTAGCAATATTCGGATTTAAATCAGTTTCATTACCGCCATTGTTGTACTTGCGTACACGCGCGACTCGCTCGCTTTGCCTGCCAAGCAAATCAAGCTCTTTCAAATCGCGGCCTTCTTTTTTCTCCTTAAAAATAAGCTGTATTTGCCGCGCTTCTAAGGCAATTTCGACACGCTCTAGCGGGTCGGTCGCATCCCATCCATCGCGCCGTTTCCAGCTGTGAATCGTCACGGCTTTTAAATTCAGCTGCTCTGCAATACGAGATACGCGCCAGCCCTGCCAATAGAGAAGTCTGGCTTGGCGGCGCGGGTCTTGGTCGACATCAACAATAGATAGATTTTCCATGTCGCAAGCCTACGACGCGGCGCACCAATCATATAAACACTGCCTTTTGTCCCTGCGCTCAGTACATACGCCCCGCATTGCCGCACCTAGCGCCTGCCGCCGATGATGTGGTTTTTATTGACCACATTCCGACGGCTAACCCGACTAGGAACAGAACACATGGCAAAAAGTAAGTTTTTTCGCGTAGCTACTGAAGGCGCAACCACTGATGGTCGCAAGATTGACCGCACTTGGATTGAGCAAATGGCCGCCAATTACAACCCGGCTAAGTTTGGTGCGCGAGTGAATATGGAGCACATCAAGGGCGTTCTGCCAGATGGCCCGTTTAAAGCCTATGGCGATGTGATTGCCGTTGAAGCCCGCAAAGTAGAAGACAATAAAATGGCGCTATTTGCCCAGATTGATCCGACCAGTGATCTGATCGCCATGAATAAAACACGGCAAAAAGTATTTACCAGCATCGAGGTTGATCCAAGCTTTGCAGGCACAGGCCAAGCGTATCTGGTTGCCCTTGCCGTAACTGACAACCCAGCCAGCCTTGGCTGCGAAATGCTGCAATTCTCGTCTACAGCAGGCACAGGTAACCCACTGGCCTCCCGCAAGCAAAACCCTGAAAACCTCTTTACCGCCGCAGAAGAATTTAAGCTGGAACTGGAAGAAGAAAGCACCAACACCAACGGTGAAGGCTTGTTTAGCAAAGTAAAAAACTTGCTGAACTTTAAAGGCAAACAGGATGAAAGCCGCTTTTCAGATATTGGCCAAGCCGTCGAAGCCTTGGCAGAAAGCCAGCGTGATGTTTTGCAAGAACATGCATCGATGTCAACCAGCATCAAAGGTTTAAGAGATCGCCTTGATCTAGCTATTGCCGCCCAAGACAGCGCAGTCAGTGACTTTAATGGCCTGAAAACACAGCTAGGCAAAACAGATGCCAACTTCAACCAGCGCCCACCAGCCCAAGGTGGCGGCTCTGTTGTGCTGACCGACTGCTAATCCCCCCCAAAAAAAGCGAGCACAAACATAATGCGTAATGAAACACGATCTGTTTTTAATGGCTATACAGCGCAAATTGCCCAATTAAATGGCGTTGACGATGTAACCAAGAAATTTGCAGTCGCCCCAACGATCCAGCAAAAACTTGAACAAAAAATTCAAGAATCCAGTGATTTCCTTAAAAAAATCAATATGGTGCCAGTCACCGAAATGGAAGGTGAAACGGTTGGTATCGGTGTTTCCGGCCCTACAGCAGGCCGCACGGACACCACACAAAACGACCGCCAAACACGCGACTTAGCCAACTTTGAAAGCAAAAAATACAAGGTTGTTAAGACTGACTTCGATACGCATATTACTTACACAAAAATAGATCAGTGGGCAAAGTTCCCAGACTTCCAAGCGAAGATCCGTGATGCCATTACCAAGCAGCAAGCGCTTGATCGCATCATGATTGGTTGGAATGGGCGCAGCGTTGCAGTACAAACAGACCGGGCGGCTAATCCACTATTGCAGGATGTGAACATCGGCTGGTTAGAGCACTACCGCCAGGATGCACCAGCCCGCGTCATGAAAGAAGTAAAAGCTGGCACGCTAAAAGTGAAAGTCGGCCCAACTGTGGCGGCAGCTGATGGCTATAAAAACTTGGATGCCTTGGTGTTTGATGCCGTAAACGATCTGATTGATCCGATTTTTTCAGAAGATACCGGGCTGGTTGTCATTTGTGGCCGTCAATTGCTCAGCGATAAATACTTCCCAATTTTGAATGCAAACCAAGCACCCAGCGAGCAATTGGCTGCTGATATGGTGATCAGTCAAAAACGCATGGGGAATCTGCCGGTTGTCCGCGTGCCGTACTTTCCAGCAAACGCGCTGATGATTACTCGCTTAGACAATCTGTCGATCTACTACCAGGAAGGCTCACGCCGTCGCTCGATTGTCGATAACTCAAAGCGTGATCGTATTGAAAATTACGAATCCGACAATGAAGCGTATGTAATTGAAAATTACGCCCTTGGCTGCTTGGTTGAAAACATCGAGCTGGTGGCGGGTTAATCATGGGGCATGCGCGAGATCACTTTCTGCGTGAATCGGCAAAAACACTGGCCGATTCAATCGATAACCCATTAGTCAACGCCAACGGCTATGAGCTGATGCTGCATAAGCTGGCTTCTGATCGCCGTCGCTTAAAAGGCATCGAGTCTACCAAAGGCAAAGTAGAACTAAAGCGTGAGCTTTTGCCCGATTACCAGCCATGGGTAGAAGGCGCACTCGCTGGCGATGGCGGCGCGCAAGACGATGTACTGATGTCAGTTTTTGTCTGGTATATCGATGTGGGTGATTTTGCTGCAGCCCTTCCCATCGCAGAGTACGCGCTACGGCATCAGCTGCAATTGCCCGACCAGTATAAGCGCACGCTGGGCACACTGATTGTCGAAGAATTTGCAGATCAATCATTGCAGCAAAAGTGTGTGCCGGTCGAAGTATTGCAACAAGTCGATCTGCTCACACTTAGCTCAGACATGCCGGATCAAGTACGCGCAAAGCTCTATAAAGCGCTGGGCTTTATGTTGGCAGAAACGGATAAGCAACAAGCTTTCGATTACATGCAAAAAGCACTTGGTTTACATGACTCATGCGGCGTTAAAAAAGACAGAGACAAGCTCGAACGTGAGCTAAAGAACTTGGCCACCGCCAGCAATAACGGCGAAGGCTAAAAAAGGGCGACCCCGCAGCCGGGCGGCACGGGGTGGCGGTAGCAGCTTTTAAGCTTGCTTACCAAAACCCCGTCCACCGCCCCCCATTTCTGCAATACGTTCAAGGATTGCCATGTCTTTTATTGCACCCGCACCTGCGGAATCTATCGAAACACGCCCAATCCGTAATACAGATTTTTTCCCTGATTTGTATTTAGCCGCCACACGCGATGCGGTACGCCTAGATGGCACCGTGAGCGATTCTCGCCTGCGTGATGCCTTAATCACGGCGATGTTATCCGTGAATAAAGCCTTGGTGGGATGGAAACAAAAGCAGCTTGCTGCTGGTTTTAAAACCATTGCCGATGTACCTGCTGAAACGATCGATAACACCAGTGAATTTGTTCTGAATTATCGCCGTGCCGTTTATTGCACCGCCGCTGCCAATCTTAATGAAAAACTAAAAAATTTTGATAGCACAGCAAAAGGCCGCACTCAGGCCGAGCAGTTAAACGATCCAATCGACGATCACCGCCGGGATGCACATTGGGCCATCAATGACATTTTAGGGATCGGCCGCACAACCATTGAGCTGATATGAAAGTACGCGCAAAGCAAGGCGATACGCTGGATGCGTTGGTTTACCGCAACTTTGGCCGCACAGCAAAGCTAGTTGAAGTTGTACTGCAATTAAACCCCGGTCTGGCAGAGCTTGGGCCTGTCTTGCCACATGGCCAACTCGTTACCTTACCGGATAAAGCGCCCGCTCCAATCAAGGCCAATACCGTCAAACTCTGGGATTAAAAATGACAGAACCCGTTTCTACTTCGTATGCCACCAGCGCAGTGACCAGTCTGGCGGTGCTTTCCCTCTTCCCCGGAATCGATGCCGCTATTGTGCTTGGTGCATTCGCGGGTGCCGTGGTTTTCGTTATGACCTCCGATGACCTCACCATTTTGAAGCGTCTCGCCTTTATGGCCATCAGCTTTATCGCTGGCTGCCTTGCTGCTCAGAATGTAGCCAGCATGATGTCTAGTTTTTTACCAAAAATTGCCGTAAGCAATGGTGTAGGTGCTTTAGTCGCTGCAGCAATCAGCGTGCGCCTTCTGCTGTGGCTAATCAGGCGGGCCAATGACCCAAGCACGCTGCTGCCGGGGAAAGAAAAATGATCAGCCTTTTACAAACCACTCAAATCCTTGTTTGCAGCTTGATCGCCCTGCGGCTGCTTACGTTTCGCTCTCCTGCATCCAGCCACAAGCCA
This sequence comes from Iodobacter sp., assembly GCF_025352645.1. GTDB lineage: Bacteria > Pseudomonadota > Gammaproteobacteria > Burkholderiales > Chitinibacteraceae > Iodobacter. The sequence continues at coordinate 28,516 of NZ_JANXSO010000164.1, read as the reverse complement.
CTACTGGCCGCGCTGGCTTATGCCTTAATCATTGCGGCTGCAGCTATCCCTATTAAGGCGCTCTTTCAAATTTCGTCACCTATTAGCCCTGCGGCCTTGTTCTTACAAATCGCCTTATGCGCTGCGCTGTTTTGTGTTCGCGGCAACCTAGCTCAATTATTTTTCAAAAAAAATAAGGATAAGAAAATGCGTATTTTAATTTTAGGTAGCCACGGGCAAGACGTTAGCGAGCTGCAATACCTCCTCACTGCCGCTGGGTTTAAAGTTGAGAGTGACGGCTGGTTTGGTGAAGCCACACAAGCAACTCTGTTGAAATTTCAAACCGATCGCGGCTTAGTCGTAGATGGTATTGCAGGCGTAAAAACACTCACCACACTGCGCTCTGGCAGCAGGGCTATACAGCATCTTTCTGAAGCCGATTTAATTAGTGCAGCAATAAATCTTGGTGTGCCTGTGTCAAGTATTCGCGCCATCAACACAGTAGAAAGCAGGGGTGAAGGTTTTCTAGAGAATGGCCGAGCCGTTATTTTGTTTGAGCGGCACAAGATGCATCAGTTTTTAAAAGAGGCCGGTTTAAACGCAGATGCCCTAGCTGAAAAATACCCCAATCTGGTCAATCCAAAGCGCGGCGGTTATTCCGGTGGCACAGCAGAATGGCTGCGCTTTGATATGGCCATGCAGATCCATGCAGAAAGCGCGATCAAAGCTACCAGCTGGGGCTTATTCCAAATCATGGGCATGCACTGGCACGCATTGGGCTATGAATCTGCGGAACACATGAAGCAGGCCATGGGTGAAAGCGAAGACCAGCAACTGGATGCCTTTGTGCGCTTTGTTAAAAGCGAAGAAGCACTGCTGAAAGCGATCAAAGCCAAGAAATGGGCCGAAGTCGCCCGCCTCTATAACGGCCCAGCCTACAAAGACAACTTGTATGACGTGAAACTGGCGCGAGCAGCTGAAAAATTCGAGGCAATGGCATGAGTTTAGCTTCGATATGGAAAGCACTCATTCTGTTCGCAGTTTTGCTGGCGTGTGCAGGCAGCTACTACCAAGGTATTAAAGATACGCAAGCCCGCTTTGTTGTGCAGCAGGCCACACAACAAGAACAACTTGCAAATGTGGTAGCAAAGGTGCATGAGCGAGAAAAAACCGCAATCGCCAGTGCCTCGCTGGCCGTGACCGATTTACAGGAACAGCTAAAAAATGAACAAACGGATAAAAACAGCTTGCTGCTTAATTTGCGCACTGAGCGCCGCCGCGTGCAGCTCACCCAAGCCGCCAGTAGCACTGATGCTTTGCCCACAATTGCCACCACTGGATACAGCGATCACACAAACTTATCCAGCGACTTACAAGCAACGGCTGAGCAAGATCTTGTCGAACTCGTCAGCGAGTGCGACCGGCTGGCAATCGTTCACCGAGGCGCACAGCGGCAACTGATCGCAGATCGGCAATTAGTTAATCAGGAATAACGATGAAAATGCTTGAGCAATTCACAACGACAAAAAGTATGCGAGAAGATACTGAGGGATCAAGCTTAGTATCTGGTATCCGTCAAAAATTTAGAGATGAGCTTTGCTGGCCAGCAGCTGAATTAAATACACGCTGGGGAGTAATAACATCGGATGGCGGGGTAGTTACTAAGAATGCGGGCGACATTACGCTGAGCAGTGGCGTTTTAGCCAGCGGCAATGCTGCAATTACCTTAGGCCTTACCGCAATTTCCCCATTCAAAGTAGCTGCAGCATTTAAGTTTTCTCAAGCTAGTCAGGTTAATTGTGACACTTTTTTTGAATTAATCGACAAGGCGGGCAATACAAAACTAGCATTCGCCTTTATTGGCGGGCTTAACCAATCCCAATGCAGAGTTTTATCATTTGAAGAAACAGGAATTGCTGCGTGGGAAAATGCCAATGTCACGCTTAATATCTCTGATCGGATAAGCACTGCGCGTATTTATGAAATTCAAGTTTATCCAGATGAAATCAGATTTAGCCAACGAGATCAAAACGGCATAGGCGGGCGATCTACAATTGCAATCCGCAATGTACGTATTCCAGATCCAAATACAGAATTAAGATTGCGTATTCGGATGACTAACATTACAACTCAAGCCATTGCAACCATGTTAAGTATTAGTAGCATATGCTTTTTAGATATTAATGAGCTACCTGTTGATTTAACGAATACAGGATCAGCCTCACCTGCTGAATCAATCCCCGTTACATTAACAAGCTATGTGACATCACTTCCCCTGCCAAGCCCCACATCGGGAAGCTATGCCATCCCTTATAGCTTAACGGCCACGGCGAGTACCAACGCCACACTAGTAAAAAATAGTGCAGCCAATTTAGGGGGAGGCGTTGTTACAAACACAAGTGCAGCAGCGGTGTGGTTAAAGATTTTTAATAAAAATACAGCGCCTGTCGTTGGCACTGATACACCCGTACTTACTGTTCAAATACCTGCCGGTGGCCAAGCAAGGGTCACCGATTGCATACCTGCAATAGGGATGCGGCTGCCATCTGGACTAGCCTTTTCCATAACGGCAAACCCAGCAAAAACAGATACAACAGCCATTGCTGCAGGCGTGATTGTGGAATTAATTTATGTATAAAAATGAAACTAAAACCGTTGAGGTTTTTGGTTGGCAGCATAGTGCCCCACACACCGCTGCTGGAGTCTGGCAAATTGAATTCAAGCCAGAAGAAGACACCCAAGGCCGAGGCTATCCAGACTGGATTCCAGAAAATAGCACCTTAGATCAGCCCCAAGTGGGTGCAGTACGCGATGTAGCCGCTAAGGTCTGGCGATGATTAAGCCCTCATCACTTCGTGGCCACCTCACCCATGCCTTGCCCTGTTTGGCTCAGAACCCGGATAAGCTGCATGTGTTTATGGATGATGGCCACATTGAATGTGGAGGTGGGTCGCTCTCATTTTTATACGTTTACACACTGACCCTTGTTGTCACGGATTGGGCCGAGCACGCAGATACACTGATCGTGCCTATCCTTGCCTGGTTATCAGTGAATCAACCCGAACTGCTGCACAACCACGAACGCTGGGCAGACGGATTTACATTCCGCGCTGAAATTCTGAACCACAGCAGTGCAGATATTGAAATCCAGCTCAAACTATCCGAGCGGGTAGGCGTAAAAAACACCGCTGGCAGAATTGATGTGACTCACTTCCCTGAGCCGCCACTTGATCCCTATGCACAAGTTGAAAACTGGCAGCTGTTTATAGGCTCAGAAAAAGTAGCTGAATGGGAGCAAAAACCTAATGGCTGATTTTCAAGAGTTGGAATCATGGGCAAGCGCTTTGCTCTCCAATGTTGATGCTAAATCCCGCAAAGAGCTTGCCCGCAAGATTGCAAAAGATTTGCGGCAAGCAAATCAAAAACGCATTGCAGCACAAACAGATCCTGATGGCACAGCCTATGCACCACGCAAGCCACAAAGGAGGCAAGGTGCCATTCGTCGTGGCATGTTTAATAAGCTACGGCTGGCCAAGTACTTAAAAGCCCAGAGTGGCCCTAATGCCGCCGTTGTAGACTTCACAATGCAAGTTTCCCGGATCGCAAAAGTCCATCAATTTGGCCTGCGTGATCGCGTAAGCAGAAATGGCCCAGAAACCCAATATACAGCCCGCCCACTGATCGGCATATCTCAAACCGACATCCAAAAAATCGGCGAGATGGTTATCAACACTCTCGCCAAGTAATCGAAGTTAATCCATGAATCCAATTATTCCCTGGCTAGGCGGCAAGCGTCGCTTAGCTGACCGTCTTATCCCTTTATTTCCACAACATGAATGCTATGTTGAAGTTTTTTCCGGCGGCGCTGCGCTGTACTTTCAACGCCCTGTCGCAGCAAAAACCGAAGTGCTGAACGATATCAACGGCGAGCTGGTTAATCTTTACCGGATCGTGCAAAACCATTTAGAAGAATTTATCCGGCAGCTCAAGTGGGCCTTATCAAGCCGCCAGATTTTTGAGTGGGAGAAATCCAAGCGGCCAGAAACGCTGACCGACATTCAACGAGCAGCCCGCTTTTACTACCTGCAGCAACACGCTTTTGGCGGGCGCGTTGATGGGCAAAGTTTTGGTACCGCCACCACCGGCCCGGCAATCAACCTGTGCCGTATCGAAGAAAAATTAAGTGCGGCATGGATGCGCTTGGCCGGAACGTACATCGAGAATTTACCCTGGCAAGATTTAGTGAAACGCTATGACCGCGACCATACCTTTTTTTACTGTGACCCGCCCTATTGGCAAACAGAAGGCTATGGCGTGGAATTTGGCTTTGAGCACTATGAGCAACTGGCTGAATTTATGCGAACTTGCAAAGGGAAGGTCATGGTATCGATCAACGATCACCCCGATATTCGCCGGGTGTTTGCGGGCTTCTGGATGGAAGGGCTGGATATCAAATACTGCACAACCGCCCATGGTGCGCATAAGACCAGCAAAGAATTAGTGATCTGTAACTTTACGCCTGAAGCAATGGGCTTATTTTAATGTCCCAAACATAAACACACCCCCGCCTGAATGACCGGCACACATAGCCATGACACGATTCGTGCATGGAACAAAACGCCGATATCGCCCGCCGCTTAGAAAGCATGATCCGCATAGGCACCATTGCCGAAGTGCGACACTATGCACCGCCCGCTTGCACCGTAGCAACGGGCGGGCTCACCACCACATGGCTACCCTGGCTAGAGCTACGCGCAGGCAAAACCAAAACATGGAACCCGCCCACCATTGGCGAGCAGTGCGTATTGCTTTGCCCATCGGGTGATCCTGCACAGGGCATTGTGCTGTATGGAATTGAATCCTCAAAAAACCCAGCCCCCAGCGGCTCGCCAGATGAAACGCTGACCGTGTACCCAGATGGCGCGCGCATCAGCTACAACCATGTCAGCCATGCTTTAGTCGCTATCGGTGTTAAAACCGCATTGATACAGGCTGCGTCGCTGGTAAAAGTAGATTGCCCGGAAACCGAAACCACCGGCAACCTCACCGTAAAAGGCAATCTAATCGTAGCGGGAACCAGCACCTTAAAATCAAACACCGATGTGCTTGGCCCGCTTAGCTATGCCGCCGGTTTATCTGGTCAAGGTGGGGCAGGTGGATCAACCACCATTACTGGCCCCATCAAACAAAGCGGCGGCGAACTCAGCTCCAATGGTGTAGTGCTTGCCAGCCATACCCACGGTGGTGTGCAAGCAGGTGGCTCCAGTACTGCGGGGCCAAAATAATGGCAGGCATGAATGCACTGACTGGCCAGCATATCGACGATATCGAGCATATCCGCCAATCCGTGGCGGATATTCTGCAAACCCCGCTTGGCTCACGCCTGCAGCGCCGTGAATACGGCTCGCTCATTCCCGAACTAATCGACCAGCCCTTTAATGGCGTCACCCGCATGCGTTTAATGTCGGCCACGGTGATGGCGCTTTTACGCTGGGAACCACGCATCAAGATTAGCCGCGTCAATATTCAAATGGGTGCAAGGCCAGGTGCCGTAACTTTAGATCTGACCGCTGCGCGCAAAGATGGCCCAAGAGGCGGGCAAATGGTCAATCTATCCATGCCATTGGCAAAAAGGCTTTCATGATTGATTTATCCCTATTGCCTGCACCTAGCGTAATCGAAAAAATCGATTTTGAAACACTGCTCAAAAAGCGCAAAGCCCGGCTGCTAGAACTAACCGCCCCTGAAAACAGGCCAGATTTGGCACGTGTTTTAGCGCTGGAATCAGAGCCTCTGGTGAAGTTGCTTGAAGAAAATGCCTATCAAGAAATGGTATTGCGTGCGCGGATTAATGACGCGGCAAAAGCGGGCATGCTGGCCTATGCCCAAGGTGCCGACTTAGATCATGCCTGCGTGTGGCTCAATGTAAAGCGGCTTCTGATCGATGCTGGTGATCCAACAAGCACCCCGCCTAAACCTGCCATTTATGAAAATGACACACGGCTACGCCTGCGCGCCCAAATGGCACTCGAAGGGCTTTCAGTCGCGGGTAGCCGTGGTGCATACCTCTTCCACACCCTGTCTGCTTCAGCGCAGGTAGATCACGCGCAAATTATCCAGCCTACTAGAGCAGACGCGGGCCATGTGAGAGTCATTATTCTGGATCAACGAGCAAATGGTATTGCAGATGCAAACCTAATTAAGCAAGTTTCAGATTACCTGTCAGCGGAAACCATCAGACCACTCACCGACTACGTGACGGTTGAGGCAGCTACCCCGATTAATTTTTCGGTAGTGGCCACATTAGAAATTGATAGTGGCCCAGATAGAACGCTGCTGCTTGACGCTGCGCGTAAAAACTTGGATAGCGCCATCGCGTCCTTTAGAAAAATATCTAAAGACGCGCCACGATCAGCGATTTATGCCGCATTACATGTGCCAGGTGTTAGCCGTGTTGTATTAACAAGCCCTGCTGCAGATGTGATTTGCAATGATGCAGAGTTTCCGTTCTGCACCAGCATTACGCTGAGCATCGCGCAATGAACTTACTCCCTCCTAATAGCAGCCCTCTTGAGCGTGCAACAGCATCTGCTCTCGCCATAGACCTGAATCCAGCCGTAATTAAAACGCTATGGAATCCTGAAAAATGCCCCGCAAGCCTATTGCCGTGGCTTGCCTGGGCCGTGTCTGCAGATGGTTGGGAACTGGCAACTACAGAACAAATGCAGCGTGATTTGATTGCTAACTCTGTACAAACACATCGAATCAAAGGCACTGCTGGGGCGGTAAAAGGGGCATTGGCCGCTTTAAATATCAATATTGATTTGGTCGAGTGGTGGCAAACACAGCCTAAAGGCACACCGCACACGTTTATGTTGACCGCATGGGCTAATGAGAATCGCAACGGCGGTGCGCCACTTAGCGCAGAAACATATCAAAAAATCAGAGCCTTGGTCGATGAGCTAAAGCCGGTGCGCAGCTGGTATTAGTTTGTAACCGGCTCTCGATTTACCCAGCCACTCAATATTGCAAGTACCAGCAACCTGGCAACGCTAAGTCAATTTGAAACCGAGATAAAAACGCCCCCGCTTGAATTTATGCAGCCGCTGGCTGCTGCTAATACATCAAATCTTTTTACACTGACTCGCGTAGCGATGGAGATTCAATGAGCATCATTATTCCAGTCATGACCGACGCTGGGCTGGCGGCATGCTTTAGGGCCGACAAACTGGGGCTAGATATAAAAATCGCGGCCATTGCGGTTGGTGATGCCGCATATAAGCCAGACAGAACCCAATTAGCTCTAAAAAATGAACGCGCCAGACGAATCATTACCGGCGGCAAAAAGGCGGGGCCAACGCAAATTAGCGTGAATACATTGCTGGATAGCAATGAAGACTTTTGGATTCGAGAAGTCGGCTTTATTTCTGATACCGGCATTTTGATTGCGGTTTGGAGTGATCCTGATACGCCGCTTGCATTTAACAAAGCAGGGCAAAAACACCTGCTTTCTTATGATTTGGCGCTGAGTGCTGTTCCAGCAAATAGCATCAATATTATTGCAATAGATGCGCCAATTAACTTAACGCTAGCTACAGAGTTTGCACAAATAGCATGTGCACAAATTAGTTTTCAAACCTTGTTTTTACAACAAATTAACCGGACAAAAATATGAGTTTAGAATCCACAATTGCTGATTTAGTTATCGTAAATCAGGGTTTAACCGCCGCCGCCGTAGCGGCTACAAATGCAGCAAATGACGTTTCAAAAAAAGTACAAAGTGGCGCTTTAGCATATGGATTGGACTCTGGTATTTCCAATGCATATCGCGTTGCATATGCACCTGAGGTGACGAGCTTAATTGATGGTATGGAGTTGAAATTTAGGCCATCAAATACAAATACTGGCGTAGCAACCTTTGCGCCAAATGGAGTTGCTTCTGCTTCAATTTTGTCACAATCTTTTCAACCCTTATATGGCGGGGAAATTGTAGCTGCAGGGTACATCGGCCTGACATGGAATAGCTCTAAGTCTGCGTGGATATTAACTGATAATTTTGGAGGAATGACACGAATTGGTAATGGGGTCGTCGAAAATGGCCTAGCATTTTATGGCGGCGTTCCATTGCCGAACTCAGTTGCAACAGGGCTTCAAATCGGGCAAACCAATAATAATGCGCGGGCGATCTCTACTCCTTCTGCTAGTGGTAGCCTCTCTTATGTGACGTGTGGAGCAGATGCAAATGTACTTGAATTGAGCTGTGGTAGTACATTGGGGTCTAAAAGTGGCTTTGCGATTTCACCCGCATATGCAGATGGCAAGTCAGACCCTGGGACAATCAAAATCTATATTGGTGGTACAACAAAAGCAACATTTGATAATAGTGGGAATTTTTTGTTGGGCGTACCTACGGGTAGTGCTCATGTGATTCAAAAAAACACGCTTGAAGGTTCATCTATTCTTGCTATTAATTCACAAGCATCGTGCTCAGCTGAGTTTTATTCAGTAGGTACTGGTGGACATCTAACTGGTGCCAATATGTTGGCAACCGGATTTAGGATTGGTAAAAATTTAACAACAGGCCGATCAATTGCAGCAACAGGGACAGTTAATGCCGCAGGGGCCGATTATGCCGAATATGAATACAAAAAAGCGTCTTGCTCAAGCATTCTCGCTGGGCAAATAATTGGTTTTGACATCGATGGTTTAATTACAGATCGTTTTGAATCCGCTGTATCGTTTGCAATTAAATCTACAAACCCGAGTATTGTTGGTGGCGACTCTTGGGGTGATGAAACGGCGATTGGTGCAAAGCCTGTTGAGCCTAAGCCTGTGGATTTACCAGGCTTACGAGCACAGCCTCAATTACCAGAACAAAGCCAGTTTATCGAAGTTGCAGAATATGCTTTGGCGGTAGCTGCTCATCAAGCCGACCATGCTAAGTGGCGTGAAGAACAATTCGCACATGTGCAATTAACGTTAGCTGCCGAATTAAAACACACCACAGCGATGCAGGAATATCAATCAGCCCTTGATGTATGGACTAATAAGCTTGAAGCCGTCCGCGCCACAGTGGATCGCATCGCCTACTGCGGTAAAGTGCCTGTGAATTTAACAGGGGCAAAGATTGGGGATTATCTGCTGCCGATCATGGCCAAAGACGGTGGTATTTCTGGTAAGTGGGTAACCAGTGCAGAGATTGACAAAGTGCCTGGTGATTACCGCCGAGCCATTGGCCAAGTACGCAAACTGCTGCCCGACGGGCGCGCGCTGGTTGTTGTGAAGCCAATCTGATGAATATTCCTAACGATAAACTCATGCACTTCACCGGCGGGGCAATCATTTTTATCCTTGCCGCCCTTCTCCTGCCGCAATCCATAGCGGCGCTGCTGGTTTGGGCTGTGGCCGGTGGTAAGGAGCTTTACGATCAGGCACATCCGGAGAGCCATACTTTTGACGGTTGGGACGCTTACTGGACGGTTGCTGGTGGTGTTTTAGCCGCCATCTTGCAATGGCTATGGTTTAAATCTGGCTTCCTTTTGTCCCTCTAAGCCCCACACGCCCCACTTACTGCACCGTTTAATCAACATCGGCATTCTCTCTCCAGCCCCTAAAGGAGAGAGAAATGCCCTCATATCACCACGGTACGCGCGTCATTGAATTAAATGATGGCACACGGCCTATCCGTACAGTATCCACCGCCGTCATCGGCCTGATCGCTACGGCCAGCGATGCAGATGCCGCAGCATTCCCGCTTGATACCCCCGTTTTAATTACCAATGTAAACGCCGCTATCGGCAAAGCAGGCGTGCTTGGCACGCTGGCTAAATCACTCGATGCGATTGCCGACCATGCCAGCCCAGCCATTGTGGTTGTCCGCGTGGCAGATGGCGCAACACCAGCAGAAACGACCAGCAAGCTGATTGGCACAACAACTGCAGACGGCAAGTTCACCGGCATGAAAGCCTTTCTTTCTGCTGCAGTGAAGGTGGGCGTTAAACCTCGCATTCTGGTAGCGCCCGGTCTGGATAGCCTGCCTGTAGCTACCGAGCTGGTCAGCATTGCCAAAAAACTACGCGGCTTTGTTTATGCCAGCGCATGGAACTGCAAAACCAAAGAAGAGGTGATCGCGTACATGGCTAACTTCGGCCAGCGCGAAATCATGATCATCTGGCCTGATTTTTTATGCTGGGATACGGTTGCCAACGCCGAAACCATTTCATGGGCTCCCGCCCGCGCTGCTGGTTTACGCGCCAAGCTGGATGAAGAAGTCGGCTGGCACAAAACGCTTTCAAATGTCACGGTTGAAGGCGTAACCGGCCTGACGCGCGATGTGTATTTTGATTTGCAAACGGTCGGCACCGATGCAGATTTTCTGAATGAAAAAAACTGCACTGTCTTGATTAACGCCCAAGGCTTCCGCTTCTGGGGCTCGCGCACCTGCAGCTCAGATCCGCTGTTCGCCTTTGAAAACTACACCCGCACCGCGCAAGTGCTGGCCGACACCATTGCCGATGCCCATTTCTGGGCCAATGATCTGCCAATGACCACGATGCTGGTAAAAGACATGCTCGAAGGCATCAATGCCAAATTCCGTGAGCTTAAAACAGCGGGCTACATCATCGATGGCAAAGCTTGGTACCAAGAAGACATCAATACCAAAGACACGATTAAAAGCGGCAAGCTCACCATCGATTACGACTACACCCCGGTGCCTCCATTGGAAGATCTAACCTTCCGCCAGCGCATTACAGATAAGTATCTGGTGGACTTTGCCAAAAAGATCAACGGCTAAAACTAAGGAAAAATAATGCTTCCTCGCGTACTAAAGAATTTTAATTTATTCAACGATGGCGAAAGCTTTGTTGGCCAGGTCGCTGAAGTAGAGCTGCCAAAACTGTCCCGCAAAATGGAAGAGTGGCGCGGCGGTGGCATGTCCGGCCAGGTAAGCTTAGATATGGGTATCGAAAAGCTGGAAATGGGCCTCACCTGCGGCGGCTTTATGCGCAAGCTGTTTAGCCAGTTTGGTATCGCCAAAGCCGACGGCATTTTACTGCGCTTTGCCGGTGCGTATCAGCGCGATGACACAGGTGAAGTGGATGCGGTCGAGGTGGTTGGCCGAGGCCGGATTCAAGAGCTGGAGCCGGGCAACGCAAAAACTGGCGACAAATCAGAAATGAAAGCCAAGTATTTGCTTACTTATTACAAGCTCACCATCAACGGCCAAGACCTGATCGAGATTGACCTGATCAATATGATTGAAATGGTCGACGGCGTAGACCGTCTGGCCGAGCAACGCCAAGCAATCGGCTTTTAACTCCCCCTATATAAAAGGCAAAACATCATGACCGACAAAAACATCATCACCCTCGATACCCCGATCAAACGCGGCACACAAGAAATCACCGAAGTCACCCTGCGTAAACCTAAATCTGGCGAGCTGCGTGGCTTGTCTCTTTCCGACGTTCTACAAATGGATGTCGCTGCGCTTAGCAAAATGCTACCGCGTATCTCCAGCCCCACACTTACAGATAACGATGTCGCTAATCTAGACCCCGCCGATCTACTACAGCTGGGAGCAGTGGCCGTTGGTTTTTTATTGCCGAAAGCGGCACAGGCCGAGGCTTTCCCGACCGAGTAGATAGTGTGATGGCCGATATTGCGCTGGTGTTCCACTGGCCACCGTCGGCCATGCAAGGCATGGAATTAGCTGAATTAATGGATTGGCACGAAGAGGCCAGAAAAAGACACGGGGCGGATGAATGAGTAAATTAAAACTAGAAGTTATTTTAGCGGCAATTGACCGTGTAACCGCCCCGCTCAAAGGTATTTCAAGTGCAAGTAAAGCAGTATCAAGCGAAGTAAAGGTACTACGTGAAAAACTAAAAGAACTTAATGGTACCCAACTAAAAATAGATGGATTTAACAAGCTACGTGAACAAGCCAAGAAATCAACCGAACAAATGCGGGAGCTAAAAGACTCCATTAAAGTAAATGAATTAAGGGTAAAACAATCTAGGACACTGCAAGCGCAACTTGCAGATGAAGTTAAAGGCACACGTAGAAGCTATAAAAGACTATCCGAAGAGATAAAAAAAACCCCTGAACCATCAAATGCTCAGTTACGATCTCTTGCCCTGCTAACTGCCGAATTAGAAAAAGTTGAGCTTAAATACCAGCGTGCACAATATGCCACCAGACGTCATAGTGCCGCTCTGCATGCAGATGAACAGGCACTAACTCGTAACCGAGGGCAACGCCAAAATCTAAGTAGGTCATTAAGCGAATCTCGCCAAAGGCTGCAAGATACCGGAATTTCAACTCGCCAGCTTGCCCAAGCTGAAGCGGAACTGAGAACACGCACCGAAGCCACAAACAGAACTCTGGCGCAACAGCGTCAACGACTCGAACAACTAGGGCATCAACAGCAACGCCTTAGTGCCGCTAGAGCCACTTATGATCGCCAAATACAAACACGCGACAAAATTGCGGGAGCAGGGGCAGCGGCCATGGGTGTGGGTACCGCGGTTGGATTGCCTATCATGCAGACCATCAATGAGGCCAAACACTTCAATACTGAAATGCAGCGCATCGCTGGTTTAGGCTTTTCCAAAGAAACCAATGCTGATGCCGAAGCCTATGCACGGGCCATGAAAACCTATGGCACCAGCGCCACAGAAAATGCCACCTTAGTGCGCGATGCCATGACGGTCTTTGCAGATCTGCATCATGCCGAGATGGTGGCTCCAGAACTAGCAAAAATGAAGTTCGCAAATACCGCTATTTTTGGCGCAGCAGACGGCGCAAAAAACGAAGAGCAATTTATTAATATGCTCAAGGTAATTGAACTGCGCGGAGGAACAAAAAACAAAGAAGCCTTTATGGGCGAAGCTAACCGGATTCAGCAAGTTATCGCTGCAACAGGTGGCCGTGTTGGGCCTGAAGAATGGAAAAACTTTATCCAAACCAGTGGTGTAGCGGGTAAGCAATTAAGCAGCCGATCCTTTTACAACATGATGGAACCACTCATCCAAGAAATGGGTGGTCATCAGGTCGGTACCGGATTGATGAGCGCATACAGCAATATCTATCAAGGTAAAACAACCGTAAGGGCCGCAAGGGAAATGGGACGCTTGGGACTGATCGATCCTAAGAATGTTGAATACGATAAGGTTGGCCAACTCAAGAGAATTAAGCCCGGTGCGCTCAAAGATGGCGAAACATTCAAAGCCAACCCCTTGGAGTGGTTAGAAAATACCCTATTGCCAGCATTAAAGGCGAAAGGAATTACAGATCAAGGCGCGATCAACGATACTATTTCAAGCATTTTTACCAATCGTACCGCCGCCAACTTAATGACCACCATGGTGCTACAGCGACAACAAATTCACAAAAGTGCCAAACTAAGTGAAGGCTCAGCAACAATTGACCAGCTCAACGCTTTAGCAAAAATAAGTACCGCAGGTAAAGAAGTAGCAGCACACAAAGGCTATGAAGACCTGAAGCTGGCAGTCGGTGAAAACGTTCTGCCACTCTACAACAGCCTGCTGGAAAAAATACTCGCTATTACCCAAGCTACCAAAGCATGGATGAACGAGCACCCCCAACTGGCCCGCGCGCTGATCATTGGCGCCGCGGCCTTAGCAGTATTTCTGCTGGTAATGGGAGCGGTCACCCTAGCCCTCGCCGCCATACTTGGGCCAATGGCTATGGTGAGGTTAAGTATGTCCACACTAGGGATCGGCCTGACTGGCCCCATAGGCTTAATCAGTAAATTCAGCGGTGGAATAGCAACCCTTGGACGCTCTCTGATGCCCTTGCTATTTACGAGCATTATTCGCATCAGCGCTATGCTTGCGCCATTAAGTGGCATGTTCGCTACGCTAGGCGCAGTCATTATGGCTACACCAATCGGCTGGATTATCGGCGGTATTGCAGCACTGATCGGTGTTGGAGTTCTGCTCTACAAATACTGGGCTCCAATTAAAGCATTTTTTACTGGTTTTTTTGGCGGATTAATCTCTGCAGCTTTACCGGCAATTAAAGCACTTTGGCAAGCCTGCACCCATTATTGGGGAAGTCTTGCAAAGCTACTCAGCGGCATCCCAATTTTAGGGCCAATCTTTAGCGTAATGGGGAGCATTGCCAGCGGAGCATTAAGCTTAATTTCTACTGCAGCACAAGGATTGTGGGGCTGGATAAAAGCTTTGCTACAACCAGTAAACGATACTGGAAATGCCGCGCAAAATATGGGGATTAGGTTTGGCACAGCCATTGGAAATATTGTTGCGCAACTGCTCAGCCTGCCTACTCAATTTGTGACGATTGGGGGCCAAATGATCGACGGATTAATTAGCGGCATTACATCCAAAATGGGTGCATTAAAAGAAACGATTACCTCTGTCGGGTCTGGAGCAACAAATTGGGTAAAAGAAAAACTAGGAATCCATAGCCCCAGCCGTGTTTTTGCAGAGCTGGGTGGTTTTACCATGGAAGGCTTTAATCAAGGCTTAGGGAAAGGCCAAAACGCCCCGCTGGCCACACTTGATGGCATGGCTCAATCATTAATTGAGCAAGCTAAAAGGATCAATCTCCCACTACCTAACCTGCCAAGCGTGTCTGATGCACTAAATGGGATGCGCAGTTTTACCGGCCAACTTGCAGCAACCAGCGGCCTGACTCTGGGCGCCACCTTGCCAGCCTTGGCCAACGTACCAATGGATACGCGCCCGCCCATTTCTGCCAGCGCTCGCCCGGCGGCCGCGCCGGTTGCATTAGCGCCGATCACCATTCAAATCTATCAGCAGCCAGGGCAAGACTCTAAGCAGATTGCCCAGATGGTCGCAGCAGAAATTGAGAAAATTCAACGCGCCAATGCAGCCAAAGGCCGCTCGCGCCTATCAGATAAGGATTAGCCATGGAAACCAAGATGCTGGCCCTTGGCCAATTTGTATTCGAGCAAAAAAACTTGCCCTATCAAGAGTTTCAACAACAGCTTGCATGGCGGCATCCAGCAGGCAATCGGGTTGGCCAGCGCCCCGCCCACCAGTTCACGGGGCCAGAAGATGAAAAAATCACGCTGACTGGCGTGTTGATTCCTGAGCTAACGGGCGGAGAGTCCGCCATTGAGCAGATCAGGATCATGGGGGACGAAGGGCTTTCTTGGCCTCTAATTACCGGCATGGGCGATATTCTCGGAATGTTCGTGGTTGAATCGCTTAGTACCACCCGTTCGGTGTTTTTTCAGGATGGCACAGCTCGCCGTATTGAATACACGCTTAATCTATTGCGTGTTGATGATGACGACACTGCAGTAGAAGAGGACGAAATGGAATTCGATCAGAGAATGGAAGCCGCATGATTTATCACAACACAGAACCAAAGCCGATCTTTGCTATTCACCTAAATGGCAAAGACATTACTGGCCGTTTAGATGATCGTTTGGAATCTCTCACAATTACTGATAATCGCGGCGGTGAAGCTGACCAGCTTGATATAGTTTTGCAAGACCATGATGGTTTGCTGGAAATCCCACCGCGCGGAGCAGAGCTAAGCATCTCCATTGGATGGGAAGAAACGGGGCTCATCAATAAAGGTAGCTACAAAATTGATGAAGTAGAGCATAGTGGCAGCCCAGATAAGCTCACTTTACGTGGCCGCTCAGCAGAAATGAATGGCAGCCTAAATTTAAAACGAGAAAGAAGTTTTCACGGCAAAGTATTGGGCGATATTGTCGCCACAATCGCAAAACAAAATAAACTCAAATCAAAAATATCACCCTCCCTCGCAAAAAAAAACGTAGCGCATATCGACCAGACGAATGAATCAGATATGAATCTGCTGACCCGTTTGGGCGATCAATTCGATGCCATTGTCACAGTAAAAGAAGGGCATCTTTTATTTATGCCAACCGGCCACGGCGAAACAGTCAGCGGCAAGCCTATGCCTGCAATCACAATCACACGATCCAGCGGTGACAGCCACCGCATCAGTATTGCTGATCGGGAAAACTATACTGCCGTTAAAGCGAACTATCAAAACACCAAGGGTGCAAAACAAGGCGCAGTCACCTACGACAAAAATGGCAAGACCGAAAAAGCACCTGAAGGAAATATAAAAATACTGCGCCATACCTATGCAAGTAAGGCAACGGCAGAAAGGGCAGCCCGATCTAATTGGGCCAAACTTCAGCGGGGTGTTGCAGAATTTAGCATTAACCTTGCTCGTGGCCGCCCAGACCTCATGCCAGAAATGCCAGCCAGGGTTAGTGGCTTTAAACCGATGGTTGATGATGCGGAATGGATTATCAGCAAAGTGACACACACTTTGAGCGAAACAGGACTGGGGACTTCTTTGGAGTTGGAAGTAAGGCTGGAGAAGCTGGCCGATGATGACGAAGAATAAATGCCTGATATTTAAGCAAGCTAATAGGCGGCCATCTGGCCGCCATTTTCTTGGCTAAAAATTAAGAACTACTCACAATTTTGTGGATAATTTATCCATACAGCCACTTAGAAACTTTCTCCACCGCATTTTGTGGCGTAGAAACGCTGGCATCAATTCCGCAGCGCTCACGCAGCATAGCCATTGCATGCGCAAGCTCTGCGCTCAATTCATTGGCATGATCAAGCAAAACTAAAAGTTGTGCAGGATGGTCACTTTGCATGGCCAGGCTAATACCCGCCTCAGTCACCGCATCTGCAGCGAGTAAAGGATCATTTGCTGCTACCACGGCAGTCACACGCCCCCTGTATTCAAGCGTCGTTATATTGTTATCGTGGTTTTCATTCAATAGAGCGCCAAACACAGCCCGCAGATCTGCCAATACTGCAGACATTGCGGGGGAATCTGGCCGCTGGATAATGCCGCCCAGCTCTTGTGTTTTTACCGATGGGGGTAGCAAGAAATTCACATGTTTTGTCCACGCCCTTTGCAATGCAATGTCTGGCGATGGGTGCCGCCACAACACCTGCCTTGAATAGATCAAGGTATTAGGTGCGGGGGATTCTAAAATGCCGTGATCAAAAGCCCACTTACAGCGCAAAATCAAACTTTGCCATTGAGCAATCGTAGCTTCACTAAATTGCGGAGCCAGCGCAGAAGTGTCTGCAAACCGGTATAGCGTATCTGCAATAGGCTTACGCATAAATACCGCGACGCCATGCGCGCCATGCTCTGCACTGGATGGAATACCCCGGACAGAAATAGTGAGATAAAACCCTTCACACCAATCACTGGTATCAATTGCTTCAGGTGCAAACATCGATAAGCGTTCGGCAAAATCTTTACGAATAGGCATGAGCGAGCCTTGTTCTAAGCCAGATCATATTGCTACGTGCGCATAAGCATTGCATGATTAACTCCGCCAATTCTGCATCATCCAGCATTTCAGGTAACCAAAAATGCAGATACGGCGCACAAACTTGTAAAGCAGCCGCATGATGAGCAGCCCGGGCAAGCATTCTTTCTAAGGCGTATTCAGGCAACATTGCACCAAAAGCCGCTTTGCCTAATTTACTACGCCGCCGGCCACTTTTAGCGCTTGGCCACAGCGCTCGGATTGACTCCAGCGTCCAACAATCCCCTCCTAAAAAATTGCCACCATCCAAGGTTGCAAAATCAGGTGAGCCATTAGGCTGAACCAGCTCAATCAGATTACTAATATTGTCGTCGATATTTTCACCCCATTCGTCCAACGCCATCGTTGGAAGAAGCCAGCGCCATTTTTGCAGCGCGGCCTGCAGGACAGGGTCACCATGTGGAACGATCGGCATCGGTGGCGCAGCGCTGACCAATTGAGTAGTCGCCCAGCCAGGGATTAAATCCCGCTGCCATCCTTCGCGCCACGGGATATGCGGGTAAAGCTGCTCCACCATCACCAGCGGTACCTGACATAGAAAAGCCTCAATAGGCTGCGGGATGTTCATAGGCGCGGCTAAATGCCAGCGAAGTAAATCACCAGCAAGAATGGTCTTATCGGGCATGGTCACTTTTAAGTAAACAGCACGTAGTTCGCCAATCTCGTCATAAATATCAGCGAGACATACGCAGGATGATTCGCTATCAAAACCAGCAACAGGAATATCCAAACTAGCAATGCGATCGGAAGTAACAATAGGTAGTAAGCGGATCATTGAACCAACAAAAAGCGCGTAATTCTAAAGACTTAGCTGCAATAAAAACTAAACATTCAAATATTTACCGACAGCCGGACAAGCAATACACTAATATTAAAAAAAGTTTGACTGTTTGACGTGAGGCGCAAGGAATCATAAAAAGGGGGTATGAAAATAGGCTCCCGAATTATCCAAGCACGCGAAGCCCTAGGCTGGCAGCAAAAGACGCTAGCCCGCATGCTTGAGGATAAAAATATCATGACCCAGCAAACCCTTAGCGATTTAGAAAAGGGTAAAAATTCGTCTTCGCGCAAAACTTTCGAACTAGCAACAATGCTGGGGGTGAACCCCTATTGGCTTGCGACGGGAGAAGGTGAAATGAAAGGCAATGCAACAAGTGGTATTTGGCAACACAGTGACAGACTAGCACCGCTACTGGCCAGATTAGATCTACTTGATAAACATGATCAACTACCCACAGCAATGATTGAAGGCATGATGCGGCTGCTGGATGTGGTAGACGAAAAAAAACCGCCCTCGGCGGATATTCCTGAATAAACCCAAAACGGCGACCATCTGGCCGCCGTTTTTTATCTTAATGATTCTCTAATGATCTCTGGATGCCTTGCTGCAATTTTAATTAATGCATCAGCAGCACCAGAAGGTTTGCGCCTGCCTTGCTCCCACTCCTGAAGAGTGCGCGCTGAAATATGCAGAGCCTCAGCAAACTGAGATTGGGAAAGCCCCGTTTTAAGTCGGGCTGCCGCAACCTCATTGGGTGTAACCTGAGTAACCCTTGCCGTTTTACCGGCGGACATTTCACGGATCGATTGCAAAAGCTTAGCGCCTAGCTCTGCACCCGTCATTACGTCATGGTCTAGTGCTTTAGTCATTTTCAAGAGCCTCCCGAATAGACTTCAATAGATGAGCAGGAATACTCCCGCGAACGCTTTTTGCGTAAATGAGCAAAAGCCAAATTTCGCCGCAGGGCAAACGCGTAAAGTAAATCACACGAACACCACCACTTTTACCCGTACCAGATCTGGCCCAACGCACTTTACGGCAACCGCCACTACTTGGAATAACGTCCCCAGCTTCAGGGTAAGCTGCCAACCAAGCGCAAAATGCACCTCGCTCTTCCTCAATCCACAGCAAATTTGCATCTGCGGAGAATGTTGGCGTTTCAATTATTGTATGCATTCATCAATACTACGGCATTGACGTATAAAAAGTCAATCAACAAAAAAAAGGCGACCATAAAGGCCGCCTTTTTTATTTTTAACCAGCGTGATGACTTACGCCGCGTGAAGCTCACGAGCCATCTTTTCAATGGCAGCCTCTGCAAGCCAGCCACTCCGGTTATTGGTGCGAGCATCAATACGATGAATTAATAGCCCAGGTAATGTGACGTTAATTTTTTCTGATTTTCCAAGGTAACGGGAAACATCAATTTCTACCATTCCCCATACAAAGCCCGCGTACTCAGGGCTCCCAAAGTAAGCATCCACTCTGCTTGCTTCAGGGATCACTTCTTCGTCCTCTGCTAAACCTTCCAAGTGTAGAGAAATTGCCTCTTTGGCATTACTCAATGCTTCATCTAAAGTATCGCCAGCAGAATAGCAACCCACTAAATCAGGGACAATCACACCAAATGCGCGCTGATCATCACCGGGTTCAATTGCAATGGGATACAACATTTTCCGTACTCCATCTGATCCGAGAAAAGTGTATCAGGAAAAAAACCGGCCTTACTTCAGGCCGGCTTGCTTCTTGATACTGTTAAGGGTTCCGATTGGCAGGTCTTTTTTGGGGTGAGGCACTGTTACTCGACCAAGCTTCGTAGGGTGCTTAAACTGATGATGACTTCCCCTCGTTGCCACTTCATACCAACCGTCACTTATCAGCATCTTAATGAGTGCCTGGCTAGTCATGACGACCTCTACTCTTTGCTGACAGGGTTATTATAACCCCAAAAAGAACAAAAGCAATAACCCCAGAGTTATTTTAAACACTCTCCAGCTTCGGAAAGACAAACGGCGACCATCTGGGCCGCCGTTTGTCTTTTGCACACCACGAAATACTATTTCACATGGTGCAAAACAAAATAGATGTATACAATTTTATACATGAGAGAAAACAAAGCAATCCATTGGTCAGGATCCTCACGTGAAGACCTGATTAGCTTCCCAGAAGCCCCACGCAAAGAAGCAGGCTTTCAGCTCTCAAAAGTACAAGCTGGCTTGGAACCAGATGACTGGAAGCCCTTTGATGCCGTAGGCCGAGGAACAAAGGAAATTAGAATCAAAGATGCTACTGGAATCTTTCGCATCATGTACGTTGCCAAGTTTGATGAAGCAATTTATGTACTACATTGCTTTCAAAAGAAAACAGAAGCTACATCAAAGAAAGATAAAGACATCGCTGAGGCACGATACCGAGCCATCGTACAAGCAAGGAATACAAGCCATGAGTAATATCGACACTAAAATCAGACATGTCACCCAGCCCAGCGCAAACCTATTTGCAGAGCTTGGCTTTTCGGCTGATGATGCCCAGCGTTATCAGGCCGAATCCCTCGCACAAATCAATTCCACTTTAAAAATTAAAGAAGAATTGATTATAGAGCTGGGGTCATGGATTAAGAGCACTCAGCTGAGACAAGAGGATGTGGCTAAAAAGCTTCATATTTCAAGGCCAAGAGTCTCTGATGTGGTCAATAAAAAAACCAACAAATTTACGATCGACTCCCTCGTGTCAATGCTCATCCGTGCAGAAAAGCCCATAACAATCAAAGTGGGCTGATCCTGCTCATCCAACAAAAACGGCGACCATCTGGCCGCCGTTTTTGCTTTCATTAGCGAGACTCAAGAATCTCTATAACCTCACCATCTAACCCTACCTTAGCTTTAGTGAATCCTTTTACCACGCCACCGTAAGAATTCTTACCCCGATATTCGGTATTTATAATTAAATAATCCCCCATATCAAAATATCGGGTAGCGCTATGTTCATAGCTGCTTGGATCATTCATTTTTTCTTTGATCACGCGCTCAAGGCCACGATGCGCACCATCCCACGGGCTAAACTGGGCCTCAATCGACTTTTTTCTAGCCTCAAGAGCTTTAGCTTTTTCTGCCATGCGAGTCTTCGCTGCGGCTTCATCATCTGCTGAAGAATAAGCATTCATCGGCGTTAGCTCGCTAATAAATGGCAGGCTTATTTTTTCAGGAGTAGTGCCTAGTTTTTTGGCCAGAAAACGAGTTAGCTTCTGCTCATCAATATTGCCCGTTTTATCAATAAACCGTTTTTTATTGTTTTCCCATTCCCGCGAAATAGTCAGCTGTTCGGCGCTTACTTGTGAATCAGTCGCCTGAATTTCCCATTCCTTCCCGTCACATTCACGGCCAGAAAATCCACAACCATCTGCAAAATAATTGGCAGATGCCAAGTTATTGCCAGACCCAACTCCAGATTGATCAAACGCTAAAAAAACAACCTTGACCAGCTTCCCGGGCGCAAGCTCCATGGCTGCTTTTTTTACAGTTGCAGCCCGGTCTGCTTTGCTTATCGCATCAGGCGCCACAATATGAAACTTGGCTTTTCTGTTGTCTTGACCATCATCATCTTTTGCCACGGTATAAGGCTTAGCTACACCGACCAGATAATGATCATCAGCTTTTTTAGCCTGGCTATTTGATGGCGCAATCGCAGCGGCCTCACTTGCACTTGCCACTTGCTCAGCAGGCTTATCTGACTTTAAAGAGCTTCCTATATTAAAAGATCCAACGATGCACCACACCACATAACATATGGTCACACTGGAAGATTGCGAAACGAATGCAGACCACCCTTTAGTAACCCAATGCTGAACCAGTTTGCGGTAAACGAAAATCACACATGCAGTCTCAGCGACAAAAAGCAACCTTCCCCAGTTACTCGACGCAGAAAAAAACAAAATTAGAAAGGTAATACCTAAAAAACCAAAACAAGCCCATTTAATAATCTTTTTCATTTCTTTCTCAAACCATACAAAAATACAAGTGTAACATTAGCAAATCCTTAACAGCACCCGTAAAAATGGCCGCTTAATAAAGCGGCCGAAATTATCTTTAATTATCAATACGCTAAGTTATTTACCGGGCTTGCGACTAAACACCCCCATATCGATTTTGCCAGCTTGCCCCGATACGGCCAGCTCTTGCTTATGCTGTTGCAGCGCGGCATTGGCTTTTTCTACTCGCTCCCCAGCGGGCAGCGGTGCCGGGGTTCGGGTTTTTCTTGGGTTCATCTGGTCTGCCATTTTTACCCAAGTTTGCAGCATGGCCGGGTCCAGCGTGCGGCACATCCACAGATCAATAAACGAATCAAACAGCGGCTTGAGTTCTTCAGGCACGTAATCACTCACACGCAGATCATCGCTTTCCTGGCTGCTCATGCCCGCATGAAATTTCAGCGGCTTGGGGCTGCGCACGCCGTTGACGATGTAATACACATCCCAGCCCGCAAAGGCCAGGGCGGTTAAATAGGCTTGATCTGGCATTTGCAGCGCGTTTTCATACATGGCTTGCAGGTGGCGGGTGCTGCCTTTGGCCCCGCCTTCCTCAGCCAGCGCTGCCACATCGGCTTGCGATAAGCCTTGCTCCATGCGTAACTCACGCAGGCGATCACCAATAGGGCGCAGCTCATCCAGCGGGCGGCCTAACTCCACTAAGGAGAAATCAGCGAAAACTCCGTCACTAGGGGTAACGGGGGTAGACGATGAGCGACCCCCCATGATGATGTACTGGATATCAGCGCCAATTTTGGCAATAGCTGCCAAGTAATCCGTATTTGGTGCGCCATTTCCTTTCTCATAGAGTAATTGCGATCCTTTGGATACTCCACCAGATCGACCAAAATCGGCTTGGTTCATACCAAGACGGTTTCTCTCTTCTGCAATTCGCAGACCAATATCAATTTTTTGATCCATAAAACCCTTGCACGTATCAATATATTGATACATAATCCAATTCAGTCACGTAACGAGGTGACAAGAAACCAGCTTTCTGAACAAAGCTAGCTGTGCTTTAGGATAAAACTTGTACGCCTCTAGAAGCGGCCATTATGGCCCATTTTATCGCATGTAACATGAGATCAGAGTATGAAAAAGACCGGCTACAAAATCACAGCCAAAGGTGTAGAAAAAAACCAAATTGCTTTGCGTATGTATAAGCATGAAGTGGACGTCTTGAAGTACATGGCAGAAAAAGAATGTATGGGATGGGGTGCGCTGGCGCGGGTTTATGTGCTGGCAGGCATGAAAGCGATGGGCGTTCATGTAGAAGAACCCAGCAAGCAATAAAACGTAATGGAAGTAAGCGTAAGGCAAGAAATACCATTACACAAGTAACAATTTGCTTTCAAGCATAAGCAAGCGCTTAAAAACATAGTATCAGAGGGATGTAATAATGGCTTTAGAGATTCTTTGTCCTACATGTGGCGGTAAGACATCCACTCGCACCAGCGAAGAATTCGGCCCTCTGCTGAAAAAAGCCAAGCTGGTATGCAGAAACTGTGGTCGCCACAGCTACTTTACCGGCGAAATTACCGAGCATTTCGATATTGTGCTTTCGCGCAATATGGCTATTCATACCTTTGCTGAGCGCCCTGCTGCCGCCAATGATGGCGCTAAAGATCAGCTCAGCCTAACGCTCTAAGCCCTAACCCATAAATCCACGCCCAGAAAAAGCCCTTAAACGGGCTTAAGGGCACCGCTTTGCCTTTTGGAGCCGTAAATGAATATTGCCGAGATAAAAGCCAGGATACAGCGCACGAAAAAACGTGACTTATTTGTGGCGTGGGTGAGGGAAATGGAGCAATGCGCCGTAAGTGAAGGATTGGCGGGTTTTTTCGTGCAGCTGAAAGCGCCACCGTTCTTTTATCCGGATCACCCGGAGTTTGAGTTATTTGGTGCGCCATCGCCATGGAACACCCAGCAGTTTCTAAAGAATATTTTTGCCCGCACCTGCCGAAGCTGGCTAAAGCGAAATATCGCGGTGCAAGGCATTCGGCTGGTGCGCCCATCTGCTGGCGGTACCCCGGTTTGGACGCTGTATCTTTGGTGCCCAGCTAAAGATGCAGAGGAAATGATTGAGCTGTTCCACCGCGCGGTGCTTAAGGCGTTGGTCGTGGATAAGCATGGGCTTTTTAACGTGTGTGATGCCGCACCAGCAGAGGGCTATTTGCTCAAAGTGGCCGGCCAATACCGGCAGACCTTTGAAACACAAGATCAAGCCTTAGTGGACGCTTGGTCCAAACTGCATCGCATTAGCCAATTTCAAGTGATTGGGAGTTAAGCCATGAGCGCTCTTGCCCAACTTAGCCCCGTTGCAACAGCTAACCACGCCGACCCTAAACGCTGCCATGCAGAAAAAATTACGCTATCTGTGCGTGAAACGCTGATGGCGCAGGTAAGTACGTTTGCTAAGCATTCAGCGCCAGCGACTTGGGCACCGGCGCACGCGGAAAACATCCCTAAGTTGGAAAAGAAGGCGGATATCCCTTTAAGCGCGGATAACCGCGCCATCCTCGCCCAATTACAAGCCAAGGTTTTGGAATTTAACGCGGATATCAGACCACTGTTGATGGCGATTGGCTTTAGAGAAATAGACAACTTAAGCATGGCCCCGCTGATGCATTTATTAAACAGCAACGGCGGTGCGCTGGCCGAACTGAACCGGCGCTTTGATATTGATACTGCCGCCCGGATGAAAGCTCTGCGCCCAGCGCAAGCGGTGCGCGGCGAAGACAGGAGGGCCGCGTAATGATCGCCCAAAGCCAATGGCATCAAAAAATACACGCACAACAGGCGCGCCAGGAAGCGGCCAATGTTGAAAAGATGCTCATCGGCATCCCCGATCAGCTAAAGCACAGCTTGCGCAGTAAATGGCGCAAATTAAGCAAAGCAGCTGGCCTGGCTGCAGTGCCAAACGCCAATGATTTTGTACGCAAGTTTGCCAATAAATTACGCGCCAGCCTGCTGCCTATCGAGTGTGATGACATCGAGCTGGCCGATATCGCCAAGAAAGCGGCGCAACTATGCGGTGACGTAGTGAGTAAAGCCAAGGCAGGGCGTAAGGACGACGCACTTATGCGACCTTTCTTTATGTTGGAGGCGATTAATATTGCGGCCGATCACGGGCTGGAGCTGGATTTAAGCGGTATGGACTCTGAACAGCTGGAAGCGTTAAGCAAACGCCTGTGTGACCCTAAATGGTGGCGTGGCCGTCTAAAACGGGCGGTAACATTTACCGTGGAGCACGCGCATATCCGTTTGGGCGATGTAGGTAAGCAGCATGACCCTTACGTGACAGCAGCAACCGCGCTGCGCATCCGCATCCGCCATGAGAACAACCAAAAAGCACTGCAAAACGCAATTGCTACCAATGAAATTGGCTATGAAGCATCAGTTGCTGATTTAAGCCTGCGTGGCGTTTCTAACCCGGTATTGCGCCGTAAAGAGCTGATGACGCGCGTGCGCGGCATGGAAGAAATGGGCAATGAGTGGGGCATGAATAGCTACTTTATTACCTTAACCGCTCCCTCCAAATACCACGCTTGCAGCAAGAAATATAAAGCCTTTGGCGAGCCATCGCCGCGCGATACCCATCAATATTTGTGCAAGGTATGGGCTAATTTACGCGCCCTATGGAAGCACCGCAATTTAACCCCGTTTGGTATTCGCGTCGTTGAGCCACACGCCGACGGCACACCACACTGGCATTTGCTGCTGTGGTGCGAGCCAGAGCGTGCTGATTTGATGTTGGCGCTGTTTAAAGCCAAAGCGCTGGAAGAAGACGGCGACGAAGTGGGCGCAGATGAGCACCGCTTTACCGTGGAAAACATCGATCCACGCAAGGGCAGCGCAGTGGGCTACATCGCCAAATACCTGTGCAAAAACATCGATGGCGCGCATATGGATATTGACTATGACTCTGGCTATTCCGCGCCGATGGCTGCCGAGCTGGTACGCGCTTGGGCGAGTGTAAACCGCATTCGCCAGTTTCAAACGCTGGGCCAGCCACCGGTGACCATCTGGCGCAATCTGCGCCGTGCTGATCTTTTTGCCCAGGAAAACATGCTGATCCTGAACGAGTTTCATGCGGCCGCAGATGCGGGCGATTGGGCAGCCTTTGCCAAGGCGTTTAAACGTTTAAAAAGTGGCTACAAGATTGGCTATGAGCATGTGCTGGTACCCGATGAAATCACCGGTGAGCTGGTGAAGCCGCTGAATAAATACGGCGAGCCACGCAGCATCGCTGCCGCAGTGGTCGTCCGCGCGGCAAATGGCGAGGTGATCGAGCGCGTCCAGACCAAACTACATGAATGGGAAGTGAGCTGGGGCACGGATAAGTCACTGGGTAAGGTGATGGATCAGTCAGGTTATGGTTTTGACTTGGCCGTTGATTCTCAGCGCAGCGGCGAAGCCGCGAGCACTTGGACTTGTGTAAATAACTGTTCAACCCCTGAACATAAAGCCGAAATTCAGAGGCTTACAGATGCTTTCCGTATCGAAGATGCGGCCTACAAAAAAGATATTCCGCCTTATGTGCCTGATGGTGTTTGGGTAAAGAACAGCATTGGCCGTATGGAGTTCCGCCCTTTTGAGCGTAAGAGCAATTGGGAAGTAGAAATCACCGCAGTAGCAGACAAAAACGCGCCAGAGGCCTGGCTGATGGATGCCAGCTGGTAAATCACGTCTTATTGATAACGGAAGGAAATAAAAATGGAAATTGAAACAATGGAAAGCATGGCTAAGCGATTAGCCGGTTGTGGCGCTTCAGAACAAGTAAAAGCCGTAATAAAAGCAATCGCCATTATTAAAAAAGCGTCTGGCTATCTTGATACATCAAATCGCGTTACAGCACTGATCCATTTATCTGAAGCCTTGTCAGGGAAAGATCACGCGGCTGATACGCTGATTGATGCTGCATTTATGTTCGAAATGGAAATGGAAGAGAAAAACGCATGAAAACTTTATTTCTTGACCTCGAAACAACCGGGCTAAACAGCGACGGTAAGGATGAAATCCTAGAAGTCGCAATTGTTGATGAAGATGGCAATGTCTTGATCAATACCCTGGTTAAACCACTCAATAAAACTGAGTGGCCAGAAGCCCAGGCGATCCATGGGATTAGCCCGGAAATGGTCGCCGACGCCCCCAGTATGGATGAGTTGCAATGGATAATTTTAAATTTAATTGTCGAGCATGCAACAGATGAAGTTGTAATTTACAACGCGGCATATGACTGGGCATTTATGCCGCCAATGATTCAAGGTATTGGCACATACATAGAAATCGAATGCGCAATGGAAAGCTTTGCCGAATATAACGGCTTATGGGACTCAAAGCGTAATAACTGGAAAAGGCAAAAACTAAGCTTTGCAGCAGAACACTTTAATCACGTTTGGAATAGCGAAGCCCACCGCGCCTTAGCAGATACCCTAGCGTTAAAAACAGTTTGGCAAGGCTTGGCCAGCTGGCGCCTAAATAAGGAGTTTGTCAGTGAGTGATTCAATCGACAGAGCTAGTGACGTAGCTGAAATGATCCGCAGTAATGCAATTGCCAATCATTTTGCAAATGCCAAGCTTAGCCAGGACAAAACACCTCCCCCAAATGGCGAATGCCGCTGGTGCAGTGCAGAGGCCGCCAATGATGCCGTGTTTTGCTGCAGTGAATGCGCCAAAGACTGGCAAGAACAAAACGCCAGGCGACTAAAAGCCAAACAAATTGCAGGCCATACACATTATGGATAAGTTTAAAAGCCCACTCCAAAGAGAGCCAACCGAAAATTGTAATAGCAAAAGGCATACAGAGCTTGATCAAAGCGGGTGGTATTGGTGGCGATCAAACCCAATACAACGCTGGGGAATTATGTATATCGCTAATCCAAAACGATTAACTTATGGCATGGCGGCTTTTGAATTCGTTGGGCCAATACCGGAGCCAAAAAATGGGCAGCATCAGAATTAATAAAGAAGAACTCGTAGAGCTAACTGGTAAACATCAAAAAGGAGCACAAGTAAAATGGTTTAAAGAACATTTATTGGTTGATATTTCTTGCGATACAAAAGGCCCCATTATTAATCAAGATGTATATAGCGCTTTATTACAAAAACGCTATGGCCTTCTAGCTACAATGCCTACAGAAGTTAAACGTCCGCAAGTTCAGTTAAGAAAATCATGACAAGAAAACGCACAAGCAATAAAGCGCTGACTAACAGCAGAATATATATTAAGTTTCCTGATTATGTCTCTTGCTCAGTTAATCTCCCACGCGGGCAAGGCTTAGCTATGAGTAATGCATGTAGCATTCGTGGAATTAGGGCGCACAAATCAAAACGCCGATTAAATCGATACTGCATTTCTGCCAAATAGCGA
>NZ_JANXSO010000137.1 GCF_025352645.1 Iodobacter sp. | reverse complement strand
GCGGGGGCAACTTCCGCTTTTTTAAGCTGGGCCAGTGGCATGCCCGATGCAGGATCTAGCCCCTTTGCTTTAGCTAGTTTGGCGATCAGTTCATCGCTCGGTTTTTCAGGGGCAACTTTAGCCTGGTATTCCTTCAGCCACTGAAATGTGCCGTCCCATTTGGGCAGTTTGGCCGGTGGCAATGGCACGATTTGATCGAGTTCAGGGACTTTGGGGTTAGCAAAATAATAAGCGGTTAGCATATCGCCAATGGCTTCGTAGCGCTTTGAGCGCTCATCGTCTTTTTCAAGAGCAAGGTAGTCCAATGGGTCATCAGGGGGGGGGGCTTTAAAAGCATTTTCTAACGTTGATGCCGTCAGATTATTACCTGCAAACACACCAAGCTGAAAAGCTTTGATGGATTCAGAATACAAGCCTTTTCCCTGTAAGTTAATACCTAGAGCATTGGCAGCTTCCCCATGGCCCTGTTCCGCAGCACACTGTCGCATTTGACGGGCGACATCTGGTGCAATATCAATCGGAGCCAGTTTGTCCCCGACATAATATTGCGCATCTGGATTGCCTAAATCAGCCGCTTTGCGGAAATAGCGCAAAGCCAGCTCAGGGTCTTTTTTAATCCCTGCACTGCCGTTTTTGATGTAGAGGCCCATTAGGAAATAGCCTGCAGGAATATTGGTTTTGATTAACTCCTCCGCCCAATCGGCCATTTCGGTGGAGCTGCCATGTAAATAGCGGCGCATCATGCCGTTTTGTAAATTAATACTGGCTTTATAATGGCCATTGGCCGTGGCAATTCGATAGAGGCGTTCTATTTCAGCAAACACACCTTCATCTTGTTTTTGAGTATTATATTTTTCTAAAAATCGGGCGTAATTAAATAAGATATCGGCCTCGGCGGGCAAGGCGGGTAAATGGTCTTTTTCGTATGCACAAGTAAAGGCCAGCTTAGCTTTGACATCATCCAGATTATCCAATTTTCTTTCCTTAAAATCATTGCCACAGGCGGTAAGCGCAAAAGTACAAATCAAGAGTAAGCGGGTCAACATATTTAATCCTGATCACTAAGTGTTGGATCGTCACGGTAAAATTCGACTAGTGAGGCGATAGGTGGCTTATGCTCGCTTTGTGCATCTTTATTTCTATTAATTAGTTTTTCCCATGCTTTAAATGCTTTTACTGGATCATCCTGCGCGCCCATTCCCTTGGTATGCAGCGCCCATAAATCACGGCGCATTTTTTTTGTAACGCTGCCTGCTTCATGGGCGATATTCAATTCGCTATCGACTTCCATGCTGCGCACATTGATATTGGCTGAGCCATGGGTGGTAAAGACATCATTGATAATCATCAGCTTGCTGTGGATATAAACGGGTGTCCATGGCGTCCAAGTTGGCTGAGGAGCGGGTGGCAGACTGCCTACCGGACGTGGCACGGGTCTTTCACCTTGTGAGCTTGCGCCATTGCGGTAAGTGCCGTAGGCATCTGGCAGAGTGGATGCTTTCATGGATGAATCCGGCGCGACCAGCGTACACACCACCACCTTTAGCCCCGTTCTTGATTCGGGATGTACGCTGTAATCCGGGTCTTTTAATTCTGCTTGTTTTTTTTCTAACTCGGCAGTTTTTTGTTTGGCGGCTTCCAGTTCTTGATTGGCCTGCTGGCGCTCGGCATCGAGTGCTTTTTGGGCTTTTTTGCCCGTGCTGCTGTTCGGGTTAAGGCCTAAGTTAGTTCGGCTGGCGTTATTGTTTTTTATTTGCGCAAGATGTTGCTGGATTCTGGCCTGCTGTAATGCTTTTTCAGTATCGTCCAGCCTCATTTGCTTAGTGACGCCGGGGATATTGTCTGCTTTGCCTAGGCTATCCATCATTTTATAGGTATTGACCGTGCCTGGCCCCACGCCCTCGTCACTGGAATTGGTCACCACAAATAGATGAACAGGCGGATATTTGCCCGCATCGCTACCATGCTCTTCTTTGCTTTTAGCTAAATTGGCGGCAACGTCTTTGATTTTTTCTGCTAGTTTTGTCCAGCGAAAATATTGATTTTCTAGATAAATAAAGCCAAGTGAATTGTTTACGGTTTGCATATACAGCTTTTCAATATCACGGATGGGCTTTTTACTCTGTGATTGTGTGCGTAATATTTGCGCCATTAGCAGTGCGCCTGTGCCATCTGGCCGAGGGCATAGCTTTGCGCCAGCCTCTTTGGCCTTGCGCAAACCCATTAAATTTTCGCCGGTTTCTTTTTGCCAAGCTGTTGCAAAGTTATGATGTAAATGTTCCAAAATCGGGCCATTCACTTTTGATGAAATATCTTGGCGGGGTTTGCTGCCATTGGCCCCCAAGTTACCTTTAAAACGCTGAATACTATGCGCGTTAGTATCCCAGTATTCGTCA